>NZ_JBAMDJ010000013.1:0-151042 GCF_036961705.1 Pseudomonas sp. 3JA
GCCACGAAAGGTTTGCGGCAGGGAACGGCCGTCGTCGGAGCGCAGGATCGGCAGCACTGGCATCCATTCGCCGACTTTCAATTCGGTCTTCGACACCTTGGCCTTGAGGGCGACACCCAGGCGACCGAAGTCATCGGCGGGGCGACCATCGTCATGCACCGGCAGCAATTGCGTACCTGCCGTGCCACGGCCGCCGTCGAGCTTGAGCGAGTACGTGCCGAGCACGTCCACGCCGAAACCGACCACGCCCTGGGTGAAACCGGACTTGGCGTCGAGGATGAAACTCTGGGTCCATTCCTCGGCTTTGCCTTGGGCATTGTTCGGGTTGGTGAAGTTACGGTTGAAATAGGCGTTGCGCAGGTTCAGCGTGGCTTTGGCATCATCGACGAAGCCTTCGGCGCTGGCGGTCATCGGGAGAAACAGAGACAGGCTGCTGCAACCGAGCAGGATCAGTGCAGGGCTGGTGTTGAGAAGGGTACGGTGGTTTGGACGGTGCTCGGGCGAAAAACGGACACGTGTGCTCACTATGACGCTCCCTACTTTTTTGTTGTTTTTATTTGTTATACGTCGTCGTACAACATGAGGGCGATTATTTGGAAGCCGCACGTCGTTGTCAACTGGCCATTATCGGAATTGTCCAAGCCGAGGGTGCTTCAAAATGAGGCATTTCAATGGTTGCAGGTGAGCGAAGTGAAGATAGAAGGCTTTGACGCCAGGCCTGTGCGGGACTCTGAGGGCGCGTTGCGCGGGGTTGGTTGTGCGATGACTGGTCTAAGACATTAGTCGAATGCCCACGATCTAACAGACGAAGAAGTCTCCTGTGGCGAGGGAGCTTGCTCCCGCTGGACTGCGAAGCAGGCCCAAGTGTAGATCGTTCCCACGCTCTGCGTAGGCATGCAGCCCGTGACGCTCTGCGTCACCTCCAGAAGCGGAACGTGGAGCGTCCCTGGCGGCATTCCCACGCGGAGCGTGAGGAACGATCTTCCACAGCCGCCGCGACCCGATCGTTCCCACGCTCTGCGTGGTAATGCATCCCGTGACGCTCTGCGTCACCTTCCAGAAGCGGAACGCGGAGCGTCCCTGGCGGCATTCCCACGCGGAGCGTGAGGAACGATCTTCCAGCGCCTCCGCGACCCGATCGGCAGGCGTTTGTTAACCCGTGTTTCCAGTCCAAACAGGGCAGTGTTTATCCGAATGTAGGATCGTTCTGGATCGGGCTACGTTGTCTTGCGCCATTGCCTACACCTGCGCCAGAATCCGCCGGCTTGTGCGCCTGGCGGTCGGGTTTTATCGTTTCCGGGTCGCTGATGAATCAGCGATCGGGTTTGGTAGCCCGGTTTTTTCTGGCGCAAGTGCACCTGATGCAGAAGATTTTTACGCCTCTGCTTTATGGTGGTCATGCGTAGGGCGTCCTCGGACGCGCCGGGTGCCAGATGACCGGTCTACCAACCTTCGTATGGCCACCACCCTTCGTTTGGTAGCGAGAGTGATGGCTCCAACTTTCTCATCTGGAGTTTCATCATGTTCAAAGCAACCCCGAATCCACCTAATACCGATCCCACGTCACCGCGCAAGAAACTCGACGAAGCCGCTGAGCGCGCCCTCGACTACTACCTCAACCCAAAACCGGACAAACCCGAAGCAGCAACTGCGCCCGTCCAACTCTTCACCGTCATCCAAAACGTCGACACCGAAAGCCTGCTCGCCAACCTCAGCGAAACCCTGGCCTCGGCCAATGTCATGGTCAGTGACCTGGCTTTCGACCTGGATGGTTCACGCCGGCATTTCCTCCTAGGCATCCAACAACTGATCGAACTGGGCAGCCTGCTTGCCAACCGTGCACTGGACAACATCGAAACCCGTCAGCCGACATAACCCCCCGTGGCGAGGGAGCTTGCTCCCGCTGGGTGGCGAAGCCGCCCCAAAAAAATTGTGCTGAAACAAAGAACTTGGGCCTGCTTCGCAGTCCAGCGGGAGCAAGCTCCCTCGCCACAAGGGCACTATGTACATCCGCCTGAACATGCACGGTCAAATAGGGAGCGAGCCCCCAGTGTTATCGAAAGTGAGTGAATGCTAACCTTGGTCAACGCTGTCCCCAGGGAGCCCTCATGGGCAATCACAAGATCGAGATTCGTCGCAGTAACGTCGAGAAAATCCTGCTGGCCGCCGAGAAGGTCTTTGCCGAAAAAGGCTTTGGCAGCACCGCCATGGCCGACATCGCCGCCGAAGTGCAATTGCCCCGTTCCAACCTGCACTACTACTTCAGCACCAAGAGCGAACTGTACAGCGCCGTGCTGTTCGACCTGCTGGAGGTCTGGAAGCAGGACGCCTTGTGCTTCGAAATGTTCGACGACCCCCGGGTGGTGCTCAGCAGCTACATCCGCGCCAAGATGAACCACTCCCGCAGCCGCCCCTACGGCTCGAAAGTCTGGGCCAACGAAATCATCCACGGCGCCCCGACCCTGGGCCAGGCCTTGGACGCCAGCCTCTACGACTGGGCCAAGATGAAGGAAGCGAAGATCCGCCAATGGGTGGAAGACAAACGCATCCTCCCGATAGAACCCTCAAGCCTGCTCTACATGATCTGGGCCTCGACCCAGCACTACGCCGACTTCGACCACCAGATCAACATTCTCAACGACCACCAGCCGCTGTCGGACATGCAGTTCGAGCGGGCGGTGCAGACCGTGACCAGTGTGATTTTGCGGGGGATTGGGTTGGAGCCGTAGTTCGGGCGCTATGGGGGGGCGGTAGCTGATGAAGTTGGATAGCGGTGTTTCACGCTCTATTGTCTGCGAATTTTCTCGGTTTTTCCTCCTCGTTTCTTTCTGAGAGTGATTCCGGTTTCAAATCCCATTTTCCTTAGAGAGATTATTTTCAGGTCCAGCCGAAGCCTTTGGACTCTCGCGGCCTCCTGGATGATCAATTCCGGCTCGGCCCTTTTTTCTCTAAGCGCTTCCAGATTTGCAGTGGCGGCATCGAATTCCGTTGTATCTATCGATATACGTCTGTTGGGGTATTTTTCTATCCATCCACCTACGACTTCATCGTAAAAGTGTCCAGCCGCTTGGCGCTTTCTTGCGTGATTTAGACTGGATTTTTGCTGTGGGGGTTGTTGGCCGGTATGGTGAGAACTGAATCCTCTAGGCTCGCCCTCAGGAAGCAATATTCTAAATCTCATATGGGTCGCATTAGTAATAGGATTGGCAGCTGGCGTGGCCGAAGTTGATCGGGAATTGGCTAGCAAATTCCTCGTTGGGTTAACTCGCCCTATAAGAATGGGTCGGGAAGCAGTGGGGCGGGAAATAATGGTGGATTGGATTGTGAATGTTGAGTATCTATTTGGATAACTTATTGGGATATTCCATACTTTGTAATTCCCACTCGGATCATATTGATTAATCGGATCATTCCCACAATAAGCATACGCATTAATCCCCCCCTCCCCAAAAGGACTCAACTCATCCGGACTATTGAACCGCATCAACACCGGATTAAAAGCCCGATTACCCTGTCCCAACAAATAATGACCGGTTATCGAGTCAGGACGCTCCCCATTAAAACCGAGCAGGCAACTCAAACCGCTTTCCCCAGGGCGATAACCATAGGCGGTATAGACCATCTGTTGCGAGTGCGCATCCGCCACTGTCCTGAGCAACGAACGTTGTTGATCCGTTGCCAACAGCGTCGTCTCAGCGGCGTCGTCGTCGGTGCCTGATCGTTGCGCCAGCGGCTGGGGGCCGTGACGCATGATCGTCAGCTGCGACTCACCCTCTATCTCGTTAACCAACTCGTCTTCTTGATAGAAACGTTGGGTGCCTGGGCTCTCCAGAGGCTTCAAGCCTACGAGGCGATCCAGTGGGTCATATTGATAGCGGCACAGTATTTTCATTGGCGGCGCTGACATGGGCTGGGTTCTGCTTGGCGAACTGGGCTGTGTCAGACTCGGATATTTTTGGGAGGCCGTCTACTAACAGAACTGTTAGTTGGATAGGGCGCTTCTGGTGGGGGAGCCCTGAGGTTTTGTGCTGTGGCTTAGGGCCTCATCGCGAGCAAGCTCACTCCCACAGGGGATTGTGTCGTTCACAGATGTTGTGTACGCCAGAGATCCAGTGTGGGAGCGAGCTTGCTCGCGATGGCGTCAGCCCAGGCACCTCAACTTTCAAACCGCCACATGATAGGGATTACGCGGATCATGGTTCCAATCCAGGAACGGCTTGCCGGTGTCCACCGTCACCATTTCGATGCAGTCCTGCACCGGGCAGGTGATCTGGCACAGGTTGCAGCCCACGCATTCTTCATCGATCACCTCATATTTGCGTGTGCCGTCCGCTTGCTTGAGGCTGGCGATGGCCTGGTGTGAGGTGTCTTCGCAGGCGATGTGGCAGCGACCGCAACCGATGCAGGCCTCTTGGTCGATTTTTGCGATGACCTGGTAGTTGATGTCCAGGTACTTCCAGTCGGTGGTGTTGCTCACTGCGCGACCGGAGAAGGCCTGGAGGTTGGCGTGGCCGTGTTCGTCCATCCAGCGTGACAGGCCGTCCTTCATTTCTTCGACGATACGAAAGCCATGCAGCATTGCGGCGGTGCAGACTTGCACCGCGCCGCTGCCCAAGGCGATGAATTCCGCCGCGTCGCGCCAACTGCCGATGCCCCCTATGCCGCAGATCGGCAAGCCGTGGGTCTGTGGGTCGCGGGCGATTTCGGCGACCATGTTCAGGGCGATGGGCTTGACCGCCGAACCGCAGTAACCGCCGTGGGTGCTCTGGCTGCCGACGCTGGGCAGGGCGACCATGCGGTCGAGGTCGACGCTGGTGATGGAGTTGATGGTGTTGATCAACGACACCGCATCCGCGCCGCCGCGATGGGCGGCCCGGGCGGCGACGCGGATGTCGGTGATGTTCGGCGTGAGCTTGACGATCACCGGCAACGAGCAATAGGTCTTGCACCAACGGGTTACTTGCTCGACGTACTCCGGCACCTGGCCGACCGCCGCGCCCATGCCGCGTTCCGGCATGCCGTGGGGGCAGCCGAAGTTCAGCTCGATGCCGTCGGCGCCGGTGGCCTCCACCAACGGCAGGATGCGTTTCCAGGATTCTTCGACGCAGGGCACCATCAGCGACACGATCAACGCCCGGTCTGGCCAATCCTTTTTCACCTGGGTGATTTCCCGCAGGTTGATCTCCAGGGAACGGTCGGTGATCAGCTCGATGTTGTTGATGCCCAACACCTCGCGATTGGCGCCGTAATGGGCTGAGTAGCGCGACGACACGTTCACCGCCGCCGGATCCTCCCCGAGGGTTTTCCAGACCACGCCCCCCCAGCCGGCCTCGAAGGCGCGGACCACGTTGTAGGCCTTGTCGGTGGGCGGCGCGGAGGCCAGCCAGAACGGATTGGGGGCTTTGATGCCGGCGAAGACAATCGACAGATCGGCCATTTACGCAGCCTCCACGTTGAGCATCAGTTGAGCGTTGATCGCCTCGGCGGCGAGCTTGCCGTGCTGCACGGCCTGCACGGTGAGGTCCTGGTCCAGGCTGGTGCAATCGCCGCCGGCGTAGACACCGGGAATGCTGGTGCGCAGGTGTTCGTCCACCAGGATCCGCCCGTCCTGGCGCTTGAGCTCCCGGGCCAGCGGGTCCACCAGTGCGGTGTCATCGAAGGCTTGGCCGATGGCTTTGAAAATGGCGTCGGCGGGCAGGTCGAAGGTGTCGGTGCCGATGACCAGCCGACCGTTTTCCAGGTGGGTGCGGGAGAAGCGCATACCGCGCACATGCCCCGCGTCGTCGAGCAAGATCTGTTGCGGCTGGGCCCAGGTCAACAGGCGCACTTGATTGGCCTTGGCAATGTCCTGTTCATGGACGGTGGCGCCCATGTCCTCCAGGCCGCGACGGTACACCAGGCTGACGTCTCGGGCGCCGAGGCGGGCCATCTGCACGGCCATGTCGATGGCGGTGTTACCGGCGCCGAGCACGATGCAGCGGTCGGCCAGCGGCAACTGGCTGAGGTCGTCGGCCTGGCGCAGTTCGCGGATGTATTCGGTGGCGGCCAGCAGCCCCGGCGCCTGTTCGTCGCTCAGGCCCAGTTGTTTGCTGGCGGCCAGGCCGAGGCCGAGGAACACTGCGTCGAACTGCTGGTGCAGGTCGCTCAGGCTCAGGTTTTCGCCGAGTTTCTGGCCATGGCGGATTTCGATGCCGCCGATCTCCAACAGGAAGTCCAGTTCACGTTGGGCGTAGTCGTCCACCAGTTTGTACTTGGCGATCCCGTATTCGTTGAGACCACCGGCTTTTTCACGGGCCTCGAAAATCACCACGTCATGGCCGTGCATCGCGCTGCGATGGGCGCAGGACAAGCCCGCCGGGCCGGCACCGACCACCGCGATGCGTTTGCCAGTGGTGGCGGCACGTTTGAACGGGTGTTCGCTGAAATGGGCGTTATCCACGGCGTAGCGTTGCAGCTGGCCGATCAATACCGGCGCGCATTCATGGACGTTGTTGCGCACGCAGGCTTGCTGGCAAAGGATCTCCGTGGGGCAGACCCGGGCACAACTGCCGCCGAGGATGTTGGCCGAGAGGATTTTCTGGGCCGCGCCTTGGACGTTGTCCTGGTGGATGTTGCGGATGAATGAAGGGATATCGATTTCGCTTGGACAGGCGTTCACGCACGGTGCGTCGTAGCAATACAGGCACCGGGAGGCTTCCAGGTGGGCCTGGCGCGCATTGAGCGGTGGCGCCAGGTCGCTGAAGCGGGCGGCGAGGGTGGCCGGGTCTTCCTGGGAATGGGGGAGGTGACTCAAGGGCTGGATCATGGAGTGGGCCTCACGGTGTTTGAGGTGCTGCCTCTGGTGGGCAGTGGTTTTTTTCGTTGCCTTGATCGTTCCCGCGCTCTGCGTGGGAATGCAGCCCGGGACGCTCTGCGTCCCAGAGCGGAACGCGGAGCGTCCCCAGAGGCATTCCCACGCGGAGCGTGGGAACGTTCAAAGGCCCGGATTTCAGCGTTTCACGGCGGTTGGCTTGTTCAACTCCGCCCGCTTGCTCAGCAAATCGAACACCGCCGGATACGCCGGCCGCTCGATGTAGCGCCCGGCGCCGCGCTCGGCCCGCAGGTCGCCGTCGGCCCACACCAGCCGGCCCTGGCTGATGGTGTGGCTGGGCACGCCGCGCACGGTCTTGCCTTCGAAGATGTTGAAGTCCACCTGCTGATGGTGGGTCTTGGCGGAAATCGTGCGGCTGCCTTGTGGGTCCCAGAGCACCAGGTCGGCATCGGCGCCGACGCGGATCGCCCCTTTGCGCGGGTAGAGGTTGAAGATCTTCGCGGTGTTGGTGGAGGTGAGGGCGACGAAGTCGTGCATCGACAATTTGCCGCTGTTGACCCCCTCGTCCCAGAGCACGGCCATGCGGTCTTCGATACCGGCGGTGCCGTTGGGGATCTTGCTGAAGTCGTCGCGGCCGGCAGCCTTCTGTTCGGCGCAGAAGCAACAGTGGTCGGTGGCGGTGGTGTGCAGATTGCCGGATTGCAAGCCGTGCCAGAGAGCCTCTTGATGCCCGCGTGGGCGAAAGGGTGGGCTCATCACGTAGCCGGCGGCGGTCTGCCAGTCGGGGTCGCGATAAACACTGTCGTCCAGCAACAGATGCCCGGCCAGTACTTCACCGTAGACCGGTTGGCCCTTGCTGCGGGCGTAGGTGATTTCGTCCAGGGCCTCTTTGGTCGACACATGCACCAGGTACAGCGGTGTGCTCAGGGTTTCGGCGATGCGGATGGCGCGGCTCGCGGCTTCGCCTTCCACTTGCGAAGGGCGCGACAACGGATGGGCTTCGGGGCCGGTGATGCCCTGGGCCAGTAGCTTGCGTTGCAGGTGATAGACCAGTTCGCCGTTTTCGGCGTGCACGGTGGGCACCGCGCCCAGTTCCAGGCAGCGCTCGAAGCTTGCGACCAAGGTGTCGTCGGCCGCCATGATCGCATTCTTGTAGGCCATGAAATGCTTGAAGCTGTTCACCCCATGATCGCTGACCAGCTCGGCCATTTCTTCGCGAACCTGCTCGCTCCACCAGGTGATTGCCACGTGAAAACCGTAGTCACTGGCACTTTTCTCGGCCCAGCCACGCCATTGGTGAAAGGCTTCCATCAACGATTGCTGGGGGTTGGGAATCACGAAATCGATGATCGAGGTGGTGCCCCCGGCCAGACCGGCTGCCGTGCCGCTGAAGAAGTCCTCGCTGGCGACCGTGCCCATGAATGGCAACTGCATATGCGTATGGGGATCGATGCCGCCGGGCATCAGGTATTGACCGCCGCCATCGAGCACTTCGACAGCGGCCGGAACATCCAGGTTGTCACCAATGGCCTTGATCACGCCGTCGGCGCAAAACACATCGGCGCGATAACTTTCATCATGGGTAATAACGGTGGCGCCACGGATCAACAGAGACATTCCGAGTTCCTCGCAGGCATGACCGACTGTTGCCGGTTCTTTATGTTTTATCGATCACGGTAGGTAAAGTCGTGGCGGTTTATATTCTTGTCACGACTGTCAGGATTAGACGCTAGCTGGAGTTTATGAAATGAGCAAGATTATTTTTTATAAGCTTATGCGTTAATTAACTTATTGAAATTAAAGGATTAATTTATAAATTCACCAAAATGGTGAGCCTGCTCACCATTTTGACGCACTTGACAGGATCGTTATTTGAGCGAGATTTGTCATGGTAAATCAGCGGCTTGAAAGCGTTGCAAGTGCGGTCTAGACACCTTGCGTTGATCCGGGGTGCACCACTTTGAATCTCCCCCTCGACAGGGCGTGAAGGTCATCTAGCCTCAAGAGCGGTAAGCAGGGAGTGAAACAAGGCAACAACGTGGCTTTAAAACGTTAAACATCAAAAGGTTGAAAGGGTTATATCGATCATCCGGTCAGCTCAGCGCATTATCCGGCACGGTTATTGAGTGCCGTCGTGGGTCTGGCGGGGTGGTCGGTAGCACGCGTGCAAGTACTCCGGCCATCGCCCGTCGATGAGCAAAAATAATGAAAACAGTGGAGCGGACATGACCAGATCAACAGTGACCGAGCGCGACGGATTGTTCGAGCTTGAAGCCGGCAGCGACGTCCTCGACAGCCCCCGTTATAACCACGACATCGCGCCGACCAAGGTGCATGAGCGAACCTGGAACAAATGGCACATCACTGCACTGTGGGTGGGCATGGCGATTTGCGTGCCGACCTACACCCTCGGTGGCGTGCTCACCGCCTATTTCGGCCTGACGGTGGGCGAGGCGCTGCTGGCGATTCTGTTTGCCAACATCATCGTGCTGATCCCCCTGACCCTGAATGCCTTTGCCGGAACCAAGTACGGCATTCCGTTTCCGGTGCTGTTGCGCTCATCCTTCGGCGTGATAGGTTCCAACGTGCCGTGCCTGATTCGCGCCCTGGTGGCCTGTGGCTGGTTCGGCATCCAGACCATGTTCGGCGGGCTGGCGATCCACCTGTTTCTCGGCTCGGTGTTCGAAGGCTGGAAGAGCCTGGGTGGCACCGGCGAAGTGATCGGCTTCATGGTGTTCTGGGTCATCAACCTGTGGGTGGTGCTGCGCGGTGCCGAGTCGATCAAGTGGCTGGAAACCTTGTCAGCGCCGCTGCTGGTGCTGGTGGGCGTCGGTCTGTTGGTGTGGGCATTGCCCAACGTTTCGTTGACTGAACTGATGGCGGTCCCGGCCAAGCGTCCCGAAGGCGCCGGCGTGACCAGCTACTTCCTTGCCGGCCTGACGGCCATGGTCGGTTTCTGGGCCACGCTGTCGTTGAACATTCCTGACTTCAGCCGTTATGCCAGGAGTCAGAAAGACCAGATCGTGGGGCAGATCATTGGCCTGCCATTGACCATGTTCCTGTTCGCCTCCCTCGGCGTGGTCATGACCGCCGCCTCGGAAAAACTGGTGGGGGTGACCGTCTCCGACCCGGTGACCTTGATCGGGCACATCCAGAGCCCGGTATGGGTGGCCCTGGCCATGGTGCTGATCATTGTCGCCACGCTCTCGACCAACACCGCCGCCAACATCGTCTCGCCCACCAACGACTTCCAGAATCTTGCGCCGAAACTGATCGGTCGCACCAAGGCGGTGATGCTCACCGGGTTGGTGGGGCTGGCGCTGATGGCCCACGAACTGCTGAAGAAGCTTGGCCTGATTGTGTCCGAGGTCAGCCTGGAGTCGGTCTATTCCAACTGGCTGCTGGGTTATTCGAGCCTGCTGGGGCCGATTGCCGGGATCATGGTGGTGGATTATTTCCTGATCAAGAAACAGCAACTGGACCTGGCCGGGTTGTACCGCGACGACACTTACCCGGCGTGGAACTGGAATGGCTTCATCGCCTTTGGCGTGCCGGTGGTGCTGACGCTGTTGTCCCTGGGCAGCGATGCGTTCAGTTGGTTCTACAGCTACGGCTGGTTCACCGGCTCGGCGCTGGGCGGGGTGATTTATTACGGGTTGTGCAGTATGCGAGCGAGCCCATCCGTCGCTAAAACCGCGGTGTGAGGAAGGGCCTCATCGCGAGCGAGCTCGCTCGCGATAGTGGCCTCAAGTACACCGAAAACATGCCTGAAAAAATGGAGATCCCCATGAACGCAGCCATCGACGTCCTGCAATCCACCCACCCGCACATCAATCGCGATCGCCTGTGGCAATCGCTCATGGACCTGGCCCAGCTCGGTGCCACGGTCAAGGGCGGTGTGTGTCGGCTGGCCCTGACCGACCTCGACCGCCAGGCCCGCGACCTGTTCGTGCAATGGACCCAGGCGGCGGGCTGCACCGTCAGCATCGATGCGGTGGGCAATATCTTCGCCCGTCGCCCGGGGCGCAATCCGAACCTGCCACCGGTGATGACCGGCAGCCACATCGACACCCAACCCACTGGCGGCAAGTTCGACGGCTGCTTTGGCGTGCTCTCCGGGCTGGAGGTGCTACGCACTCTCAATGACCTGAACATCGAAACCGAAGCACCGTTGGAAGTGGTGGTGTGGACCAACGAAGAAGGCTCGCGTTTCGCCCCGTGCATGATGGGCTCCGGCGTGTTCGCGGAAAAATTCACCCTCGAAGAAACCCTCGCCAAGGTCGACGCCGAGGGCATCAGCGTGGGCCAGGCGCTCAATGCCATCGGCTATGCCGGCCCGCGCCCGGTCAGCGGGCATCCGGTGGGGGCGTATTTCGAGGCGCACATCGAACAGGGGCCGATCCTCGAAGACGAGGGCAAGACCATCGGCGTGGTGATGGGCGCATTGGGGCAGAAATGGTTCGACCTGACCTTGCGCGGCGTCGAGGCCCACGCCGGCCCGACCCCGATGCACCTGCGCAAGGACGCCCTGGTGGGCGCCTCGATCATCGTCGGCGCCGTCAACCGCGCCGCCCTCGGTCATCAACCCCATGCCTGCGGCACGGTCGGGTGCCTGCAAGCTTATCCGGGGTCGCGCAATGTCATCCCCGGCGAAGTGCGCATGACCCTGGACTTTCGTCACCTGGAACCGGCGCGGCTGGATTCGATGATTGCCGAGGTCAAGCAGGTGATCGAAGACACCTGCCAGCAGCACGGCCTGACCTTCGATTTGAAACCCACGGCCGATTTCCCGCCGCTGTATTTCGACAAGGGCTGCGTCGACGCCGTACGCGGCGCTGCCCAAGGGCTGGGCCTGTCCCACCTGGACATCGTCAGCGGTGCCGGTCATGACGCGATCTTCCTCGCCGAACTGGGCCCGGCCGGGATGATCTTCGTGCCTTGCGAAGGGGGTATCAGCCACAACGAAATCGAAAACGCCGCCCCGGACGACCTCGCCGCCGGTTGCGCAGTGTTGCTGCGAGCGATGCTGGCCGCCTCACAAGCGATAGCCGAGGGGCGCATGGCGGCTTGAAGGGCCGATGCACTATTGCAAACCCATGTGGTCGTAACCTTCAACGCATCCATGCTTGAAACCTACTGACCACATGGAGACCCAATGAATCAGCAAGTCCCGACCACCGATACCAACCGTCGTCAATTGCTGCAGATCATTGCCGGGCTGTCCGACGGGGTGATGTTGATCGAGGTCGACCAGACCATTGCCTGGGCCAACGCAGCGGCCTTGGCGATGCACGGGGTCAAGGATCTCAGTGAGCTGGGCACCACGGCCAGGCAATACGCCCGGCGTTTCAATTTGCGTTATCGCAACAATCACCCGCTGAGCGACGACAACTACCCCATCGCCCGGGTTGCCCGTGGCGATGAGTTCAGCGATGTGCTGGTGGAAGTCACGCCCCAGGCCGACCCGGATCGGACCTGGGTGCATCGGATCCGCAGCATGGTGCTGGCCGACCGCAACGGCGAGCCGGAGCTTCTCGTGCTGATCCTCAGCGATGCCACCGAATGGGCCAGCGCCGAGCAGCGCTTCGAGAAAACCTTCGGGGCCAACCCGGCACCAGCGGTGATCTGTCGCCTCAGTGACCTGCGTTACATCAAGGTCAATCCGGGATTCCTGGAGATGACCGGCTACAGTCGCGAGCAGGTGATTGGGCGTTCGGTCTATGAGCTTGACGTGCTTGAAGCCGCCGAAAGACGCGACCTGGCCATCGAACGCCTGGGGCAGGGCGCGACCATTCCGCAAATGCAGGCCGAGTTGAAATTGCCTGACGGCACCTGCAAACAGGTGATCGTCGCCGGCCAGCCGCTGGACCTGCACGACGAAGACTGCATGCTGTTTTCCTTCATGGACATGGAGCCGCGACGCAAGGCGGAAACGGCTCTGCGCCAGAGCGAGGAGCGCTTTGCCAAGTCGTTCCGCCTGTCGCCCGTACCCACGCTGGTGTGCAGCGCTGAACAGCAGTTGTTGGAAATCAACGAGGCGTTTCTCCAGACCACCGGTTACGCCAGCGAAGAGCTGCTGGGAAAAACCGTGGAGGAAATCGGCTTTCTCGACAAGGACGCCAGCGCCGCGCTGTTTGCCCGGCTGGAAAAGGCCGCCGCTGTCTCGAGCATCGACGTCAAGGTGCACAAGAAGGGTGGCGAACTCATCGACTGTGAGGTCGCCGCCGATACGGTGCTCATCCAGGACAAGCCTTGCTATCTGCTGGTGCTGATGAACATCACCGAGCGCAAACGCTCGGAGCTGGAGCTGGTGGCGGCTATCGAAGAGGTGATGAAAGACGCGTCCTGGTTCAGTCGGACCCTGATTGAAAAATTGGCTAACGTGAAGAGCATCAACGCCCAGGTGCCCAGTGTGTCATTCACCGAGCTGACGGCCCGGGAGCGTGACGTGCTGGGGCTGATTTGCGAAGGCTTGGCAGACAAGGAAATCGCCGCGCGCCTGAAGCTGGCGCCCAATACCGTGCGCAATCACGTGGCTACGCTGTATTCGAAACTGGATGTCCATAGCCGCAGCGAGGCGATTGTCTGGGCGCGGGAGCGGGGTTTATTCGCAAACGAATGGCGAATGAAGGCACCATGATAGCCAGTGCAAATGCACCGGGCATGCTGGTGCAAATTCGGGTTTTGCATGGGGGGGCGGTTCCTTAGGCTGTCAGTGTGCGACATCGTCTGTGATGTCGCGTCCCCACGAAACAGTCAAGGAATACGCCACAATGCGCAGTGAACTAACCCAGTATGAGAGCGACAGGATGCCTATGCGGACCAGGAGGTCGGTGCTGTCCACCGTTCATTTGTGCCCCCAGGGCTGAGGTGCATTTCATGACCCATCTGGCCCCCTTGCGCACCCGCCTGGAAGAAAGCTTTACGCCGCTGGCCTGCGAATGCAGCCTCAATGGTGACGGCACCCTCACTGTACGCCTGTATCACCGTGAAAGCGGTGAGGTGGACCTGGTGGTGAGCGGCATGAGTGTCGACAGCGTCCGTTCGGAAGAGAGCATCGCCAAGTTGATCGACGAACTGCGTTATGAGCTTGAAAACACCCCGCTGCATCGCAGTGACCCGGTATAAATGATCAGGACAGCCTAATCACCAAAGATCAGGCACCGCACACCTTGTGGCGAGGGAGCTTGCTCCCGCTGGGTCGCACAGCGGCCCTGGAACCCGGCGACGCGGTGGATCAGGTTGATTGAGTGAGCTTGAGAGGGGCTGCTGCGCAGCCCAGCGGGAGCAAGCTCCCTCGCCACAAAAAGCAGTCAGCGCACGGCACTGACCCCGTCCAACGTGGAAAACGACGTGTCCTTGGCCGTCAGCAAAAAGTCGCGCATGTACGGCGCGTCGAGCATGTCGGTGCGCACCGCCGCGTAGAGCGTGGCAAACAAGCCTTTCTCCCCCAGCCGCTTGGCCTTCACGTACCCCCGCGAACTGTATTCATGCAGGGCCCAGTGCGGCATGCCGCAGACGCCGCGACCGCTGGCCACCAGTTGCATCATCATCACCGTCAGTTCAGAGGTGCGCACCTGGGCCGGTTCGATGTCGGCCGGTTCCAGGAAACGGGTGAAGATGTCCAGCCGGTCGCGCTCCACCGGGTAGGTGATCAGGGTTTCGCTGATCAGGTCCTCGGGCACGATGTAGGGCTTGCCCGCCAGTCGATGCTGGTTGGCCACGGCGAGCATCGCTTCGTAGGTGAACAATGGCACGTAGGTGATGCCGGCCAGCTCCAGCGGGTCGGAAGTCACCACCAGGTCGAGGTCGCCCCGGGCCAGGGCTGGCAACGGCGCGAAAGCGAAGCCCGAGGCCAGGTCCAGCTCGACTTCCGGCCAGGCATCGCGGAATTGGTCGATGGTCGGCATCAACCACTGGAAGCAGCTATGGCACTCGATGGCCATGTGCAGCCGTCCGGCGGTGCCGCCAGCCAGGCGGGCGATGTCCCGTTCGGCGCCACGCAGCAAGGGCAGGGCGGCATCGGCCAGTTGCAACAGGCGCAGGCCGGCGCTGGTGAACCGTACCGGCTTGGTCTTGCGCACGAACAACTGCATGCCCAGGCGCTCTTCCAGTTCCTTGAACTGGTGGGAGAGGGCGGACTGGGTCAGGTGCAGGCGTTCGGCGGCTTCGACCAGGCTGTCGGCTTCGCGCAGGGCGTGCAGGGTCTTGAGGTGACGGAGTTCAAGCACCGGAGTTGCTCCATGAGTAAAACTTGTGATCAACACGAAAAGGTTGAGTTTGTCTCATGTAAGGTCAGCTGTCGACAATGGCGCCATCTTTTACAGGAGGACGCACACCATGGCCCTGGCCCACACTCTCGGTTTCCCTCGCATCGGCGCCGACCGCGAACTGAAAAAAGCCCTCGAAGCCTACTGGAAAGGTGACCTGGCCCCGGCCGCGTTGCAGGCGGTGGGTCGCGAACTGCGGGCCCGGCACTGGCAATTGCAGAAAGACGCCGGCATCGACCTGTTGCCCGTCGGGGACTTTGCCTGGTACGACCAAGTGCTCGGCCACTCCCTGACCCTGGGCGTCGTGCCACAGCGTTTCCACAGCACCTTGAATGCCCATGGCCGACCGACCCTCGACACCCTGTTCGCCATGGCCCGTGGCGCCACGGCCAGTTGCTGCGGGGCCGACCACGGCCAGGCGCAATACGCCCAGGAACTGACCAAGTGGTTCGACACCAACTACCACTACCTGGTCCCGGAGTTTTCCGCCGACCAGACCTTCGCCCTGAGCTGGGAACAGTTGTTCGATGAAGTGGACGAGGCCCATGCCTTGGGCCATCAGGTCAAACCGGTGATCATCGGCCCGTTGACCTACTTGTGGCTGGGCAAGGCCAAGGGCGAGGCGTTCGACAAGCTCGGCCTGCTGGAGCGCCTGCTGCCGGTCTACGGGGAGATCCTCAACCGTCTCAAGGCCCAGGGCGTGGAGTGGGTGCAGATCGACGAACCGATCCTCACCCTCGACCTGCCTCAAGCCTGGAAGAGCGCTTTCGAACGGGCTTATCACATCCTCCAGTACTCGCCGCTGAAAAAACTCGTGGCCACCTATTTCAGTGGCCTGCAAGACAACCTCGGCCTGGCGGTCAGCCTGCCGGTGGATGGCTTGCACATCGACGCGGTGCGCGCCCCGGAACAACTGGGCCAGGTGCTGGACCGCCTGCCGACCTACAAGATTCTGTCGGTGGGCCTGGTCAATGGCCGCAACGTCTGGCGCTGTGAACTGGAACAGGCGCTGGCGCAGCTGCAACCGGCCCAGGAGCGCTTTGGCGACAACCTCTGGGTCAGCACCTCATGCTCGCTGTTGCACAGCCCGGTGGACCTGGAGCGTGAAGACCGCCTCGATCCGGAACTCAAGAGCTGGCTGGCCTTTGCCGTGCAGAAGTGTGGTGAAGTCGCGGTGCTGCGCGATGCCCTGAACGATCCACACGCGCCCGCTGTGCAACAGGCCTTGGCCGACAGCCGCGAGGTGCAGGCCAGTCGCGCCCGTTCGGCGCGCATTCACAAACCCGCGGTCCAGGCGCGCCTGGCGGCAATCGGGCCACAGGACAGTCAGCGGCGCTCGCCGTTTGCCAAGCGCATCGAACGCCAACGCGCCCGTCTGAAACTGCCGGCCTTTCCCACCACCACCATCGGCTCCTTCCCGCAGACCCCGGCCATACGCCTGGCGCGCCAGGCCTACAAGCAAGGCAAGCTGTCGGCCAATGACTATCAGGACGCCATGCACACCGAGATCCGCCATGCCGTGCAGATCCAGGAACGCCTGGGCCTGGACGTGCTGGTGCACGGTGAAGCCGAGCGCAACGACATGGTGGAATACTTCGCCGAGCACCTGGACGGCTACGTCTTCACCCGTTTCGGTTGGGTGCAGAGCTACGGTTCGCGCTGCGTGAAACCGGCGATCATCTATGGCGACATCAGTCGGCCGAGCGCCATGACCGTCGACTGGATCCGCTACGCGCAAAGCCTGACCGACAAGGTCATGAAAGGCATGCTCACCGGCCCCGTGACCATGCTGATGTGGTCGTTCCCCCGTGAAGACGTGTCGCGCCAGGCCCAGGCCCGACAACTGGCCCTGGCCCTGCGGGACGAAGTGCTGGACCTGGAAAAGGCCGGGATCAAGATTGTGCAGATCGACGAGGCGGCGTTCCGCGAAGGGTTGCCGCTGCGTCGCGGGCAATGGCAGGAATACCTGGACTGGGCGGTTGACGCGTTCCGTTTGTGCGCGTCGGGGGTGGCTGATGAAACCCAGATCCATACCCACATGTGCTACAGCGAATTCAACGATGTGATCAAGGCCATCGCCGACATGGACGCCGATGTCATCACCATCGAGACCTCGCGTTCGGACATGGAATTGCTGGAGGCGTTCGAGGCGTTCGACTACCCCAACGACATCGGCCCGGGCGTCTACGACATCCACTCGCCACGGGTGCCGGACACGGCCGAGATGGTTGCGCTGATGAGCAAGGCAGTGAAGCGGATTCCCGCCGAGCGGTTGTGGATCAACCCCGACTGTGGGTTGAAAACCCGGGGCTGGCCGGAAACGGAAGCGGCGTTGGTGAATATGGTGGCGGCGGCGCGGCAGTTGCGCAGTCAGTTGGCCTGAGGCCTCGGGTGTTGTGGACGAGCACCCTGTTTCCGACATTTTTTGTGGCGAGGGAGCTTGCTCCCGCTGGGCTGCGCAGCAGCCCCAACATCTATCTGTCGCCGCAGTGCCCCAGGCAGAGCCCCGGGGGTTGCTGCGCAACCCAGCGGGAGCAAGCTCCCTCGCCACAGGGTGTCCACCATGTCCCCGGTCCAAACAGGTGCCCACATGGCTTCAGATCACCACTCGGCAATCTTCATCAAACTGTCACGCAACTGTGGCAGCGCGCTTGAACAAACTTCATCAGACTCGCGCTCTACTGGGGTTCTGCGTTTCGGTGTTTCTTCATGCGTGTATTCATTTTCCTGGCCGCGTTGTTTTTCGGCCTGCCGTCGATGGCGGCTTCTCGGTGTGACATCAATGTTGCGACCCAACGGGTCGATCTGGATCAGGTGAGCCTGGCCTACCAAAGCGTTGGCCGTGCCTCGGATCCGGCGCTGTTGCTGGTGATGGGCCTGGGTGGGCAGTTGATCCATTGGCCGGACGAAGTCGTGGTCGCCCTGTGCGAGCAAGGTTTCCGGGTGATTCGCTACGACAACCGCGACGTCGGCCTGTCCACCTGGCGCCAGGCGCCCGGCAGCGCCAACCTGACCTTTGAAGCCCTGCGCTACAAACTCGGCTTGCCCGTGGCCGCGCCTTATACCTTGACCGACATGGCCGATGATGGGCTGGGGTTGATGGATGCCTTGCAGGTGCAAAGCTTCCACGTATTGGGCGTGAGCATGGGCGGTATGATCGCCCAGCACATGGCCGCCATGGCGCCGCAGCGGGTCGAAAGCCTGACCCTGATCATGACCAGTTCCGGTGCCGAAGGCTTGCCCGCCCCCAGCGCCACGCTGGTGCAGTTGCTGTCGCGGCGCGGTGCGCCGAATCGCGAAATGGCCCTGGAACAGCAGGCCGATCTGCTGGCCGCCCTGGGCAGCCCGATGGTGGTCGATGACCGCGAGGCGCTGCTGCATCAGGCCGCAGTGGCCTATGACCGGGCCTTCAACCCCGAGGGTGTAAAGCGTCAGATCATGGCGATCATGGCCGAGCCAAGCCGGGTGGCACTGCTCGATCAACTGCGCGTGCCGACCCTGGTCGTCCACGGCACCGCCGACCCGTTGCTGCCGGTGATGCATGGCGTGCATCTGGCGGCGCATATCCAGGGCAGCCAGTTGAAGCTGATCCCGGGCCTGGCCCATCGTTTCCAGGAGGCATTCAAGGCGCCGTTGCTGGGTGCCGTGTTGCCGTATCTGCAGCAGCACCGCGAGGACACCTCGCACTGGGCGCAGATCGAGCCGGTGCAGGCGCCTAATCTGCTCTGACAAGCCCGTACTGATCTCTTGAGCCTGGTGGGATCATGTGGCGAGGGAGCTTGCTCCCGCTGGGCTGCGCAGCAGCCCCATCATCTACCTGCCGCCGCAGTGCCCCAGGCAGACCCCAGGGGTTGCTGCGCAACCCAGCGGGAGCAAGCTCCCTCGCCACGGTCCTGTTCATCCTTGAATGATCTGGGTGGCTGACGCTTACCGCGCCTTGGCCTGCTCCACCAACCACCCCATCAAGGCCTGCAACGGCCCTGACACTTCGGGTTTGTGCGGATGCACCAAGTGATAACCCAGCCCGGTCTTGACCTTCAGTTCAAACGGCATCACCAGTCGGCCGGCGCTCAAGTCATCGCCGATCAGCGACCAGTCGCCAATTGCCACGCCCGTGCCTTGGGAAGCCATGGACATCGCCAGGTCCAGGGTTTCGAAATGCTGGCCCTTGCTGACATTGCTCAAGTGCACATCGGCTGCCTTCAGCCAGGCGTTCCAGTCGCGCTCGTCACGGGTGGGGTGCAGCAGCACGTGTTGTTGCAGGTCGGCGGGTTCATGCAGCGGCACCGGCCCTTCCAGGACCGGGCGGGAGCAGACGGGCGTCAGTTGTTCATCGAACAGATGTACGCACGCCAGCGAGGCGTCGGGTGCTGGGCCATAGACCACCGCGGCGTCGAAGGCTTCGCGCTGGAAATCCACGCCGTGCCTGACCGTGGTGGTCAGTTCCACCGGCACGTCCGGTCGTTCCTTCTGCCATTGCAACAGGCGCGGCAGCAGCCAGCGCATCACGCAGGTCGGGGCCTTGAGTTGCAGGGTCTGGCGTTTTTCGCCGACCTGCTCAACCGCTTCGCCGATCAGGCTGAACACCTGCTGCACCCGGGGTAGCCACGCCTGGCCTTCGGCAGTCAGGGTCAGGCCGCGTGCCTGGCGCTGGAACAGTGCATAGCCCAGATGATCTTCCAGCCCGGCGATCTGCCGGCTCACCGCGCCTTGGGTGATATGCAGTTGTTCGGCGGCCCGGGTGAAATTGCAGCATTGGGCCGTGATCAGAAATGTGTGCAGCGCCGGCAGCGGGGGAAGTCGTTTCATTTCGGATCCAAGCCATGACGTGAGGACATGGCTAGTATGACTTTTTATCCATTGTTGCCGCTATGGTCGGACCGTTCCAATAACGCCATTCCCAAGACAGAAAAAGGGTCCCGCCGCATGCCGTGCGAGGCCCTTTACACGACACGAAAAGGCAATGGCAATGGCGACGTGCGGCGAAGTATTGGTCAAGTTACTCCACGCGTATGGCGTGGAGCAGGTGTTCGGCATTCCTGGCGTGCACACCGTCGAGTTGTACCGCGGGCTGGCCCGTTCCAACATCCGCCATGTGACCCCGCGTCATGAACAGGGCGCAGGCTTCATGGCCGACGGTTACGCTCGGGTCAGCGGCAAGCCCGGCGTGTGTTTCATCATCACCGGCCCCGGCATGACCAACATCACCACCGCCATGGGCCAGGCCTACGCCGATTCGATCCCGATGCTGGTGATCTCCAGCGTGCAGTCGCGCAACCAGTTGGGCGGCGGGCGCGGCAAGTTGCATGAACTGCCGAACCAGGCTGCATTGGTGGGCGGTGTCGCGGCGTTTTCCCACACGCTGATGTCCGCCGCTGAATTGCCCGGTGTGCTGGCCCGGGCGTTCGCCGTGTTCCAGGCTGGGCGCCCGCGGCCGGTGCACATTGAAATTCCGTTGGACGTGCTGGTCGAAGACGCCGATGCCTTGCTCGCCAGTGTGCCGGTGAACATCAACCGTGCCGGTGCTGCGCCGAGTGCCGTGGCGCAAATGGCTGCAAAGCTGGCATCGGCTCAACGGCCGTTGATCCTGGCCGGCGGCGGTGCCATCGACGCGGCGGCCGAATTGACTGAACTGGCCGAACGTCTCGGCGCACCCGTGGCGTTGACCATCAATGCCAAGGGCCTGTTACCGTCCCGGCATCCGTTGCTGATCGGCTCCACGCAGAGCCTGGTCGCCACCCGCGCGTTGGTGGCCGAAGCGGATGTGGTGCTGGCCATTGGCACCGAGCTGGCCGAGACCGACTACGACATCACCTTCGCCGGCGGCTTCGAGATTCCCGGTGCGTTGCTGCGCATCGACATCGACCCGGACCAGACCGTGCGCAACTACCCGCCGTACCTGGCGCTGGTGGCCGACGCTCGCGTCGCCACCCGGGCCGTGCTCGATGCGTTGAGCCAGCACCCCTTGGCCGAGCGCCGTGACGATTGGGGCACGACGCGTGCCGCCCGGTTGCGCGCAGATCTTCAAGGCAGTTGGGACGCCGCGACCCGCGCCCAGACCTTGTTTCTCGACACCGTCTTGCAAGCGCTGCCGGAGGCGGTGTTCGTCGGCGATTCGACCCAACCGGTGTACACCGGCAACCTGACCTTCAACCCGGAGCAGCCACGCCGCTGGTTCAATTCATCCACCGGCTACGGCACCCTCGGCTACGCCTTGCCGGCGGCCATTGGCGCCTGGCTTGGTGGCAAGGACCGGGGCCATGGTCGCCCGGCAGTGGTGTGTTTGATCGGCGACGGCGGGTTGCAGTTCACCCTGCCGGAATTGGCCAGCGCGGTGGAGGCGCGCACACCGGTGATCGTGCTGCTGTGGAATAACCAGGGCTACGAAGAGATCAAGAAATACATGGTCAACCGCGCCATCGAACCGGTGGGCGTGGACATCTACACCCCGGATTTCATCGGTGTCGCTAGGGCTTTGGGCTGCGCTGCGCAAGCCATCGACGGCGTGGCGCAACTGCACGCCGCGTTGCTCGCCGCTTGCGACCGGCAGGGCCCGACGCTGATCGAAATCGACCAGGCAACCTGGATGGCGCAGGTGTCGAAATGAATTTCCCTACGACGCAAGACGGGCTGTACATCAACGGTGAGTGGTTGGCCGGCGATCAACCGCTGCGGGTGATCAACCCGGCGACCGAAGCGTTGCTGACCACCGTTCATGGCGATGGTGAACGCGCCGTCGATCAGGCGTTGAACGCCGCGACCCAGGCTTTCACGCACTGGTCGATCACCACCGGCGCCGAGCGTGGCGCGATCCTGCGCCGGATTGCCGCTGGCGTGCAGGCAGGCCGCGAGCGGTTGATGCAATTGCAATCGAGCAACAACGGCAAACCGTTGTTCGAAGCGGCCATCGATGTCGACGATGTGGTCGCCACCTTCGAGTATTACGCCGAGTTGGCCGAAGGCCTGGACGCTCGGCAAGACAGTCCGTTGGCATTGCCCAGTGCTGATTTCAGCGCACGCCTGCGCCGCGAACCGTGCGGCGTGGTCGGCTTGATCGTGCCATGGAATTTCCCGATGGTTACCACGGCCTGGAAACTCGCCCCGGCGTTGGCTGCCGGCTGCTGCGTGGTGCTCAAACCCTCGGAAGTCACACCGTTGCCGGAGCTTGCGCTGGCGTCGATCATCGCCGAATCCGGCTTGCCCCACGGGGTGTTCAACCTGGTCTGCGGCACCGGCCTGGCAGTTGGCGCGCCGCTGGCGGCGGACCCGCGCGTGGCGAAGATCTCCTTCACCGGCAGCAACGCGGTGGGCGTGCAAGTGATGCAACGGGCGGCGGAAACGGTGAAGGGCGTGAGCCTGGAACTGGGCGGTAAATCGTCCCTGCTGGTACTGGCGGACGCCGACCTGGACCTGGCGGTGGAGCTGGCCTGTGGCGGCGCTTTCTTCAATGCCGGACAGATGTGTTCGGCCACCAGCCGCGTGCTGGTGGCCGATGAGCTGGCCGATGAATTCCTGCGCCGGCTCAAGGCCCGTGCCGAAGCGATCCGCGTGGCCGATCCGTTCGATCCGGACGTGGAGATGGGGACACTGGTCAACCAGGCGCAATACCAGCGGGTGCTGGGGCACATCGACCGAGGCCTGAGCGCCGGAGCGACCCTGGTGTGCGGCGGCCAGCGACCGACGCACCTGCCGCGCGGCTTTTTTCTACAGCCGACAATCTTCACTGACGTGCCCCTCGACAGTGCGCTGTGGTGCGAAGAGATCTTCGGGCCAGTGGTGTGCGTACGCCGTTTCAGCAGCCAGGCGCAGGCCATCGCCCTGGCCAACGACAGCCGTTTCGGTCTGGTGGCCAGCGTGGTCAGCCGCGATGCCGAAGCCGCCGGGCAGGTGGCCGACGCGTTGCAGGCTGGGCTGGTGTGGATCAACGCGCCCCAGGTGATTTTTCCCCAGGCGGCGTGGGGAGGGTACAAGCAGAGCAGCCTGGGCCGCGAGTTGGGACCTTGGGGGTTGGCCGCGTTCCAGGAAATCAAGCATGTGGTCCGGGCGATCTGACGGCACGTTTTCAGGTCATGCATGCCTCGAAAAAAGGCATGCGCCAAGGACATGGCTCCAATGAGTTTTTTTCGATAGTCAGGGATTTTGCACAACCTCAGGATGGCCGCAGGCGGCGGCAAAGCCCAGGCAATACGGGGCTTTCGTCGACGCCGAACGGTGCGGGCACAACGGTTTTACCCACCTCATACTTAAAAGAATAAAGGGAGTCCTCATGGGCGAGCATGATCTGAACAGACGTCAATTCATCAAGACTGCAAGTGTGGTTTCGGTTGCAGCGGCGGCCATGAGCATGCCGTTCATCAGTGCGCGGGCCAGTGACACGCGGTTCGTCGGCAAGACCCTGCGCCTGCTGACCTGGTCCGATGACACCGGGCTGGCGGCGCTGCGCAACATCGCCGCCACCTTCGAGGCCAAGACCGGGGCCAAGGTCATCGCCGACCGCACCGGCAGTACCTCGGAGATGGTGGCCAAGCTCAAGGCCGGTGGCGACCGGCCGCAGTACGACATCATCACCCTGGCAGGCGTCGGCGCCGAGGGCCTGGCCGTCGCCGGGCTGCTGGAAAAGCCTGACCTCAACCGCATTCCCAACCTGGCTGACGTGCCGGCGCAATACCGCACCGGCGCTGGCGGCCATGGCATCGGTTACCTGCTGTGGTGCAACAGCCTGGTCTACAGCACCCGTACCTTGCAGCAGGCACCGGACAGTTACGCTGCGCTGTGGGACGCGGAGCTGGCGCCGAACATTTTCCTGCCGCCGCCGAACTGGACCGAGGCCATGGACCTGATCATCATCGCCGCCAAGCTGGCCGGTGGTGATGAACACAACATCGAACCCGGCTTCAAGAAACTCGCCGAACTCAAGGATCGGGTGGTGACCCTGGGGGAAAACCCGAACCAGATCGCCGAGCTGTTCCGCACCGGTTCCCTGGACATGGGCGGCTTGTATGCGCCGGCGTTTTTCCCCAAGCAGATCCGCGACCCGGCCTACGGCCTGGGGGCGACGTTCGGCATGAAGGAAGGTTTCTACACCGACCTGATGCTCTCGGTCATGCCAAAAAACCGCCCGGGCGACACTGACCTGGCCTACGCCTTCATCGACCACTCCCTCGACCCGCTGGTGCAGGGCAAGATGGCCGAAGACATCTTCAACGGCCCGGTCAACGCCAAGGCCATCATCTCCAGCGAAGCGCGCAAGAGCCCCTACATCCTCACCCCGGAGCAAATCGCCGACAAAGCGATCATGCATGACAACGCCTTCCTGGCGACGGTGCATGACCAGTGGATTCGTCGGTACACGGAAATCTTCTCTTCCTGAAACAAGCGCTGCACACCGCCTGCCCAGCATAGGGAATTGAGGAGTACGCGGCCTCTGTGACCACCCGAGATCCAGTGTGTGAGCGAGCTTGCCCGCGATAGCGGTAGGTCAGTTGAAGGAGATGTCGACGGTGCTGCCGCCTTCGCGAGCAAGCTCGCTCCACAGGGAAGTGGGTTGTTTTGAAATTGTGTTTGTCCTGTCGTGTTCCTCTGACGAGATCTTGCCATGGAACCCCAACCGTTAACCCATCCCCAGCGCGTCGCATCCATGCGTCCACCCCGGGAGATTTCACCCACCGGCCGAGCCTGGCTGTTCCTGTCGCCGTCGATGTTGTTTCTCGGTGTGCTGATCGCTGCCAGTCTGTTGGTGCTGCGCATGAGCGTCGGCACCAAGGGCGCGGAGTGGAGTGGGTTCAGCCTCGCCAGCTATGGGCAGTTGCTGGAGCCCTATTACCTCAAGTCCCTGTTGCTGACCTTGCGCCTTGCATTGATCAGCGCGGTGATTGCTGTGCTGCTGGCGATCCCCGTGGCCTACACCATGTCGCGCCTGGCCTCGCCGTTGTTGCGGCGGGTGTTCCTGGCGGCGGTGCTGTTGCCTCTGTTGGTCAACCTGCTACTGCAAAGCTATGGCTGGCTGGTGATCCTCGGCCCTGCCGGCATGCTCAATCAGGCGCTCCTGGGCCTGGGTTTGATCAAGCGGCCGGTCATGCTGCTGTACAACCAGAATGGTGTGTTGATGGGCCTGGTCCAGACGGCCTTCCCCCTGGCCGTGCTGCCCATCGCCAGCGCCATGCGTGGGGTCGCCCGCAGCTATGAAGAGGCCGCCGCGACCCTCGGCGCCAGCCGCTTCCAGGTGTTTCGCCAAGTGGTGCTGCCCATGAGCCTGCCGGGCATCATCACCGGCGCGACGCTGGTGTTTGCCTACAACGCCAGCAGCTTTGTCGTGCCGCTGCTGTTGGGCGGCCGGCGGGTGCCGATGCTGGCGGTGATGGTCCACGATCAGATTGCCCCGTTGATGAACTGGCCCGCCGCGTCCGCCGCTGGGGTGGTGCTGATTGTCACCACGTTGATGATCATGACCCTGTCCGAATATTTCACCGGCCGTCGGCGGCGGATGCTGGAGGCTTCTCAATGACCGCGTTGAGCAAAAAACGCCAGTCGCTGTTGCCCGGTGAAACCGGGCGCGCAGTGGGGCTGCTGTCGGGTTTCATCCTGCTGCTGGCGGTGCTGCCGATCCTGACCATGATCGTCATGTCCTTCAGCGGCGCCGCGAACCTGGACTTTCCGCCGAGCAGCTACAGCCTGCAATGGTACCGGGCGGCCTGGCACACCTTCGTATCGCCGGATGCCAGCGATGTGCTGAGCCTGGGCCAGGCCATGGGCACCAGTTTGTTGGTGGCCTGCCTGACCATGATTTTCGCCACGCTGATCGCCGTGCCGGCGGCCTACGCGCTGACTCGTTGCGAGTTCCGGGGCAAGGCCGTGGCGTTGCAACTGATGTCGCTGCCGCTGGTGTTTCCCATGGTGGTGCTGGGGTTGGCGCTGCTCTTGGTGTTCGACAGCCTGCCGTTCCAGATGACCACCTCGCGGCTGGTCATTGCCCACGTGATCCTCGCCTTGCCGTTCGTGGTGAAGAACTGCACCGCCGCCATGCTTGGCATCGGCAGCGAAGTCGAAGAAGCCGCGCGAATGCTCGGGGCGACACCGCGGCGGGCCATCGTCGACGTGGTGGTGCCATTGATGAAGTCGGGGATTCTCGCCGGGATGCTGCTGGCGTTCATTGTCTCGTTCAACGAATTCACCGTGACCTATTTCCTCTACACCATCGATGTCATGACCGTGCCGATCTGGATGTACAGCCGCACCGTGTCGTCGCTGGACCCCACCGTTTTCTCGTTTGCCGTGCTCATCGTGCTGATCGACTTCGTGCTGATCTGGGCGTTGGAGAAGCTGGTGGGCGAGGGCGGCGTTTCCTTTTGATTTCAAGGTGAAGACATGACTGGACTGATACTGGAAAACGTCGAGAAACATTACGGCTCGGCCTGCGCGGTCACGGACGTGAACCTGCATTTGCCCGAGGGCAAACTGGTGTGTTTCCTCGGGCCTTCAGGCTGTGGCAAGACCACTTTGCTGCGCATGATCGCCGGCCTGGAAAGCCTCAGCGGCGGGGAAATCCGCCTGGATGGGCAAGACATCGGCCATACCCCGGCGCACCTGCGTAACTTTGGCATGGTGTTTCAATCGCTGGCGCTGTTTCCCCACATGACCGTCGGCGAGAACATCGCCTATCCGCTGAAGCTGCGGGGTGTGGGCAAGGCCGAGCAACAAGCGCGGGTGGTGGAGTTGCTGGAACTGATCCAGCTCCAGGCGATGATCGACCGGCCCGTGGCCAAACTGTCCGGCGGTCAACGCCAGCGCGTGGCGATTGCCCGGGCCATTGCTGCCCGGCCGAAGATCCTCTTGCTGGACGAACCGCTGTCGGCCCTGGACGCCAAGCTGCGCGAGTCGATGCAAGTGGAGATCCGCCAACTGCAACAGCGGTTGAACATCACCACTATTTTGGTGACCCACGATCAACGCGAAGCCATGACCATGGCCGACATCGTCGTGGTGCTGGGGGAACATCGGGTGCAACAGGTCGGTACGCCAATCGAGATCTACCGGCACCCGGCCAATGAGTTCGTCGCCGACTTCATCGGCTCAGGCAACATTTTTCCGGCGACCACCCTGGGTAACGGGCGAGTGGGGCTGCCGGGTGGCGATGCGCTGGAGGTGCCGGCCAGCGATAGCCTCAAGGTTGGCGAAAAGATCAAGCTGCTGGTGCGCCCCGAAGACCTGCAACTGTCCGCGCCCCAGGCCACGGTGGGCAACCGGTTGCTGGGCAAGGTCACGTTCGTGCGCGACATCGGTGCGACGATCGAGACTACGGTGGAGTGTTCCGGCATTTCGTTCACGGCATTGAGCACGCCGTGCCAGGGCATGGACCTGGGCATCGGGCATGCGGTGTCGGTGACCATACCGGCGCAGGCATGTCGGGTGCTCGCTGCCTGATTTCAAAAGGCAATGCAAACCCAGATCAAACCGTCATCCGCAACCGCGCCAAGTCCCGCAACGGCGGCGCGCCGAACAACCGGCTGTACTCGCGGCTGAACTGCGAAGGGCTTTCGTAGCCCACCCGATAGCCCGCCGCCGAAGCTTCCAGCCCTTCGGCCAGCATCAGGCGCCGGGCTTCCTGCAAGCGCAGCTGCTTCTGGTACTGCAGCGGGCTCATGGCGGTCATGGCCTTGAAGCGGTGATGCAGGGTCGAGACGCTGAGGTTCACTTCCCGGGCCAGGTCATCGATGCGCAGCGGCTGTTCGAAATGGCCGTTGAGCCATTTGATCGCCTGGCTGATGCGATGGCTCTGACTGTTGGCGATGGCTATTTCGTACAGCCGAAAGCCCTGGGGACTGCGCAGCAGACGATAGAGGATTTCCCGGCGCACCAGGGGCGCGAGCATGGCGATGTCTTTCGGCGTATCGAGCAACCGCGCCAGGCGCAGTACGGCGTCGAGCATTGGCGTGTCCAGGCGTTCGACATACAGCCCGCGCCCGGCGGGGCGGGTCGGTACGCCCAGGGGGCCGGCGTCGGCGATCAACGCGGTGATTTCCGCGGGGTCGATGTCCAGGCGCAGGGCCAGGATTGGTTGCTCGGGCGTCGCGTGGGCCATGCAGCCGCTCAACGGCATCGACACCGAGACCACGAGGTAATGCAGCGGATCGTAGTCGAACAATTCGTCGGCCAGGCGCACCTGTTTGCTGCCTTGGGCCATGATACACAGGGCCGGTTGCGCCAACACCGGGGCGAAATTCTGCGGCTTGCTATGCCGCGACAGGTTAAGCGAGCCGATGGCGGTGGCATAGCTGCCGTCTTCGCTGGTGTTGCGGTCGATGATCGACGCCAGTTCGGCGCGCTGTTGTTCCAGATACGTGTCCAGCGGGACGTGGGCGTGGTCGAGCGGCGACATGCCGGGATCCTCAGGCAATAGGGAGCGATGAACAAAGCTTATGTTTGTGCAAGGCGCAGCGGTAGCAACATCCTGTTGAAAGCTTGCCTGATCCTGCACGGCGCAAAGGGCCATGACGCTGCAATGCTGTGGAAACTTGCTTGAAACCTTTTGTTTCAACTTCCCGGGTTTCGACCGGATCGATAGCAAATTTTATGATACCGACGCGCAGGATCGTGCAATGGGTCGGCAGGAATCGACTAACGAAACTGGCAGGGCGGCGCTTAACCTTTGATCCTGTCGCGGCCTGTCCCCGGCTGCACAACGGATGACCTGGGAGGGTTGAACATGTCTACACAGATCCCCGTCAGTCACATGGCTTTTGTCCGGGCCCGCGTCGGTTGCTCCAAGCAACTGGGCGCACGCCTGAGTACGCTCATCGCGCCTTCGCGCCAGGCCTCCGGTTGCCTGTACTTTGCCTTGCAGCATTCGCAGTGCGATGCCGATTTGTGGCTGGTGTCCGGGCTTTGGGTCAATCAGGCGGCCATGGATGCCTACTTCAATTCCCCGGCCATGGCGATATTTGCCGAGCTGGTGCAAGACCTGGTGGTGAGCAGCCTGGATTTCCATACGTTCCGCGACGTGTCCGCCGCCCAGGCGACCGAAGGGTGCCGGGCGCAGGTACACAAACTGGCTGGTTGAAGGTTTAATGAGCGTCATTTTCCACCGCCAGGATGCACAAGACATGGCACGTAAAGCCTTTGAAACCTTTGAAGCTGTTTCCGCTGTAATCCCCAAAGAAGGCGGCGGCTACCATGCCGCCATCGCCACCAAGGCCATCGGTGGTTCCGGTGCGCCACGTTTCAACAAGATCCTTGAAGAGCAAACCTTCGAGACCGCGGTCAAAGCCGATGAAGCGGCAGCCCCGCAGCTGACCCACCTCAAAGGTGTCGACGACGAGGGCGGGTTGGTCTGGTAGCGGCACGATCACCCGGTAGGGCTTTTGTGGCGAGGGAGCTTGCTCCCGCTGGGCTGCGAAGCGGCCCCCCCGGTTTGTCTGACACACCGCAAGGGGACGCTGCGCGTCCAGCGGGAGCAAGCTCCCTCGCCACAGGTTGCTGTTTCTTCTTGAGAGCCGTGTCGCTTACTTCGGGCGATGCATCTTGAACAACGCCTCAGGCCCCAGCTGGAAATAATCCGCCGGCCCGCCACCGCGCAAGATCGGCTCGGCGGCGGCGGTGTCGTACACCCCGTCTTTCAACAACCACTTGGCGATATGCACGGCGACCACTTCGCCGAGGATCAGCCAGCTTGGCACCAGCCCTTTGTCCGCTCGCTGCAGTTGAATAATCTGCGTGACCTTGCATTCGAAGGACACCGGGCTTTCGGCGACGCGTGGAACCTGGATTACCCGTGATGGGGCGGCCGTCAAACCCGCCAGTTCGAACTCATTGACCTCTGGGGCGACCATCGCGCAGCTCTGGTTCATCTGCTCGGCCAGCGGGCGCGTGGCCAGGTTCCAGGCGAACTCGCCGGTCTGTTCGATGTTGTTCAGGCTGTCTTTGCGCCCAACGCTGGAGAACCCGATGATCGGTGGAATGTAGTTGAAGGCGTTGAAAAAACTGTAGGGCGCAAGGTTCAGGCGGCCTTCGGCATCCTGGGACGAAATCCAGCCAATGGGGCGCGGGCCAACGATGGCGTTGAACGGGTCATGGGGCAGGCCGTGGCCGTTGGCGGGTTCGTAGAAGTGGATGTCATCGGGCATGGTTGAAGAAGGTCCTGCGGTGGGCTTTCAAAGGGATTGGAAGATAGTGCAGGGCCGCGCTGTTTTTGTCAGCACCCTGGGACACTGTGGGAGCAGGCTGCTCGCGAATGCGCAGGTTCAGACACATAGATGTCGACTGACATACTGTCTTCGCGAGCAAGCCCGCTCCCACAATTTGATGAGTGGCGATAACAAAACCACTGGCGGTCTTCCTTTTTCCATAGCCCATGAATAACTAAGCCCGGCCGAAGCCGGGCTGTGAGGGTGTCGTTCTCGGGTTAGCTGATGGCAGCAGTGTTAGTGCGGTCGAAGCCGTCTTCAGCAACGGTGGCGCCGTTAGTGCGGTCGAAGCCATCTTCAGCAACGGTGGCGCCGTTAGTGCGGTCGAAGCCGTCTTCAGCAACGGTGGCGCCGTTAGTGCGGTCGAAGCCGTCTTCAGCAACGGTGGCGCCGTTAGTACGGTCGTAACCATCAGATGCGACGGTGGCGGCGCTCGTACGGTCATAACCATCGGCGGCGATGGCCGAGCTGGTGCGGTCGAAACCGTCGGCAGCAAAGGTGTTGGCAGCCAGTACGGAAAGGGTCAGGGCGATGATCAGTTTGGTTTTCATGGTCGTGCTCCAGAATGTTTGGCGTTAGCGCCTTGGGTGTGGAGTTGATATTACGCTTGTTAATTTGATTAAAAAGCGCAAAAAAATGCTAAAATGAATCGATAAAATCGATGTGTTCGCCGTTGCAGCAGAGCGGTCAATGAGGCCATTGCCGGCGTATTCGAGTGGCGTTCTGTTGAGGATGAGGATGAAGGTCAGGCATTAACCAGGGATTAATGTCAGAAAAATCTTTAGCCAAGGAACGAAAAAAGGGGCGAACCCTGTCAGGTTCGCCCCTTTTTGTTTGTACGACTTGGAGGTCAGTCGGTCACGATCCGCGAATGCTTGCGGGTGTCTTTCATGGTGATGTACACCAGCAGCGACACAGCGATGCAGGCCGTCACGTACCAGTAGTAACCGGTTTCCATGCCGATGCTCTTGAACCATAGGGCGATGTATTCAGCGGTGCCGCCGAAGATCGACACGGTCAGTGCGTACGGCAGGCCGACGCCCAGGGCGCGGATTTCGGTGGGGAACAGCTCGGCTTTCACCACGGCGTTGATCGAGGTGTAGCCGCTGACGATGATCAGCGCGGCCATGATCAGGAAGAACGCACCCCACCAGGTCTGGATGGTGTGCAGGGTGGTGAGGATCGGCACGGTGAACAGCGTGCCGAGGATGCCGAAGGCGATCAGGATCGGCCGGCGACCGATCTTGTCCGACAGGCCGCCGATCACCGGTTGCAGGCACATGAACAGGAACAGCGTGGCGGCGGAAATGGTGGTGGAGTCGGAGATGCTCATGCCGACGGTGTTCACCAGGTATTTCTGCATGTAGGTGGTGTAGGTGTAGAACGCCAGCGTGCCGCCCATGGTCAAGCCGACCACGGTCATCAGTTCCTTGGGATGGCGCAGCAAGGTGCGCATGGCGCTTTCCTTGGCTTTTTCCTTCTTGGTGAACGACTCGGTTTCTTCCATGCCGCGCCGCAGGTACAGCGCCACGATCGCACACAGCGCGCCGATGGCGAACGGGATGCGCCAGCCCCAGGCATACAGCTGTTCGGTGGTGAGGAACTGTTGCAGCACGATCAGCACGCCGAGGGCGATGAGCTGGCCGGAGATCAGGGTCACGTATTGGAAGCTGGAGAAGAAGCCGCGACGTTCCTTGGTCGCCATTTCGCTCAGGTAGGTCGCCGAGGTGCCGTACTCGCCACCCACCGACAGGCCTTGGAGCAGGCGGGCAAACACCAGCAGGATCGGCGCACCGACGCCGATGGTTTCGTAGCTCGGGCTCAAGGCGATAATCAGCGAGCCGAAGCACATCAGGTACACCGAAGCCATCAACGCACGTTTGCGACCGGCGCGGTCGGCGTATAGGCCCATCAACCACCCGCCGATCGGGCGCATCAGGAAGCCCACGGCGAAGATCGCGGCGGTATTGAGCAATTGGGCGGTGGTGTCGCCCTTGGGGAAGAAGACTTTGGCGAAGTACAACGAGAAAGCGGCGTAGACGTACCAGTCATACCACTCGACCATGTTGCCGACCGAGCCGCTGAAGATCGATTTGATCCGGCTGGCGGTGGTTCTTTCACGGGCGGGCACGGCAGCCGACCCAAGGGGCAGGGCGTTGGAGTTATCCATTGAAGGATCCTTCGTTTAATTGTTTTTGTGGAGCGCGTGGGAACGCAGCCTGCCAGGGCTATAGCAGGACCTGTGCCAGCGGCTGGAGGGCCGGGCTAGAGGGGTTTGTGGTGTTGAGTGAGCGGAAATCCGCTTGTTTTTGATTCGGCGTGAGCGGGAATCCGCTTATGTTGATCGTTCCCACGCTGCGTGGGAATGCATCCCGTGACGCTCTGCGTCACCTCCGGAGCGTCCCTGGCGGCGCTCCCACGCGGGAGCGTGGGAGCGTGGGAGCGATCAACACCCTACAAAAACATCTCCCGACTCAACCCATGGCGTTGCATCTTTTCATTGAAGGTGCGGCGCGGCAGTTGCAGTTCTTCGAGCACCGCTTTCACATCGCCTTTGTGCCGCGTCAGGGCGGCGCGCAGGCATTGGGCTTCGAAGGCTTCCTGCTGGGCCGCGAGGGACTGGCCCGGCTCCGTCTCCAGGGCCTGTGGTTGATCGAGCCCCAACACCTGGCGTTCGGCGACATTGGCCAGCTCTCGCACGTTGCCAGGCCAGTCGTGGCTGAGCAGGTGGCTCAATTGCGGGCCGCTCAGGGGCGCGGCGGCGCGGCCCAGGCGTTCGGCGGCGCTGTGGGTGAAATGCTCGAATAGTAGGGGAATGTCCTCGCGCCGTTCTCGCAGCGGCGGCAGGCGCAGCTCGGCGATGTTCAAGCGATAGGCCAGGTCTTCGCGAAAACGCCCGGCCCGGGCTTCGTCCAGCAGATCGGGCTTGGTGGCGGCGATGATGCGCAGGTCCACCTGGATGCTCTGGTTGGAACCCAGGCGTTCGAGCTTCTGCTCCTGCAACACCCGCAGTAACTTGACCTGTTGGGCCAGGGGCATGCTCTCGATTTCATCGAGGAACAGCGTGCCGCCGTTGGCGTATTCGAGCTTGCCGATGCGCTTGCCCTGGGCGCCGGTGAAGGCACCGCTTTCATGGCCGAACAGTTCGGCCTCGAACAGCGCTTCGGGAATGGCTGCGCAGTTCAACGCGACGAAGGGCTTGCTCGCCCTCGTGCCGAAGTCGTGCAGGCAACGGGCGACCAGTTCCTTGCCGCTACCGGTTTCGCCGCGGATCAGCACGTTGACCGGCAGTGCGGCCAGGTCCAGCACCTGGCGCCGCAGGTTTTGCAACGCGCGGGAAACGCCCAGCAGCGTGCCATCGAGGCGGGCCCGGGCGTCGGCTTGTTCATGCAGGCGACGGTTTTCCAGGACCAGGGTGCGCTTGTCCAGGGCCCGGCGCAGGCTGCCGAGCAGGGCTTCGGGGCTGAAGGGTTTTTCCAGGAAGTCGTAGGCGCCGTCACGCATGGCCTCCACGGCCATGGGCACGTCGCCGTGGCCGGTCAACAGAATCACCGGCAGGTCCGGATCGCGGCGACGCACTTCGGCCAACAGCTCCAGGCCGCTGAGGCCGGGCATGCGCACGTCGCTGAGGATCACCCCGGGGAAATGCTCCGGCAACCGGGCCAGGCATTCGTCGGCGCGGCTGAACAACTGCACCTGGAACCCCGACAGGCTCAACCATTGCTCGACGGCACTGCGGATGCTGCCTTCGTCATCCACGACCATGACAGAATCAAGCATGCAGTTGGGCCTCCTGATCGATGGGCAAGGTCACGCAGAATACTGCGCCATGTTCGTGATTGTCTGCCGTCAGCCGCCCGCCGGATTCATGAATGATCGCGAAGGAAACCGCCAGCCCCAGGCCCAGGCCGTCGCCTACCGCCTTGGTGGTGAAAAACGGATCGAACACCTGGGCCAGGTGTTCCTCGGCGATCCCGGTGCCGCTGTCGCTGACGGTCAGGCGCCACAATTGCTCATCGGCCTCCAGGCGCACTTCCAGGCGCTTGATGGGTTGCTCGGCCATGGCGTCGAGGGCATTGCGCAGCAGGTTGATCAACACTTGTTCGAGGCGGATCGCATCGCCGCGCACCCAGGCCGGTCGAGTCAGGTGCAACACGGTGCTGATCTGTTCGTCGCGCAGGCGCGTGTCCAGCAATTGCAGCGCCTGGTCGACCACCGCCGCCAGGTCCAGGCGTTCGCGCAGGCCGCTGGGGCTTTTGCGGGCAAATGTTTTCAGGTGGCCGGTGAGGGCGGCCATGCGCGTCAGCATGTCGTCCACCGGCTTGAGGGCCTTGTAGGCGTCATCGACCCGACCGTGATCGAGCAACAAGCGCAGGGTCGCCAATTGCATGCGCTGGGCGGTCAAGGGCTGGTTGATTTCATGGGCCAGGGCCGCCGACATCTGCCCCAGTGCCGCCAGCTTGGCCGATTGCACCAACCCGTCCTGGGCCGTGCGCAGATCCCGGGTACGTTCTTCGACCAACCGTTCGAGCTCTTCGCGGCTGCGCTGGCGCAACCTTGCCAGGCGCCAGCGCTGGTTGAGAAACAGCAGCAGGAACACCAGCGCCAGCCACGAACCGGCGGCCGCGAGCCCGGCATTACGCCGGTCTTCGAAGGCGATCTGCGGACGGCGCAGCAAGTGCAGCGTCCAGCCTTCGGTGGTCAGCGGCAAGGATTCCCACAGGTAGTCCGCCGCGCCATCGGGCGTCTCGACCCGGGCCAGATGGCTATTGTCGTCAAAGCGCCGCAACGTTTCGTAAGCCAGCGGTTGCAACGGTTGTTTGTCGTATTGACGGGTGGCCTTGAGCTCGGCGCGGTCGCTGTCGCTCAGCGGCTGCAAGTGGCGATAACGCCAGCCCGGGCGGTTGGCGATGAAGATGATGCTCCGCGCATCGCTGACCAGCAGAGTGTCGCTGCCCTGGCGCCATTCGCGTTCCAGCTCCGGAAACTCCAGCTTTACCACCATCGCGCCGAGGAATTCGCCGTTGTCGTCGGTCACGGCGCTGGAGAGGAAGTATCCCGGGATGCCGCTGGTCACGCCCACCGCATAAAAACGTCCGGTGCCCTGGGTGCGGGTCTGGAGGAAATACGGACGAAAGCCATAGTTGTGCCCGACATAGCTGCTGGGCAGGCGCCAGTTGCTGGCCGCGACGGCCAAGCCTGTGTGGTCGAGCAATTCCAGGGTGGATGACTGGGCGGCGCCATTGATCCGTTCCAGCTTGCGGTTCAATACATCCTGCTGCGCCGCGCCGACCGGTCCCTTGAGGGCCGAACGTAACTCCGGGTCCAGCGCCAGCACGGCAGGCAGGGCGCGATAGCGCTCGATCAGGGTGTGCAACGAATTGGCGTACAGCGCCAACTGCTGGTTGGCACGGCTGGCGTCTTCTTCCAGGGCCACGCGTTCGGCGTGGCGCACGGCGAGGGTGGCGGCAACGGCTGCGCCGGTGAGGATCAGCAAGGTGTACAACGACAGACGCAAGGTACGGGTAGTTGGCAGCATGCTGGTGTGAACAGTTGCAAGTCGGGCGGGCACGATAGCATGGCGGTTGCGAAGACGGCTGCACATCCATATTCAAGGTGTCATTCATTGTGGCGAGGGAGCTTGCTCCCGCTGGGCTGCGTAGCAGACCCTTTTGTGAGCGCTGCGCACTCAAGCGGGAGCAAGCTCCCTCGCCACGGTTTGCACAAAAAAAGGCCGGTGGGCTTGTCGCCCACCGGCCTTTTTTTACAGCAGCAAAGTGCCTGTTACTGCACTTCCACCGCCAGGCTGTCACTGATCTTCTTTTGCCAGATGGCAGGACCGGTGATGTGCACCGACTCGCCTTTGCTGTCGACCGCAACGGTCACCGGCATGTCCTTGACCTCGAACTCGTAGATCGCTTCCATCCCCAGTTCGGCGAACGCCAGGACCTTGGATTTCTTGATCGCCTGGGCCACCAGGTAAGCGGCACCGCCGACGGCCATCAGGTAGACCGCCTTGTTGTCCTTGATCGCTTCGATGGCGGTCGGGCCGCGCTCGGATTTGCCGATCATGCCCAACAGGCCGGTCTGCTCGAGGATCTGGCGGGTGAACTTGTCCATCCGCGTGGCCGTGGTCGGGCCGGCCGGGCCGACGACTTCGTCGCCTACCGGGTCGACCGGGCCGACGTAGTAGATGAAGCGGCCCTTGAGGTCCACTGGCAAGGTTTCACCCTTGTTCAGCATCTCGACCATGCGCTTGTGCGCCGCGTCGCGGCCGGTGAGCATCTTGCCGTTGAGCAGCACGGTTTCGCCCGGTTTCCAGCTCTGGACTTCTTCCGGGGTCAGGGTGTCGAGGTTCACGCGGCGAGCCGACGGGCCGGCTTCCCAGACGATTTCCGGGTAGGCGTCCAGCGGTGGCGCTTCCAGCGACGCCGGGCCGCTGCCGTCGAGCACGAAGTGGGCGTGACGAGTGGCGGCGCAGTTGGGGATCATGCACACCGGCAGCGAAGCGGCGTGGGTCGGGTAGTCCATGATCTTCACGTCGAGCACGGTGGTCAGGCCACCCAGGCCCTGGGCGCCGATGCCCAGTTGGTTGACCTTCTCGAACAGCTCCAGGCGCATCTCTTCGATACGGTTCTGCGGGCCGCGAGCCTTGAGCTCGTGGATGTCGATGGATTCCATCAACACTTCCTTGGCCATCACCGCGGCTTTCTCGGCGGTGCCGCCGATGCCAATACCCAGCATGCCCGGTGGGCACCAGCCGGCGCCCATGGTCGGCACGGTTTTCAGCACCCAGTCGACGATGGAGTCGGACGGGTTGAGCATGGCCATCTTCGACTTGTTCTCGGAGCCGCCGCCCTTGGCCGCCACGTCCACTTCCACGGTGTTGCCGGGGACGATGGAGTAGTGGATGACTGCCGGGGTGTTGTCCTTGGTGTTTTTGCGGGCGCCTGCCGGGTCGGCGAGGATGGATGCACGCAGGACGTTTTCCGGCAGGTTGTAGGCGCGACGCACGCCCTCGTTGATCATGTCGTCCAGGCTCATGGTCGCGCCGTCCCAACGCACGTCCATGCCCACGCGCACGAACACGGTCACGATGCCGGTGTCCTGGCAGATCGGCCGGTGGCCGGTGGCGCACATGCGCGAGTTGATCAGGATCTGCGCCATGGAGTCACGGGCCGCCGGCGATTCTTCGCGCAGGTAGGCCTCGTGCATCGCCTGGATGAAATCCACGGGGTGGTAGTAGGAAATGAACTGCAAAGCGTCGGCAACGCTCTGTATCAGGTCATCTTGCTTGATCACGGTCATGAGTCGCGCTCCTCTCTAAAGACGGGAACATTCAATAAGGTGCCGGCCGCTTGGGTGCATCGGTCGACGGGCGGCACCTCTATAAGGCACGCCGGGCATGCTGGCGCGACGCTAAAAAGGCGCGGCAGTATATCGCAGGCCGGCCCCCTGTGGGAGCGAGCTTGCTCCCGATCACGACGGATTGATGAGGTGGGGAGTGAAACCTGTGGCGAGGGAGCTTGCTCCCGCTGGGCTGCGTAGCGGCCCCCTGGTTTGTCTGACACACCGCAAGGGGACGCTGCGCGTCCAGCGGGAGCAAGCTCCCTCGCCACGGGGACCAGGACGACCTACGGATGCGTCAATCTGGGCCATTGCTTTGACGCCATTTTTCTGCTCCAGAATTGAATGGTCATTTGTCCTACACGCCACTAAAGTGGCGTCTGGCCTGTAGCGTAGGACGCCTCCTGTCAGTTTCCTTTCCCATGGTGAGTCAACGATTGACCCATAACGCCATTCAACGTCTTTTGCTGAAACGCTTCGCTTTGGCGGCCGCGACGTACGCGCTGGCACTGGTTTTATTGTGGCTGGCATTTTTCAGTGGTCATTACCTCGATTCGTTGCGTGGTGTCATCATCGGCAGCGTGTTGGTCGTGCTGTGCCAGGCTGGGCTGTTCGCGCTGTTTATCACGGATCGTAACCTGCGCTTCGCCGACCCCAGCCTTACCGAAGCGCAGGTGTTGATCGGCCTGGGCTGGCAGACCTGGATGATGGCGCACCTGGACCAGGCTCGGGGCGTGTTCCTGGTGTTTTATGTATTGATCCTGCTGTTCGGGCTGTTTCATCTGTCGCGCCGGGCCTTCGTGCGCTGCGCGACGCTGGTGTTCATCAGCTTCGCCGCTATTACCCTTTGGGACGGTTACTTCTTCAGGCTTCCCGATCCCACCTTGGCCGGGTTGCAGGTGGCCGTGCTGTTTCTGGTGCTGGTGTGGCTGGTGTTTTACGCCCGCTACGTCCAGATATCACGTCAGCGCATGCGTCAGCGGCGGTTTGCCCTGCAGGCGCACCAGGACACCTTGCGCGGGATGATGCGCCAGCTCGAAGACCTGGTGGCCACCGACGAGCTGACCGGGCTGTTCAATCGCCGACACTTCCTGCGCCTCGCTTCGCGCGAACTCAACACGCTCAGGCCCGGCGTCGCCCATGGCCTGGCCCTGATCGACCTCGACCATTTCAAGCGCATCAACGACCTGCACGGCCACGCCGCCGGCGATCAGGTGCTGCAGGCATTTGCCGCGGTCGCCACAGCGTGCCTGCGCGAGGGCGATGTATTGGCCCGTTATGGTGGCGAGGAGTTCGTCATGCTGCTGCCTGCCTGCGACCCCCAGCGCCTGACGGCCTGCTGTGAAAGGCTGCGGCTGGCATTCACAGAAGTCGAGCTGATCGGTCTGCAGGTCGGCGCCCTCAGCTTGTCGGCGGGCATGACGATGCTGGGAATGGGCGATGACCTGGACAACGCGTTGCAGCGTGCCGACCAGGCCCTGTACCGTGCCAAGCGAGACGGCCGCAATCGGTGCGCTGCCGCCTGGGAGAACGTCGATGCCTGAACTGACAGTCGCCGGTCGGCAATGGACGGTGGCGGTGGGCAGTAACCTGCTGGACGCCTTGAACGGTGCAGGCGTGGCGGTGCCCTACAGTTGCCGCGCCGGGAGTTGCCACGCCTGCCTGGTGCAGTGTGTGGGCGGCGATGTGCGCGACAGCCGCCCCGACGCCCTGAGCCCGACGCAGCGCGACCAGGGTTGGCGGCTGGCCTGCCAATGCCAGGTGGTCGAGGATGTGCAGATCCACACCTTCGACCCGCAACGTGACGGCCAGGCCGCTAACGTGGCGGCGGTGGATTGGCTTGGTGGCGATGTGCTGCGCCTGCGCATCACCCCCAAGCGGTCGCTGCGTTATCAGGCCGGGCAGCATCTGGTGCTGTGGGCCGGCGACGTGGCCCGGCCGTATTCCCTGGCGAGCCTGCCCGAGGAGGACCGTTTCCTGGAATTCCACCTCGATTGCCACGAGCCCGGTCAATTCATCGATGCAGCCCGGCGGATGAAGGCCGGTGATCCGATCCGCCTGGGCGAGTTGCGCGGCGGTGCCTTGCATTACGACCCCGACTGGCACGCCAGGCCGCTGTGGCTGCTCGCCGCCGGCACCGGCCTGGCGCCGCTGTTCGGCTTGCTGCGCGAAGCCTTGCGTCAGGATCACCAAGGCGCGATTCGCCTTATTCACGTGGCCCATGATGCGGCCGGGCATTACCTGGCCAAACCCCTGGCGGCGCTGGCGGCCAAGCACCCAAACCTCACCGTGGAACTGTTGACCGCGGCCGAGGCGCCGTCCGCCTTGGCGCAACTGCGGCTTGTTTCACGGCAAACCCAGGCCTTACTCTGCGGCCATCCCGACCGGGTCGAGGCCTTTGCCAAACGCTTGTACCTGGCCGGCTTGCCGCGCAACCAACTGCTGGCCGACGTCTTCCTGCCCCGTGGTTGAGCGCTGATTTCCAGACGCGAGACCGACCATGACCCCAACCCTGTTGCTCGACCGAGAACGCGGCCTGCTGACGGTGCGCTTGAACCGTGCGGAAAAGAAAAACGCCCTGACCCGGGCCATGTACAGTCAGTTGGCCCAAGCCCTGGCGATGGCGGACAGCGACCCGCAGATTCGCGCAGTGCTGCTCACCGGCTCCAGCGACTGCTTCACTGCCGGCAACGACATCGTCGACTTCCTCGAACAACCACCGAACGACCTCGATAACCCGGTGTTCCAGTTCATGCTCAGCCTGCTCGATTGCCGCAAACCGGTGATCGCCGCCGTGGCCGGGCCGGCGGTGGGCATCGGCACCACGTTGCTGTTGCATTGCGACCTGGTCTACGTCAGCCGGGACGCGCGGCTGCGCATGCCGTTCGTCAACTTGGGGCTATGCCCGGAATTCGGCTCCAGCCTGATCCTGCCGCGGTTGCTGGGCCAGGCCAGGGCCGCGCAATTGTTGCTGTTGGGCGAGGGCTTCAGTGGCGAACAAGCGGTCGCCTGGGGCATTGCCACCGAGGCAATGGACAGTGGCGAGGCGGCATTGGCCAAGGCCCGGGAAGTGGCGCTGCGCTTCGAATCGCTGCCGGCTGAAGCGGTGAGTATCAGCAAGCAACTGATGAAAGCGCCGGACCGGGAACTGTTGCGCAAGGTGATCGAAGGAGAGGGCAAGCTGTTCACCCAGCGGCTGCGTTCGCCCGAGGCGGTAGCTGCGTTGTCGGGGTTTATCAACAGGCATTGAGTTCAGGCACTACATTCTCCAAGAGCAAAAACCAAAAAGCCCCGCCATTCACATGGCAGGGCTTTTGTTTTCCAGCGCTCGGTCACTCAGACCATCGGGTCGCCAACATGCAGGATTTTCATCCCGTTGGTGCCGCCGATGGTGTGGTAGCTGTCGCCTTTGGTCAGGATGACCCAGTCACCGGTCTGCACCACGCCGCGCTTGACCAGCTCATCCACCGCCGCCTGGCTGACTTCGCCCGGTTGCAGGGCGGCCGGGTCGAACGGCACGGTGTAGACGCCACGGAACATGGCGGCGCGAGCCTGGGTTTCGCGGTGCGGGGAGAATGCGTAGATCGGCACCGAGGAACGGATGCGCGACATGATCAACGGTGTGTAGCCACTTTCGGTCAGGGCGATGATCGCCTTCACGCCCGGGAAATGGTTGGCGGTGTACATCGTCGCCAGGGCGATGCTCTCGTCGCAGCGCTCGAAGGTCTTGCCGATGCGGTGGCTGGAGGTCTTGCTGGTCGGGTGCTTTTCAGCGCCGATGCAAATACGCGCCATGGCTTGCACCGCTTCGAGCGGGTAGAGGCCCGCGGCGCTTTCGGCCGAGAGCATCACGGCGTCGGTGTAGTCCAGTACGGCGTTGGCTACGTCGGACACTTCGGCGCGGGTCGGCATCGGGTTCTGGATCATCGACTCCATCATCTGGGTCGCCACGATCACCGCTTTGTTGTGGCGGCGTGCGTGCAGAATGATTTTCTTCTGGATGCCCACCAGCTCGGCGTCGCCGATTTCCACGCCCAGGTCGCCACGGGCCACCATCACGGCGTCGGACGCCTTGATCAGGCCATCGAGGGTTTCGTCGTCGGCGACGGCTTCGGCGCGCTCGATCTTGGCCACCAGCCAGGCAGTACCGCCGGCTTCGTCGCGCAGTTGACGGGCGTATTCCATGTCGGCGGCGTCACGGGGGAAGGACACGGCCAGGTAATCGACTTCCATCTCTGCGGCCAGCTTGATGTCGGCCTTGTCTTTTTCGGTCAGGGCCGGTGCGGTCAGGCCACCACCGCGACGGTTGATGCCTTTGTGGTCCGACAGCGGGCCGCCGATGGTCACGACGCAGTTCAGTTCGGTGGCGGTGGCGGTCTCGACGCGCATCACCACGCGACCGTCGTCGAGCAGCAACTCATCGCCCACGCCGCAGTCCTTGACCAGGTCCGGGTAGTCGATACCCACCACCTGTTGGTTGCCTTCGGTCAGCGGATGGCTGGTGGAGAAGGTGAAGGTGTCACCAATCTTCAGCTCGATGCGCTTGTTGGCGAATTTGGCGATACGGATCTTCGGGCCTTGCAGGTCGCCCAGCAGGGCAACGAAACGGCCGTGCTTGGCGGCGAGGTCGCGCACCAGCTTGGCACGTGCCTTGTGTTCTTCGGGGGTACCGTGGGAAAAGTTCAGGCGGGCGACGTCCAGGCCAGCCAGAATCAGCTGTTCGAGAACTTCCGGCGAATTACTGGCCGGGCCAAGGGTAGCGACGATTTTGGTGCGACGGACGGACATGCAAGACTCCTCAAGTTCAAGCGCCAGCGAAGGCTACTATGCTCTTTGGGTGTAGTCATTGTTCATATGCACTACTTTTTCGTTTGTTTTTCGAAATGAACATTCCTGAAAATTTTCACACCTCCTTAAAGCCTGCCACAGGCTCTTGTGGCGAGGGAGCTTGCTCCCGCTGGGTTGCGAAGCGACCCCAAAACATGTTGAACGCGGGCTGCCTGATACACCGAGGGGCCGGTTTCAGGGCTGCTGCGCAGCCCAGCGGGAGCAAGCTCCCTCGCCACGGGGGGTGTGCCAGCCATGGCAAGCGTTTTCAGGCTGAAGATTTTCCCAGCCAGGTCGATACAGAGCTCAAGACAGGAGAACCTCCCATGCGATTCGTGCTTTTTGTTGCCCTGGCCCTGAGCGTCACGGGCTGCACCCGTTGGTCGATGAACCATCACATGAACCTGGCCTATAAGGCCTATGACCGCGGCAATTGCGAGCAGGTCATGCTCGAACTGTCCCAGGTCGACCGCGCCAGCCGTGCCCGCCGCTACATGCAGCCGGAAGTCTCGATGCTGCGCGGCCAGTGCCTGGAACGGCAGAAGCTGTTTGTCGATGCGGCGCAGACCTACCAGTTCATCATCACGCAATACCCTAACAGTGAATACGCCTTCCGCGCCCGCGCCCGGCTCGAGACCTTGCAGAGCCTGGGCCATTACCCGACCCGCAGCGCGTCGGCGATCCGCCCGACGGCGTCCTGACAGGCTCATCAAGCCATGGGCCGGGGGCGATCCCTGGCCACAAGCCCCCCGGGTATTTTTGTTTATGAAAGGTGTGCGCACGGACTGGCTGCCACACGACCATGAGCTATATTTGTACAAATCGTCATTAGAGCTAAATCTCTAACTTCAAGCGGCACCTGTGACCGGCAGCACTAGGCTTGAACGCTTGCGAGCGTCTGGCACCGGGATCGGGGAGAGCGAGCTGGCGTGTGCTCGTTCCGAAGTATTCGGTTGCCCCGATTCGGGGTCGTTCAAAAAGCGATACAGGATATGTACAAAAAACGGCGCATCGAACGGCAGCAGCTGCCGTATTTCCTGAGAGTGTTTAATGGCGTCAACGGCAAGCCCATCGGTTTTTTGGGCAACGTTTCTGCAGATGGCCTGATGCTGATCAGCCATTTACCGTTGATGGTCGGTGCGGACTTTGACTTGCACCTGAAAATCCCTTCCGATGAGGGACCGCAGCAGAACATTGTGCTCAGAGCCAATTGCCTGTGGTGCCGCGAAGACGTGACGCCGCAGCATTTCGACGCCGGTTTCAGCCTGCAATGGGCGCCGCCGGAGTACGGGCAACTGATTAGCGCATTGCAGCAATATTTCAGTTTTTATCCGTTGCCGGAATCGGCCTGAGCCCCGGTCACTTTTGTTGGCGCAACACTTTGTGGGAGCGAGCAAGCTCGCTCCCACAGGTTTCTCATACACCTCTTCTAGCGCTGAACCTTCGCCTCGTTATCCAGCATCTTCTCCAGCAACAACACCCCCATCTCGCCCATCTGGTGAATCGCCAGGGCCAGGTTGCGCGGGGCGCCTTCCAGGTCTTCCGATAAATCCAGGATCAGCGTGCTCACCGAGCAGAAGGTTTCGTAGGTGTGCGCGAGCATGCCTTCGGGGTCGGCGTCGGGGGCGACGATGAAGTAGTCCGGTTGTTTGCCAGGCTTCTTGTCGGGTTGGCCGTGGTTGGGCTTGAGGTAGTAGTCCAGGGCTCTTTGGGCGGCTTCGTCGAGCTTTTCGGGGTCGAGGGTTTCGTGGGGGGAGAGCGGGTCGGTATGGGGGGGATTGGGGGTTGGTTTGATCATATTCGTTTTTCCATGATTGGTGCTGCCACCCGGTTCGCGACTAAACGAGGGGTGGCGGCTGGACGCAGGTTAGTCGACCGGTGGAAAAACGAAGCCCGGCGCGCCCGAGGGCGCCCTGCGCACAGCCACCATCAAGTGCGGGGATAGGGGAACCCGACTGGATGACGCTTGTGCACACCGTTTTTACCACCGGGCGACTAAACCCGATCGCTGGATATCAGCGACGCGAATCAAGTTACGGGGCAAGGCCAAGGCACACAAGCCGGCGGATTCTGGCGGATCTGTAGTCCGTTGCGCAAGGCGCTGTAGTCAGCTGGAGCTTTGCTGGCTCGCTGTAGGACCTATGCGGTCCCCGCCTTTTTCCATGCAAGATATTGCGTCACCAATTGCGCCCCCAACTCACTGGGGCGCGCATCCAGGGTCGGGATGCCATGGGCGCTCAGTTGCTGATGCAGTTCGGCCCGGGCATTCAAGTAGTCCACCGTTCCGCAATAGGCCAAGGCTTCAGGCAAGGTTTGCACCGGCGCCTGGCGCAACCGGTCGAGGGCTTCTTCCCGCAGGCTGGCCACCAGCACCCGATGCTGTTGGCCCAACCGTTTCACGGCGGCGAGCAGATCGGCGTCGTCCTCATCCCGCAAGTTGGTCACCAGCACCACCAGGGCCCGGCGTTTTTGCCGAGCCAGCAGTTGGGTGACGGCTGCCTGGTAGTCGGCGGGGCGTTGGCTGCTGTCGAGGTCGTACACGGTGTTGAGCAAGACGTTGAGCTGGCCCGGGCCTTTGACCGGGGCGAGGTAGCGGGGCTGATCACTGGCGAACGTGTTCAGGCCCACGGCATCGCCCTGGCGCAGCGCGGTGTAGCTGAGCAGCAGGCAGGCGTTGAGGGCGTGGTCGAAGTGCGACAGCTCGCCGTCCTGGCTGCGCATGCGCCGGCCGCAGTCGAGCATGAAGATGATCTGTTGGTCGCGCTCGTCTTCGTATTCCCGGGCAATCGGCGTGCGATGGCGGGCCGTAGCCTTCCAGTCGATCTGGCGCAGGCTGTCGCCCTCGCGAAATTCGCGCAGTTGATGAAATTCCTGGCCCTGGCCGCGCCGTTGCCGCTGACGGATGCCGAGTTGGCTGAGCCAGTTGTCCACCGCCAGCAGTTGACCGTCGTAGAGCCTGGCGAAATCCGGGTAGACCCGAGTCTCATCGACCGCATCCAGCAGACGCTTGTCGGTCCACAGGCCCAACGGGCTCGGCAGGTTGATTTCGCAATGTTCGAAGGCGAAGTGCCCGCGCTTGAGCGGGCGCAGGCGGTAGCCGACCTGGCTGTGTTGGCCGGGTTGCAGCTCGACGGACAGGGGCAGGTTTTCGAAGTCCAGGCCGTCGGGGACGTGATCGAAGACCTGCGCCTCCTGCGGTTGGGCAAAGTCATGGCTGATGTCCAAGCGGATTTCACCCCAGCGACCCAGGGCCAGGCTGCCGGGCATCTGCCGTTGTACCCGCGGCGAGGGCAGGCGCCTGACGCGCACCGCGTCGAGCAGCGCCAGGGCCAGCAAGGCCAGCAGCAGCCCCCAGTTGATCGACAGCAGCGCCGATGGCACCGTCACGCCGAGTGCCCGCAGCGCGCCCAGCGCGATGCCGAGGGCCAGCAGAAGCGCGAGCCAGATCAAGAGCAGGCGCGAGGGTTTCATGGGTGCATTCCCTCGCAGGGGGCGTTTGCCTTGGCAAAGGAATTTGCTGCTGTGAGGTTCCCCGTGGCGAGGGAGCTTGCTCCCGCTGGACGCGTAGCGTCCCCTTGCGGTGTGCCAGGCAAAACCAGGGGGCTGCTTCGCAGCCCAGCGGGAGCAAGCTCCCTCGCCACAATGAGTTTCTCCATCATGAAATGCGTATTCACAACCGCGGCGCCGGCACTTGATCGAGCAACTGCCCCAGCACCTGATCCACCGACAGCCCTTCGATGTCCAGCTCCGGCGCCAGCCGCACGCGATGGCGCAGCACCGCCAGGGCGCAGCCCTTGATGTCGTCCGGCACGACGAACTCGCCGCCGCGCAACAACGCCCGGGACCGGGCACACCGCACCAGGGCAATCGACGCGCGCGGCCCGGCGCCTAGGGTCAGGCCCGGCCAACTGCGGGTGGTACGGGCCAGGCGTACGGCGTAGTCGAGCACCTGGTCGTCCATCGGCAGGTCGCTGGCAATGCGTTGCAGCGCTTGCACGTCCTTGGCCTGCAACACCACGCGCAGCGGTTGCACGTCGAGCATGTCGGCGCGGGTCGAACGGCTGACCTGGCGCACCATGTCCAGCTCCTGGTCGGCGTCCGGGTAGTCCATGCGCACCTTGAGCATGAAGCGGTCGAGCTCGGCTTCGGGCAACGGGTAGGTGCCTTCCTGTTCGATGGGGTTCTGGGTGGCGAGGACCATGAACGGCTGGCTGATGGGCAGGGCGCGGCCTTCGAGGGTGACCTGGCGTTCCTGCATGGCTTCGAGCAGCGCGGCCTGGGTCTTGGCCGGTGCGCGGTTGATCTCGTCGGCCAGCAGCAGGTTGGTGAACACCGGGCCCTTGCGCAGCTTGAACTGCTCGGTCTGCAAGTCGTACACCGCGTGCCCGGTGACGTCGCTGGGCATCAGGTCGGGGGTGAACTGGATGCGCGCGAACTCGCCGTTGAAACAGCGGGCCAAGGCCCGCACCAGCAAGGTCTTGCCCAGCCCGGGAACGCCTTCGAGCAGCACGTGACCACCGGCGATCAGCGCGGTGAGCACATCGTCGATCACCGCGCTCTGGCCGACCACCGCTTTGCGCAGCTCGGTGCGGATGGCCTGGGCCAACTGACTGGCGCGCTGGCGCTGTTGGGCGGCGTGGGCCTGGCCGTCGGTAGGTTCGTTCTGTTCAGTCATAAGGCATTCCTGAGGGTTTGCAAATGGGCGACCTGGCGGCAGAACTCTGCGCGGGACATCCGCTGTTTCGGCCGGGGGCTCAAGGCCTGGCTGATGGCTCGCGTGGGCTGGCGGGTCAGGCGGGCGAGTACCTGCCATTGTTCGGCGACGGCCAGTTGTTCGAAGCCTGGGTGAAGATGACGTGTCCGGCGCAGCACGTCTTGTTGCAAGGCATGCAACAGGTACGCCTGGCCGTTGTGGCGCAGGTGGAAACCGGCGCCGGCCTGCACATGCTCTTCCAACTGACGCCGCGCCTTGGGCGCCGGTTGTTGCAGTGGGCCATGGCGTACCGCCGAGCGCCAGAGCCATAGCGCAACCAGAGCCAGCAGGGCCACCAGTGCCTGGGGGAAATAGCGCAGCAGCAAGGTCAGCAGGTCGTCGTGGTCGGTGTTGAACAGCAGGGTGACGTCCGTGTCGGCGCTCAAATACCAGAGCAGCCAGGCGTTGTCGTATTGGTCGATGGCGTCGTTCTTCCACAGCTCGGCGTCGGTGATCACGGTGATCGAGCCCAGGCCGAGGTTCAACTGCATCATGTGGGTCGACAGCGCGCTGTTGGCCCAGGCCTGGGCCAGGTTATGCGGGTCTTCGAGGTGGAAATCGGTGTCGAAGCCGATATACGCCGGCGCCTCTTCATCTTCCAGGTAGAGCTTGGTCAGTTCCGGGTAACGGTCCTTGATCAGTTCGGGCGCGGGCTCCTTGAGGTCTTCGCTCAGGAGTTGACGCAGGCGCACGCGATCGAGCAGCAGGTCGCCGCTGCTGCCGGTGTTGTTGTCCCACAAGGCTTCGGCAACGAAGAGCAAGCGCCCGCCGGCCCGAGTCCAGTTCATCAACTGTTCGACTTCCCGTGGCGTCATGTGGGTTCGCTCACCCAGCAACAGCAGGCTGTGCTGGCGTGGCTCCAGGGTGGGCAGCACCTGCAGGCTGTTGGCGTGCTCGACGTTGATACCCCGCTGGCGCAGGAAAAGTTCGGCGGCCAGGTAAGGATTGGCCTGGGCTTCAGGGGAGGGGCCGTGCTCGACGACCTCTTCATAGGGTTCGGCCTTGGTGTAGAGGTAGAGGCCGAATGCGCACACCAGCGCGGCCAGCACGGCGCCGATCAGCCACCCTGCGTGCCGGCTCATCGAGAGGCTCCCGGACCGAACAGCTCGCGCCAGCCGTCACACAATTCCTGTTGCAGGTGTGTCGGCGGTGGACGATGCCCATAGGCAATATTCTGCCAATGCAGGGTCAGGTTTTTGCTGAAGCCCAGCAGGTTGTTCTGCTTGAGTTGTTCGACGCGTTCCAGCACCTGGCCTTCGGTGTCGGCCGGTTTCAAGGGGATCTTGAAGTCATGATGCAACCGACTGAGCAGCGCCCGGTACAGCAGGCCCAGGGCTTCACGGGGTTGCGTGGCCCACAGTTGTTCGACGCGGGTGGCCACATCGGCGGGCAGGCTCTCTTCGCGAATATCCAGGCCGAACATGCGCGCCGGTACGGCTCGTTCCACCGGCAGGCGCTGCGTCGGTCGGCGATTGGCCAGGGCCTTGAGTCTTTCACGGTAGCGCCAGGCCAGCCAGGCGATCGCTGCCCCCAGGCAGGCCCACAGCACCACCTGGATCAGTGCGGCGGCGATGTCGAAACGTTGGCTGCCGAGCCATTTGAACAGGTCCTTGAGCCAGCTCGGTTTGGCCTCGGTCTCGGCCTCGGGGGATTCGGCAGTTTCTTCGCCGAAACGATAACGGATGACGGTCTCGGGGTTCTTGAACGGCGGGGCGTCGAGGATTGCCTTGATACCGTCCCGGGAGGCTTCGCTGGTGAGGGGCTGGTTGAGCAGCCGCGGGCTATCGGGGGCGTCGCTGTCTTCGGCGGCAAACGCCGGGGGCGTCGGCGGCAGCAGCATGAGCGCCAGCAGCATCAACACCGGGGCCACGCCGCTCAGGCGCTGACGCAGGCGTCGGAACACCAGTTCGATGTCCCACGCTTCGAGGATGGTGCGCCGGTTCAGGTAGAGGCTGAAGCCGCAGGCCACATACACCGGCTCCCACAAGATCAGCAGCAGCGGGTAGAGGAAGTTGACCAGGTGTTCGAACCACAACCAGTCGTGCTCGGCCGCTGACACCAGCGTCTCCCAATCCCATTGCAGTTCGACTTGTTGTGGCACGAACAGGTAGAACAGGGCCATCAGGCCGAACCACAAGGCGGTTTCCAGGTGCACGCCGATGATGGTCAACCATTGCGCCGCGCCGCGGTTGCGTTGCATCAGTACCCGCAAGCGCTGCGTCCGCGCCTCACCGCTAAGCCCCTCCAGTTGCACCACCGGCATCAGGAAGCTGCGGCTCAGGCTCAGCCGGCGCCAGGTCAGGCTGGCCAGCAACTGCGGCTTGAGCAGCGCCGGCCACTGGCGCAACGCCTGGCGCAAGGTGGGGGTTTCACCAAACAGAGCCTTGGACAGAATGTACAGCGGCAGCCGGTCGAAGGCCGGCTTCAACCACCAGAACAGCATCACCACCAGCGACGGTGAATCCCACAGCAGCAGGGTCAGCAACAGATACACCGGCAACGTGATGAGCGCCCAACTGGTCATCAGCAGGCGTCGATGCTGCTGGCTCATCAACACCCCAAGGTCCATGGCTTCCCAGGTGGTGCGTGGGCGGATGACGACGGTGGCGTCACTCAGGCGCATGGCGGACCCGTCCGGCAAGCGACAGATAGCTGATGACCAACAGCCACAACAAGGCGCCCACCGTGTATTTGGTGGCGGGCGTCACGGCGCTGGAAGACCAGTAGGCCTCGATGAACGCGGCAATGAGCAGGAACAGCATCACACCGCCGATCATCAGTACGCTTTTGCCCGCCGCGAGCCGCAAGGCCTCGCCTCGGCTCAGGCGTCCCGGCGCAATCAGAGCCCAGCCCAGTTGCAGGCCCGCGGCCCCGGCCAGGGCGATGGCGGTGAGTTCGAAGGCGCCGTGGCCAATCACGAACGACCAGAACGTTCCCCCGGAGCCGATCTGGGTCAGGTGCCCAGCCACCGCGCCAATGGTCAGGCCATTGAAAAACAGGAAGAACGCGCTCCCCAGGCCAAACATCAAGCCACTGGCAAAGGTCTGAAAGGCAATGCCGATGTTGTGCATGATGTAGTAACCGAACATGACCCAGTCCTCGCTGGCGGCGCGCTCGACCGAACGCCCCAGGTGCCCGGACGCGGGGTCATACATGCTGCGGATCTGGCTGATTTCGTCGGCGCCGAGCACGCTGTAGACCAGTTCCGGGAACAGATAGACCAGCAGCCCGATACCCACCAGGCTGCCCAAGAACATCAGGCTGGCGGCCAGCACGAATCGCCATTGTTCACGCACCAGTCGGGGAAAACCGGCCAGGATAAACGCCGAGAGACCGGTCGATGGCCGGCTGCGATCCCGGTACAGTTGCTGGTGACCGCGCAGCGCGAGTTGTTGCAGCGTGTCGACCAGCAAGCTGCTGTAGCCCCGGGCCTGGGCCAATGCCAGGTGGTGGCAAAGCCGTCGGTAGGTGGCGGGAAAGTCGCTGCTCTGGGGCACGCTGCGGCTGCGCTCCAGTTGGTCGAGTTGCCGGGCCAGGTGCTCCCATTCCCCTTGGTGACGGCTTTCGAACAGGCTTTGCTTCATGTTGGCCCCAGCAGGCCGCGGGCGACGCCATTGAGTTCGGCCGCGGCGTTTGGCACCTGGACGTTCAGTGGCGCGGCCAGGATGGCAGCCAGTTCGTTGACCCGCGCCTGGGACAGTTCTGCCTGGCGTTCGGCGAAGCCCAGCACGGCGCGTTGCTCATGCAGGCTGAGGGTGAAAGGTGTTCGTATCGGTGCTGCCATTGGTAATGCAGGGCGTTTGACCGGCTGTTCGCGATACACCACCAGCGTGCCGGCCGCGAGATCGCCCAAGCGCTTGAACGCCGGATGCTGCAGGCAACTGATGGCCCCGAAGGTGTAGCCGAAGGGCAGCATGTCGACGAAACGCAGCAGGTTGCGGATCAACGACGCCGACCAGCCGATGGGCCGGCCATCGTCCTGCACCACGCGCAGCCCCATGATCTGCTTGCCGGGAGAGCGCCCCTGGTTGAGCACCTCGAACAGCACCATGTACCACCAACTGACGACAAACAGCAGGATGGACCCAAGGCCGATCCCCAGCTCGCCGAAAAACGCCAGGACCAGAAAGAAAAGTCCCAGGACCAGCCCGCGTATGCCCAGGTCGATGGCGAAGGCGATTGCACGCGGCATCAGCCCCGCCGGGCGCAGCGGCAGGTCGATGCCTTCGGGCGTTTCAACCTGATAGCGCGTGTCCAGGGGCGCGGGCAGCGTCGCGTTCCTTTGCAGTGCTGGTGTCTCGAGCATGGGCAACCTGTGATGGGCCAGACCGAATGTCAATCTCGGCCCAGATGCTAGCAGTCTTCGTGCGGGCAAACGATACAACTGTGCAGGTCATTTCATGGTTTGCAACAGGATTGAGAAGGCGAACACTGCCCGTATGAGCACCAGGGTTCAAACTGTGGGCGTGGAACCCGTGTTGGAATTCAAAAGTTACAGGACTGCTGGTCTCGGGCGGGCCCGAGCGCCTAGACTTCGCCAGTCTTCAGTTCAGGAACAGCCCGTGACTTCCATCTTCTGGTACGACTACGAAACCACCGGCATCAACCCGCGTTGCGACCGGCCCTTGCAGGTGGCGGGTATCCGTACCGATTTCGAACTCAATGAAATCGACGAACCGGTGAACCTGTATTGCCGGCCCAGCGATGACATCCTGCCGCATCCGGCGGCCTGTGCGATTACCGGTATCACCCCGACATGCCTGGCCGAAAAAGGCTTGAGCGAAGCCGATTTCATGACCCGTGTCCACGGGCACCTGGTCGCGCCCGGAACCTGTGGCGCCGGCTACAACACCCTGCGCTTCGACGATGAAATGACCCGCTACAGCCTCTATCGAAATTTCTTCGACCCGTACGCACGGGAATGGCAGGGCGGCAACAGTCGCTGGGATTTGATCGACCTGGTGCGCGCGGCCTATGCGCTGCGCCCGCAAGGCATTGTCTGGCCGCAAGAGGACGGGCGCGTCACCCTCAAGCTCGAGCGCTTGACCGCCGCCAATGGCATCGACCATGGCCAGGCCCACGATGCGTTGTCGGACGTGCGCGCGACCATTGCCCTGGCCCGGCTGATCCGTCAGCAGCAGCCCCGGCTCTACGACTGGCTGTTCCAGTTGCGCAGCAAACAGAAGGTGATGGACCAGATCCGTCTGTTGCAGCCCATGGTGCATATTTCCGGTCGCTTCTCGGCGGCGCGCAACTACATCGGTGTGGTCTTGCCGCTGGCCTGGCACCCGAAAAACCGTAACGCCCTGATCGTCTGCGACCTGCACCTGGACCCCCAGGGCCTGCTGGACCACGATGCCGAAAGCCTGCGCCAGCGTTTGTATACCCGTCGTGAAGAATTGCTCGAAGGTGAGTTGCCGGTGCCGCTCAAGCTTATCCATATCAACAAATGCCCGGTGATCGCACCATTGTCGGTGCTGCGTGCCGAGGACCAGCAGCGACTGGAGTTGGACATGGAGGGCTATCAGCAACGGGCATCGCGGCTAACTGACGCACAGAAAGTTTGGCAAGATAAACTTCAGGCTGTTTATGGTCGCGAGGATTTCACCGCCAGCGAGGATCCCGAGCAACAGTTATACGCGGGCTTCCTGGGGGATCGCGATCGACGTTTATGTGAACAAGTCCGCATGGCGGATCCGGCGCAATTGGCTCGAGAACGCTGGCCTTTCGATGATGAGCGTTTACCAGAACTATTGTTCCGATATCGTGCACGCAACTTTCCAGACACGTTGAATCCTGAAGAGCAGGAGCGTTGGAGACTTTTCTGTCAACAACGGCTGTCATCCCCGGAGTGGGGCGCGCCTAATACCTTGGAAAGTTTTGATGCGGCGATGGGGGAGTGGATGGACCTGTCTACACCAGTGCAGCAAGAAGTACTCAGGGAGTGGCAGGGTTACAGCCAGCAATTGCGCAAACGTTTAAGCCTTGGGCCGCGATGAAGTGAAAAGATGACAGGCAAAAAAAACGCCAGCAATCGCTGGCGTTTTTTTGTTCGCTAAGAACGCTGCGAACCGGTGGGGCTTAGCCCAGCAGGGTTGCCCAGCCTTCAACCACGTCACCGCCCCACTTGGCTTTCCACTCTTTCAGAGTCTTGTGGTTGCCACCTTTGGTTTCGATGACTTCGCCGTTGTGCGGGTTCTTGTATTGCTTAACTTTGCGAGCGCGTTTGGTGCCGGTAGTTTTCACGGCGCCACGTGGTGCTTTGCTCGACTTGGCTTCTGGATCCAGCAGGGCAATGATGTCGCGCAGCGACTTGGAGTATTCGCCCATCAGAGTGCGCAGTTTGCCTTCGAATTCAAGCTCGGTTTGCAGTTTGTCGTCTTGGGACAGGTTTTTCAGGCGAGCTTGCAGTTCTTTGATAGCTTCTTCTGTGGCGCGGTATTCATTGATCAAGGACATGTGGACTACCTTATGTAGGACGCGGGTGACAAGGACACAGTGCGACAATAGTAATCAGACAGTTTCATCAAGTAAACATTTAACCGGTGTTTTATTTAATTAATTAGTGCTACGCCACAAAAACGCCTGTTGCAGTTAAATACCGCGACAGAGTCTTCACATCTGTTCACACATATAGCTTGCTTTCCCGGGCCTCGCCGGTCGTGGCCCGGGAGCCGTCGTCGAGATTTGGCGTCTCATCGATACTGCAGTTTTGCCGCGCAATGGCTAGAATGGCCGCCTTTGCGAAGTTCTGGAGTTTCCCTAATGCGCACTTTTCGTCTGGTGATTGCTTGCCCGGACCGCGTCGGCATCGTTGCTAAAGTCAGTAACTTTCTGGCGTCCCATAACGGCTGGATCACCGAAGCAAGCCATCACTCGGACAATCAAAGCGGTTGGTTTTTCATGCGTCACGAGATTCGTGCCGACTCGCTGCCCTTCGGTATCGAAGCCTTCCGTGAAGCATTCGCCCCCATTGCCGAAGAGTTCTCGATGGACTGGCGTATCACCGACACCGCGCAGAAAAAGCGCGTGGTGCTGATGGCCAGTCGTGAGTCCCACTGCCTGGCCGACCTGTTGCACCGCTGGCACAGCGATGAGCTCGATTGCGACATCGCCTGTGTGATTTCCAACCATGACGACTTGCGCAGCATGGTGGAATGGCACGGCATCCCTTACTACCACGTGCCGGTCAACCCGCAGGACAAGCAGCCGGCGTTCGCCGAAGTCTCGCGGTTGGTCAAGCAGCACGATGCCGAGGTGGTGGTGCTGGCCCGCTACATGCAGATCCTGCCGCCGGCCTTGTGCCGCGAATACGCCCATAAGGTCATCAACATCCACCACAGTTTCCTGCCGTCGTTCGTCGGGGCCAAGCCGTACCACCAGGCCTCGATGCGTGGTGTGAAGCTGATTGGCGCCACCTGCCACTACGTGACTGAAGAGCTGGATGCCGGCCCGATCATCGAGCAGGACGTGGTGCGCGTCAGCCACAGTGACAGCATCGAAGACATGGTGCGTTTCGGCCGTGACGTAGAGAAGATGGTGTTGGCCCGGGGCCTGCGTTATCACCTGGAAGACCGGGTGCTGGTGCACGGCAACAAGACCGTGGTGTTCTGACCACACTGCAAAGGGCCTGGACGAGCGATCGCCAGGCCTTTTTACTGAAGCACAATGATTCATGAAACCTTCAGGGACAACGTTGCACCATGACCGATCCACTGGATAAAGCCACCTCCCGTGCGCCGGACACCCTGGGCGAAGGCTGCCTGAGCCGCTACGACCCTGATGCACTGGGGCCCGAGGATGGCACTGAGTTCCCCGATGCCGCGCAACTGTGGGAGCAGTTACATCCCCAGGATGAGCCCGGGCAGAAGCGCTGATCGCTCAGGCCTGCTTGAGCTTTATCAGCTTCTTGATCAGGGGGCGCCCGACCATCAGGAAGAACACCGGTCCGCCGGCCACCAGGTAAAAGTAATAGGTCACCGCTCGCCAGATCAGGATCGCTGCCGCCGCCGTGGATTTGCCCACCATGGGCGCCAGCAACGCCGCCGAGGTCACCTCGGCCGCCCCGGCACCGCCGGGCAAGAGGCTGAATTGCCCCGCGCTCAAGGACAGCATCTGGATCAGGAAGCTCCAGGCCCACTGCAAGTCCGCGCCCAACCCTTTCAACGCCAGGTACAACACGCTGTAGCGCAGGGCCCAGTGCAGGCACGTCAGGCCAAAGACCTGGAACAGCGTCTGCCGTGGCAATTTCAAGGTATCGGTAAAGGCCGCGAGAAAGTGCAGGATCTTGCGCGCCCAGCGTCGGCGGGTGCTGCCCTTGACCCGCAAATGGCACAGCAGCCGCGCGCCCAGCAGGATCAGTCGGCGATGGAAGCGGGCCACCAGTGCGCAGGCGAACAGTCCGCCAAACATTGAAACCGCACTCAACCCCAGCATCCACTCCATGCGCTGGCTGAGGTTCTGGAACAGCGCATAAAACAGAATGCCCACCAAGGCGCAGAGGAAGAACAGCAAGTCGCTCAACTGATCCATGGCAAACACCGCGCTGCCATGGGCCGGGCGCACGCCGTTTCGTGCCAGCAGGGCCATCAGCGTCAGTGGGCCGCCACTGCCACCGGGCGTCGCGCACATGGCGAACTCGGTGGACATCACCACGCCGATGCTTTTCAGCCTGCCGATGCGCCCACGGTGTTCCCCCAGCAGCAGGCGCAAGCGCACGGAGTTCAAGGTCCAGCACAGCACGATCATGCCGAGCATGGCCAGCAGCAGGGACAGGGGAAAGCGCTGCACCCGCGACCACATTTCCCCACCGCCGACCAGCAGCGGCACCAACAGCGCCGTGAGCAGGGCGGCGCCCAGCCAGATCAGCCGTTTCATGCGGCGCTGCGGGCCCGCAGCCCCTGGGTTGCCAGCCAGCCGACCTTGGTCATCGGCACTCGACCGTCGTTGAGCAGGCGTTCGAGGGTGCGCAGCCAATAGTCCCGGGAAAAGCTATGGCGCATGTCCACCGGGTGCAGGCCCAGGCGAATCACCGGCGCCTGGCGCCAGCGCTGTTCACGCTGGTCGCTGATGACTTTCGACAGGCCTCGGCGCCAGGCACTGCGGGCACTCCAGACCAGCCCCGGCGCGTCGATGGCTCTGAAGTCGGGCAGGCGATAGAGGTGTTGGGTGTCACTGGTGTAGCTCAGCGGTAACTGGCGCAAGGCTTGGCGCGTGCCTTCGCTCATCAGCCAGGCCGGGGCGACGAAACCCTCCAGTGGCCAGTGGTAGCGTTCAAAGGTTTCGATACCGGCGCGCAGGCGGGCGAGGGCGGCGGCCTCGGACAGGTTGTAGAACTCACCCTCATGGGTATAGACCCGGCGCATGAACCAGTCCTTGGGGTGGCGGGCGACAGGACCGTCGTCGCAATGGTAGTAGCCGTGCAACACCAGTTCGTCGCCACGCTCGACCCGGCTATCGAGCAGGCGCCGAAAGCCGGGGTGAGCCTCCAAGGCATTGTTGCGGTGAAAGTCAGGTACCACCAACCAGGTCATCGGCACGTGGCCGAGGGCGTCAACGGCTTCGACGAAGGGCTGGTAGTCGGGCCAGGTTTGCGGTGCCACGTCGTGCAGCACCAGGAGCACACTGGGCAAGTGATTCATCGACACGGACCTCGCCTCACCCATTGGCCAACAGTGGCATCTGCTCGCCGAGCACGGCGTAGTAGTGCCCCAGCAAGCTGTTGACCACGGTATCCCAGGCGTAATGACGCTCCACGTGCCGGCGTGCCAATACCCCCCGGCGCTGACAACCTTCGGAAAACAGCTGGCGCACGGCATTGGCCATGGCCTGTGGATTGTTGGGCATGCACAGCAGGCCGCAGTCTTCGTTGACGATTTCGGTAAAGGCCCCGGCCGCCACCGCTACCACGGGAATGCCACTGGCCATCGCTTCGAGGATCACCAGGCCGAAGGTTTCCTGGTCTCCGGCGTGCAGCAAGGCATCGGCGCTGGCCATGAGCCGGGCGACTTGCGGTGCCGGGCAGAATTCATCGATCACCGTGACGTTGTCCGGCACCAAGGCGGGCATCGACGAGCCCACCAGGAGCAGGTGGTAGCGCTCGCCCAGGCGTTTCATGCACTTGAGCAGCACCGGCAGGTTTTTTTCCTTGGAGCCGCGACCGGCGAAAATCAGCAGGCGCGCGTCTTCGGCGATGCCCAGCTCGGCGCGCAACTCCGGGTCGCGGGCGGCCGGGTTGAAGGTTTGCAGGTCGACGCCCAACGGTTGCACGTAGACGTTCTTGACCCCCAACCCGGTCAGTTTGTCGGCCATGACCTGGCTCGGCGCCAGGACCCGGTCGAAATTGCCGTACAACTTGCTGACATAGGCTTCGATGTTGGGGGTGAACCAGTTGCCCATGCGGTTGCTGACCAGCAGTGGCAGGTCGGAGTGATAGAAACCGATGACGGGCACGTCGAGCTGGCGACGGGCATCCAGCGCAGCCCACGCCGTGAGGTAGGGATCGCCGACTTCAATCAGATCGGGCTGTAGATCGCGCAGGACATTGCGCCAGGGGGCCAGGCGAAGGGGGAAACGATAGCCCTTGCCGAACGGCAGTGCAGGGGCAGGAACCTTGTAGATCCCATCGTGCTCGCTCAAATGCGCGCCGGGGATCAACAGACTGTGGCGAATACCGGGCCGATCGCCCAGGCGCCGGTGCTTGGCATCCAGATAAGTGCGCACGCCTCCGCTGGCGGGGGCGTAGAACATGGTTATGTCCGCTATATGCACGATGAACGTCCCTCCGGTCAGTGTTCTCCTGTGTTGACCTTTAGTAAGAATAGATGTTCGGTTGGGTTATGGTGACGTAGCGGCTATGTAAATGAATACGTGGCGAGGGCGCTTGCTCCCGCTGGACCGGGCTGGTGCTCCAGGGCGAAGGACTCCCAAGATTTTGGGGCCGCTTCGCAGCCCAGCGGGAGCAAGCGCCCTCGCCACATGAGTGCGATCACATGCGATTTTTATTTCCAGCGCCGGGGGCTTAATGCGCCAGGCATGCTTTTATATAAGCGTGCAAAATGGCGTCATATCGCAAACACCACGGGTGACTACATGCCTGACTCATCGCAACTCGTTATCGGGGCCGACCTTAGCGGCCAGCCCATCGCCCAGGCCATGCGCCTGGCGAACCGTCATGGTCTGGTGGCGGGCGCCACCGGTACCGGCAAGACCGTCACCTTGCAGCGCCTGGCCGAAATGTTCAGCGATGCCGGCGTGGCGGTGTTCGCGGCGGACATCAAGGGTGACCTGTGCGGCCTGGGCGCTGCCGGCAATCCCCAGGGCAAGATCGCCGAGCGTATCGCCGGCATGCCCTGGCTCAACCACAAGCCCCAGGCTTACCCGGTGACCTTGTGGGATATCCACGGCCAGTCCGGTCATCCGCTGCGCACCACCTTGAGTGAAATGGGCCCGTTGTTGATCGGCAGTCTGCTGGAACTGACGGACAGCCAGCAGTCGGCGCTCTACGCCGCGTTCAAGGTGGCCGACCGCGAAGGCCTGTTGTTGCTGGACCTCAAGGACCTGAAGGCGCTGCTCAATCATCTCAAGGACAACCCAGAATTGCTGGGGGACGACGCGGCCTTGATGACCACCGGTTCCAGCCAGGCGTTGTTGCGACGCTTGTCCACCCTGGAACAGCAGGGGGCGGACGCGTTGTTCGGCGAGCCAGCCTTGCAGCTCGAAGACATCCTGCAACCGGCCAGCGATGGCCGTGGCCGTATCCACTTGCTCGACGCCAGCCGCCTGGTCCATGAAGCACCGAAGGTCTACGCGACGTTCCTGTTGTGGCTGCTGGCCGAGCTGTTCGAGCAGTTGCCCGAGCGCGGCGATGCAGACAAACCGCTGCTGGCGCTGTTCTTCGACGAGGCGCACCTGCTCTTTGCCGGGACGCCCAAGGCCTTGCAGGAGCGCCTGGAACAAGTGGTTCGGCTAATCCGTTCCAAGGGCGTGGGGGTGTATTTCGTGACCCAGTCGCCGGGCGATTTGCCGGACGACGTGCTGGCGCAGTTGGGCTTGCGCATTCAGCACGGCTTGCGGGCCTTCACTGCCAAGGAGCAGAAATCCCTGCGGGCGGTGGCCGACGGTTTCCGGCCCAACCCGCAGTTCGATGCCCTGGCGGTGCTGACCGAACTGGGCATCGGTGAAGCCCTGGTGGGCACCTTGCAGGAAAAAGGCACGCCGGAAATGGTCCAGCGCGTGTTGGTGGCGCCGCCGCAATCACGCATCGGGCCGCTGAGCGAGGCTGAGCGCGCCGGGTTGATCGCCAGCTCGTCGCTGCAAGGGCGCTATGACAAGCCCATTGATCGCGAGTCGGCCTATGAAGTGCTGATGGGCCGCAAAGGGCTGGAACCGCAGGCCGAAGAGGCACCGGGTAAGCCGACGGCGGAAGAACCGAGCTTCACCGAAAAGGCCGGGGAATTCCTCGGCACCGCGGCCGGTCAGGCGCTTAAATCGGCGATGCGCCAGGCGGCCAATCAGTTGGGGCGGCAATTGGTGCGGGGGTTGATGGGCTCGTTGCTCGGTGGCAGCAAGCGCCGCCGGTAGTCGGGACCGAGTCGCCCCTTTCGCGAGCAAGCCCGCTTGTGTCTTGCTTCGCGATTAAACTGATGGTGAGAACGGGCTTGCTCGCGATAGCGGTTCAACAGGCGCCGAAACTCTCAGCCCTTGGGCCGCGCATGCGCCGCCAACCGTTCCAGCGCCGCCCGCAGGTTGGGGTCGGTGATGCCGTCCGCCGTGGCCTGGATAGTCGCCGCGGCGTCGGTGGACAAATCCAGCGTGTGCCCTTTGGCGCCGACCTGGACGGTGGGCGGTTGCACCTTGAACAGGATCCGCGTCAGGTTGGTGAATTCTTCGAACGCCTGGAGTTGGCGCAGCAGGCGTTTTTGCTGATAGCGCAGGCGTGTGGCCCAGTGGCCGTCGGTGACGATCAGCAGCAAGCTGCCTTCGCGCCAGGACGCCACGTGGCAATGCTCGCGCGCGGCAGGCTGCAACTGGCTGTCGAGCAGGCGCTGCAAGTGGCCCAGGCGTCTGGCGTGGCCGAAGATGGCTTTCAGCGGCTTGGCTTCGCGCAGCAGAACGGCGGGTGCCTTGGCTGGAAGAGGGCGGAAGGCCATGAATGAATACCGCAAGTGACAGAGGCGCCATGGTAGCAGAAAGCGCCGGGCACGCCTCGGCCTGATACCCAGCGGCTTTTACCCGCGCAACCAAAGCGTAACTTCTGCCTTTTGTGGGTTGAAGTTCGCGCAAAAGCCCTTATTTTATGCAAGCCCCGTCACAGCGCTGTGCCAGCATCGTGGAATAACGCCACTTTCCTCTCCATCGTTTCCGGGTAGAATGCTCGTTCGCATGCGGCCATGAGGGCTGCACGGGCGACTCACGGGGCCGCCCTCCATCCCTTTAGTGTGGAAGATCCTGCCGATATGTTTGCGCCTTTGTTAAAGAAACTTTTTGGAAGCAAGAACGAGCGTGAAGTCAAGCGCATGCTCAAGACGGTACAGACTGTCAATGCCTTCGAAGAGCAAATGGTGGCCCTTTCGGACGATCAGTTACGCGCCAAGACTGCCGAATTCAAGGACCGCATCGCCAAGGGGGAAACCCTTGACCAGCTCCTGCCTGAAGCCTTTGCGGTCGCCCGTGAAGCCGGCAAGCGGATCATGGGCATGCGCCACTTCGACGTTCAGTTGATCGGCGGCATGACCTTGCACGAAGGCAAGATCGCCGAAATGCGTACCGGTGAGGGCAAGACCCTCGTGGCGACCTTGGGCGTGTACCTCAACGCACTGTCCGGCAAGGGCGTGCACGTCGTGACGGTCAACGACTACCTGGCCCGCCGCGACGCCAACTGGATGCGCCCGCTCTATGAATTCCTCGGCCTGACTGTCGGTGTCGTCACGCCGTTCCAGCCGCCGGAAGAGAAGCGCGCCGCCTACGCCGCCGACATCACCTACGGCACCAACAACGAATTCGGGTTCGACTACCTGCGCGACAACATGGCGTTCAGCATGGAAGAAAAATTCCAGCGTGAACTCAACTTTGCCGTGATCGACGAAGTGGACTCCATCCTCATCGACGAAGCCCGTACCCCGCTGATCATTTCCGGTCAGGCCGAGGACAGCTCCAAGCTGTACATCGAGATCAACAAGCTGATCCCGCAGCTCAAGTTGCACGTCGAGGAAGTCGAAGGCGAAGTGACCCAGCCCGGGCACTACACCGTTGACGAGAAGACCCGTCAGGTCGAGCTCAACGAAGCGGGTCACCAGTTCGTCGAGGAAATGCTCACCCGTATTGGTTTGCTGGCTGAAGGCGAGAGCCTGTACTCGGCCCACAACCTGGGCCTGCTGACCCACGTTTATGCTGGCCTGCGTGCGCACAAGCTGTTCCATCGCAACGTCGAATACATCGTGCAGGACGGCCAGGTCGTACTGGTGGACGAACACACCGGCCGTACCATGCCGGGTCGTCGCCTGTCCGAAGGCCTGCACCAGGCCATCGAGGCGAAGGAAGGCCTGAACATCCAGGCCGAGAGCCAGACCCTGGCCTCGACCACCTTCCAGAACTACTTCCGCCTGTACAACAAGCTGTCCGGCATGACTGGTACGGCCGACACCGAAGCGTTCGAGTTCCACCAGATCTACGGCCTGCAAGTGGTGGTGATTCCGCCGAACAAGCCATTGGCCCGTAAAGACTACAACGACCTGGTGTTCCTGACCGCCGAAGAGAAGTACGCGGCGATCATCAGCGACATCAAGGAAGGCATGGCCCAGGGCCGTCCGATCCTGGTGGGTACCGCCACCATCGAGACTTCCGAGCACATGTCCGCCCTGCTCAACAAGGAAGGCATCGAGCACAAGGTCCTCAACGCCAAGTTCCACGAGAAGGAAGCCGAGATCATCGCCCAGGCCGGTCGCCCGGGTGCGCTGACCATCGCCACCAACATGGCCGGTCGTGGTACCGACATCCTCTTGGGCGGCAACTGGGAAGTGGAAGTTGCCAGCCTGGAAAGCCCGACCCCAGAGCAGATCGCGCAGATCAAGGCCGACTGGCAGAAACGTCACCAACAGGTGCTCGAATCCGGCGGTCTGCAGGTGATCGCCTCCGAGCGTCACGAGTCGCGTCGTATCGACAACCAACTGCGTGGCCGTGCCGGTCGCCAGGGCGACGCCGGTTCCAGCCGTTTCTACCTGTCCCTGGAAGACAGCCTGATGCGCATCTTCGCCTCTGACCGGGTGAAGAACTTCATGAAGGCCTTGGGCATGCAGCCGGGCGAGGCGATCGAGCACCGCATGGTGACCAACGCCATCGAGAAGGCCCAGCGCAAGGTCGAAGGCCGCAATTTCGACATTCGTAAGCAACTGCTGGAGTTCGACGACGTCAACAACGAACAGCGTAAAGTGATCTATCACATGCGTAACAGTTTGTTGGCCGCCGACAACATTGGCGAAACCATCGCCGATTTCCGCCAGGACGTGCTCAACGCCACCGTCAGCGCCCACATTCCGCCGCAATCGTTGCCGGAGCAGTGGGACGTCGCCGGCCTGGAAGCCGCCTTGCAGAGCGACTTCGGCGTGGCCTTGCCGATCCAGCAATGGCTCGACGAAGACGATCACCTGTACGAAGAAACCCTGCGTGAGAAGCTGCTGGCCGAACTGATCGCCGCGTACAACGAGAAGGAAGACCAGGCCGGCGCCGAAGCACTGCGCTCCTTCGAGAAGCAGATTGTGCTGCGGGTGCTGGACGACCTGTGGAAAGACCACCTGTCGACCATGGACCACCTGCGCCACGGTATCCATTTGCGCGGCTACGCCCAGAAGAACCCGAAGCAGGAGTACAAGCGCGAGTCCTACACGCTGTTCTCCGAGTTGCTCGACTCGATCAAGCGCGACTCGATCCGTGTGCTGTCTCACGTTCAGGTTCGCCGCGAAGACCCGGCCGAAGAAGAAGCCCGCCTGCGCCAGGAAGCCGAAGCCCTGGCTGCGCGCATGCAGTTCGAACACGCCGAAGCCCCGGGCCTGGAAGTGGTCGCCGAAGAGGGCGTCGATGTGGATGTCGCCTTGGCGACCGCACCGGTGCGCAACGAACAGAAGCTGGGTCGTAACGAACTGTGCTACTGCGGTTCGGGCAAGAAATACAAGCATTGCCACGGGCAGATCCAGTAACCCCGTTTCAACGCTGAACCACCCGCGCCGCGACCGGATTTTATCCGTCGCGGCGTTTTGCCATTTTGATTCGCCGTCCCAATGAGGATGGCGTCGATATACATCTCATTTAGGAGCGCATTCATGGCTGTTGGTCTTGGTCCGTTGCCCACGTTGCACCCGGTTGCCGGTTTTGAACTCGGTATCGCTTCGGCGGGCATCAAGCGCCCCGGGCGCAAGGATGTCGTGGTCATGCGTTGCGCCGAAGGTTCGACGGTCGCTGGCGTGTTCACCCTCAACGCCTTTTGCGCCGCTCCAGTCATCCTGGCCAAGCAACGCGTGCAGGGACCGGTGCGTTACTTGCTGACCAACACCGGTAACGCCAACGCCGGTACCGGCGCGCCAGGCCTGGCCGCTGCCGAGCGCACCTGCGCCAAGCTGGCGGAACTGACCGGTGTCGACGCCAGCCAGGTGCTGCCGTATTCCACCGGCGTGATCGGCGAGCCGCTGCCGGTCGAGAAGATCGAAGGTGCGTTGCAAGCCGCTCTCGATGATCTGTCGGAAAACAACTGGGCCGCCGCCGCCACCGGCATCATGACCACCGACACCTTGCCCAAGGGCGCGAGCCGCCAGTTCGAGCACGATGGCGTGACCATCACGGTCACCGGTATCAGTAAAGGTGCTGGCATGATCCGTCCGAACATGGCGACCATGCTTGGCTACATCGCCACCGACGCCAAGGTCTCGCGCCAAGTGCTGCAAGACCTGATGCTTGACGGCGCCAACAAGTCGTTCAACCGCATCACCATCGACGGCGACACCTCCACCAACGACTGCTGCATGCTGATCGCCACCGGCAAGGCCAGCCTGCCGGAAATCACCGAAGCCAGCGGCCCGCTGTTCGCGGCGCTGAAGCAGGCGGTGTTTGAAGTGTGCATGGAAGTGGCCCAGGCCATCGTGCGTGACGGTGAAGGCGCGACCAAGTTCGTGACCGTGCAGGTGAACGGCGGTGGCAATCACCAGGAATGCCTGGATGTCGGCTACACCGTGGCCCACTCGCCGCTGATCAAGACCGCGCTGTTCGCCTCCGACCCTAACTGGGGCCGCATTCTCGCCGCCGTTGGCCGTGCCGGCGTGCCTGAACTGGACGTGAGCAAGATCGACGTGTTCCTCGGCGAAGTCTGCATTGCCAGCCAAGGCGCTCGCGCTGCGACTTACACCGAAGCCCAGGGCGCGGCGGTCATGCAACAGGAAGAAATCACCATCCGTATCGAGCTGGGACGGGGTGATTGCAGCGAAACCATCTGGACCACTGATCTGTCCCACGAGTACGTCAAGATCAACGCTGAGTACCGGACTTAACAGGCTCGGGACCGAGTTGCTGCCATCGCGAGCGAGCTTGCTCGCGATGGCGCCAGAACAGACACCTCAGAACCATAAGAAAGGAATCCAGGCATGAGCATGCACCTGATCATTGGCGACCAACGCATTTCTTCCTGGTCCCTGCGCGGCGCGTTGGCCCTGGCGCTGACCGGCGCGAAGTACACCGAAGAGCTGGTCAGGCTCGACCAGCCCGACACCCGCGAGAAGCTGCTCAAGTATTCGGCCACGGCCAAGGTCCCGCTGCTCAAGACCGAGTTCGGCGTGATCGCCGACTCCCTGGCGATTGCCGAATACCTGGCTGAACAGTTTCCCGAGGCCAATCTCTGGCCCAAGGATGTTGCCGCCCGGGCCCAGGCTCGCTCGGCTTGTGCGCAGATGCACAGCGGTTTTTTAGCCCTGCGCAGCCACATGCCCATGGACCTGCTGCACGATGCGCCGTTGTCGCCGATGCCATCTGACGTGCAGGCGGAAATCCAGCGGATGCTGGCGCTATGGGCGGAGTGCCGTGCGGCGGCTACCGAAACCGGTCCCTATCTGTTTGGCCGCGTGAGCCTGGTCGATGCGTTTTTTGCCCCTGTTGCCGTGCGCTTGCGCACTTATCAGGTGAAACTGTCGGAGGTCGATGAGGCCTACGTCGAAACCCTTTATCAATGGCCGGCGTTCAAGGCGTGGCAACAAGCTGGCCTGGAGGACACTGCGCGGTGAAACGAGTCCATGTGGCGGCGGCGGTCATTCGCGACGCCGTCGGTAAAATCCTGATCGCCCGAAGGGCCGACACCCAGCACCAGGGCGGCCTGTGGGAGTTCCCCGGTGGCAAGGTCGAGGCCGATGAGTCCGTCGAAGCCGCCCTGGCCCGTGAACTTCATGAAGAGCTGTGCATTGTCGTCGATGCGGCCCGACCGTTGATCAAGGTGCGCCACGATTACCCGGACAAACAGGTGTTGCTGGATGTCTGGGAAGTCTCGGCGTTCACCGGCCAGCCCCACGGCGCCGAAGGGCAGCCGTTGGCCTGGGTGACGGCCCGAGATCTGACGAACTATGAGTTTCCGGCGGCCAATCAGCCGATTGTCGCGGCGGCCCGTTTGCCGGGTGAGTACCTGATCACGCCTGACGGCCTTGAAACACCGGCCTTGCTGCGCGGCATGCAGAAGGCGATTGCCGGTGGGATCAAGTTGGTCCAGCTACGTGCCCCCAACGGTTACGACCCGCAATACCGTGATCTGGCGGTGGACGCGGCGGGGCTGTGTGCCGGCAAGGCCCAGCTGATGCTCAAGGGCCCGTTCGAATGGCTGGGGGATTTTCCTTCCGCTGGCTGGCACATTACCGCCGCGCAACTGCGCAAGCATGCAGCGGCCGGTCGACCGTTTGGCAAGGACCGCTGGCTGGCGGCCTCCTGCCATAACGCTGAGGAACTGTCCCTGGCGCAGCAGATGGACGTGGACTTCGTGACACTCTCGCCGGTGCAACCGACCCAGACCCATCCCGATGCACAGCCGTTGGGGTGGGCAGAGGCGGCGCGCTTGATCGAGGGCTTCAACAGGCCGGTCTATCTGTTGGGCGGGGTCGGGCCTGGCGAGCGGCAACAGGCCTGGGAAGCCGGGGCGCAGGGTGTGGCGGGGATTCGGGCGTTTTGGCCAGAGGCTTGAAGCAGCAGTGAACCGATCGTTCCCGCGCTCCGCGTGGGAATGCCTCAACGGACGCTCCGCGTTCGGCTCTGGAGGGACGCGGAGCGTCCCGGGCTGCATTCCCACGCAGAGCGTGGGGAACGATCATGCAGGTGATCAGCCCTCAGGCTTGGCCGCCGCCACCCAAAGCACTTCCGCCACCCCTTGTCGTCGGGCAATGACCCGCGCCGCCACGAACAGCAGATCCGACAACCGATTGATATAGGCCAGCCCCGGCCCGGCCAGCGGCTCCATGGCGTTCAATTGCTGGCAGCGCCGCTCGGCGCTGCGGGCCAGGCTGCGGCAGACGTGGGCCTGGGCTACCAGCGTCGAGCCACCTGGCAGGATGAAGTTTTCCAGGGGGCCCAATTCCTCGTTCCACCCATCGATCGCCGCTTCCAGCCGCTCGATTTCTGCGACGTTCAAGGCCTGATAGGCCGGCATTGCCAGTTCCCCGCCGAGGTCGAACAGACGGTGCTGACAAGGCGCGAGCACGTCACTGACCTCCTTCAGCCCCGGATGCCGGGTCGTTTCAGTGGCGAGCCCGGCCAGCAATAAACCCAGCTGGCTATTCAGTGTATCCACTTCGCCGATGGCCTCGACCCGTGGGTGGTCCTTTGCCACGCGGCGACCATCGCCCAACCCGGTTTCACCTGTGTCGCCGGTGCGGGTGTAAATCTTCGACAGGCGAAAACCCATGCTCAGCGCTCCAGTTGTCTGTTTTCCTGCGGCACCATCGAAGTGCCGGCCAGGGGCAGGCGCAAGGTGAAGCAGGTGCCTTGGCCCGGCGCCGACTGCACTTCCATCTGGCCCTTGTGGTTGTTGGTGATGATGAAATACGAGACCGACAGCCCCAGGCCCGTGCCCTGGCCGATCTCCTTGGTGGTGAAGAAAGGTTCGAAGGTACGTTTGCGCACGTTCTCGCTCATGCCGATGCCATTGTCCTCGACCTGGATTTCCGCCCACGGCGGATTCAACCGCGTGCGCAGGATGATACGCCCCGGTTCGCTGTCGTCCTGGCGCTGATGGATCGCCTGGGCGGCGTTTTTCAGCAGGTTGAGCAGCACCTGTTCCAGCTCGTTGGCCGTGCCGGGCACCGGGCCCAGGTTCGGGTCGAACTGACGGGTGATCGCCTGGCCCTTGAAGTCGAAACCGATGGCCAGGTCGAAGTCGTTGCCAGCGATTTCCACTGCCTGGTCGATCAGCGCGGGCAGGTCGCAAGGCGCCATTTGCCGGGTACTGCGACGACTGAAACTGAGCATGTGGGTGACGATTTTTGCCGCCCGGGCGCCGGCTTGCTGGATGCCGTCGAGCAACTGCGGGATCTCCCGACCCTGGAGGTAACGATTGACCTCCTCTAACTGGATACCCAGCAGCTCGGCCTGTTCGAGGTTCTTGGGCAGTTCCGGCGACAGGCGACGGCGGATGTTCTGCACGTTGTGCAGGATCGCACCCAACGGGTTGTTGATTTCATGGGCCATGCCCGCCGCGAGACCGCCGACCGAGAGCATTTTCTCCGATTGCACCATCATTTCTTCCAGCGACAGGCGCTGGGTGATGTCATCGATCCGGATCACCACGCCACGCCCGGCGCCGCCCATCAGCGGGTAGAAGGTGAGGGCGTAATGCCGGGCTTCGTCGTCCTTGGTCCAAGTGACGCGTTCGATCTTGGCCACCGTGTGCTGCTCGACGGTCTGCTTGAGCTGCGGCAGGTAGGGTTTGAGCGGTTCGAAGGCGAGGAAGATCGGCTGGTTCAGCGCCTCGTCCAGCCGTGTGCCGGAGAGGGCGCTGGCTTCCTGGTTCCATTGGGTGACGTAGAGCTGCTCGTCGAGGGCGATCAGCGCCGACGGCATGGAGTCGATAATGCTGTTGAGGTAATTCTGGAAGCCGGTGAGCTTTTTCTCGATCTTGCTGCGCACCTGGACTTCCAGTTCCAGCTTGCGATTGGTGTGGCGGGTTTCTTCCGCCAGGCCCTGGGCCTGGTCGTAGGCGGCCTGGGAGTCGTCCCGCGCGCGCTTGAGTTGCTGCTCCCGGGCTTCGATGCGCGAGAGCATGGTGTTGAACGCTTCGGCCAGGCTGCCGATCTCATCGTGGTTGCCGCGTGCGGCACGCAGGGCATAGTTCTCTTCGCGGGTGACCTGGCGTGACAGTTCTTCGAGTTGATGGATTGGCTGGGTGATCAGGCGCTTGATCTGCTGGGCAATGATCAGCCACAGCAACACGCTGAAAATCAGGATGCCGAGGCTGGCAGTCAGGGTGCCGGTGTAGAACGCGGTCGGCAATTCGCTGCTGGCCACCAGTAACAGATGGCCGGGCACCGTGCCGGGACGGGGCAGGGTAATGACCTGGTTGCTGCGAAATTCGCCCGCCTGCCAGGCTTGTATGTTGCGGTAATGGTCCGGCAGCTTGAGCTTTTCGCCCTGTTGCAGTTGTGCCAGGCGTTCGCCCTGGCCGTCGTACAGCGCCGCCGCCCGCAACGGTGCGTAGCTGTTGAGCTCGTCGAGCAAGCGTTGGGCGCTTTGTGGCGATTGCAGGGCGTCGGAGATCAGGCTTGGATTGGCCACCAGCCGGCCAATGGTCTGCAGGGCCTGGGGTGCCATGCTTTCCTGGGAGATGTAGTAGGCGGCGCTGATAAAGGTCAGGTTGGCCACCAGCAGGACAGTGGTCAACAACACCAACAGGGCGGCCAGCAGTTTCTGGCCGACCGGGAGGTTTTCAAGGCGCTGGCGCAATGGCATCAGACTCGTCGCTAAAAAGGAATACGAGGGCCAGCGTAGCCGCTGCTCAGTCGCTGGGCAATCCGAGGTTGTGCAAGTGGACAATCAGTCGCTGTCGCAGTTGTTCCAGGTGCGGCACGCTCAGTTCATGGCGTTGGGCGACCTTGCAGGCATAACCGAGCAAGTAGCTGATTTCGGTGCGGCGCCGATTGGCGACATCCTGGTACATCGAGGAATAATTGGCGGCCGTGGCCTGGATCACCCGTTCGACTTCCGGCTGTAAATCTTCGGCCGCAGCGGGCTGGCCGCAGCGTTCGAGCAGGTCGGTGAGTTCTGCGCACAAGGTCGCCACTTCGCAGCGGTGTTCCTGCAAGCCGCCGTTCTTGCAGTGATGCAGCACGGTCAGCGGGTTGATTGCGCAATTGAGCGCCAGCTTGCGCCAGAGCCGGGTGAGGATGTCGGCGCTCCATTCGTGGGGAATGCCAGCGGCGGCCAAGTCGTCGAGCCAGAACGGCGCCACTGGGTGAGCCGGGTCGCCCAGCCAGGTGTAGCCGTGGCCGGCGAATACCACGCGCCAGTCACCGTCGCGGAACGCGCCTTCGGTGCTGGAGGCGCTGATGCAACGGGCTTGGGGCACACAATTGGCCACCGCGTCCTGGCTGCCGAGACCGTTCTGCAACAGGATAAGTTCCGATTCGGCGTCCAGGCGATGGGCCACCGAGGCCACGGCCGCTTCCGCGTCGTAGGCTTTGCAGGCCAATAGCAGGCGCCTGATCGGTTCTGGGTTGTCCGCCGTTTCGCCAGGTATCGGGTAGCTCTGCGCCTGGCCCTGTTCCATCAGCGTCAGGCCGCCGGCGCTTCGGTAGGCTTGCAGGCGGGCTTCGTTGCGCAGCACCAGCCGAACCGGCAACCCGGCCCGGGCCAGGCGCGTGGCCCACAACGTGCCGAGACTGCCGGCCCCCAGGACATGCCAGGTGGTCGACATCAGTTTTTTACTCGGATTGGCGCAGGCATCTGAGGGCTCGCAGTGTCGGCAGGAAAAGAGCCGTTATAATGAGCCCGATTTTAACCACAAGCCAAGCGCGCGCCGTTGATACTGGCGCGCCTTTTTATTTGGAGAACACTACATGCCGTCATTCGACGTGGTATCCGAACTGGACAAGCACGAAGTCACCAACGCGGTTGAAAACGCCGTCAAGGAACTCGACCGTCGTTATGACCTCAAGGGCAAGGGCAGTTTCGAGTTCAAGGAAAAAGACCTGACCGTGAACCTGACCGCCGAGGCCGAGTTCCAGCTCGAGGCGATGATCGAGATCCTCAAGCTGGCGCTGGTCAAGCGCAAGATCGACGTGCAGTGCCTCGAGGTCAAGGACGCCTATGCCTCGGGCAAGCTGATGAAGCAGGAAGCCGTGCTCAAGGAAGGCATCGACAAGGAACTGGCGAAGAAGATCGTCGCTCATATCAAGGACGCCAAGCTCAAGGTGCAAGCCGCCATCCAGGGCGAGCAGGTGCGAGTCACCGGCAAAAAGCGTGACGACTTGCAGGAAGCCATTGCGGCATTGCGCGGCAAGGAATTCGGCATGCCACTGCAATTCAATAATTTCCGCGATTGATACTTCAGTGACCCTGTGGCGAGGGAGCTTGCTCCCGCTTGGGTGCGAAGCGCCCACCTATAAGGGGCTGCTACGCAGCCAGCGGGAGCAAGCTCCCTCGCCACAATGAGTCTCTGCAGGTTTTTTAGTGGTAACAGGAATAAAGGAGAATTTGATGGACTTGAATGCTGAAGTGGACAACCTGGTCAAGGCTTCCCAGACCTGGATCCCCATGATCATGGAATACGGCAGCCGCGTGCTGCTGGCGGTCATCACCCTGGCCATCGGCTGGTGGTTGATCAACAAAGTCACGCAGAAACTGGGTGCGCTGCTGGCCCTGCGTAACGCTGACCTGGCGCTGCAAGGGTTCATCAGTACCCTGGCCAACATCATTCTGAAGATATTGTTGATCGTCAGCGTCGCTTCGATGATCGGTGTGGAAACCACTTCGTTCGTTGCCGCCATTGGTGCCGCCGGCCTGGCGATTGGCCTGGCCCTGCAAGGCAGCCTGGCGAACTTCGCGGGTGGCGTGTTGATCCTGCTGTTCCGTCCGTTCCGCATCGGTGACTGGATCGAAGCCCAAGGTGTGGCCGGTACGGTCGACAGCATCCAGATCTTCCACACCGTGTTGCGCACCGGTGACAACAAGACTGTCATTGTGCCCAACGGCAATCTCTCGAACGGCATCATTACCAACACCAACCGCCAGCCGACCCGCAAGGTGGTGTTCGATGTCGGCGTGGATTACCAGGCCGACCTGCAAAAAGCCCGGGAAGTGCTGCTGGACCTGGCCAAGGATGAGCGTGTGCTGGCGGATCCGGCGCCTGAAGCGGTGATTTCCACCTTGGGCGACAGTTCCATCACGGTGTCGCTGCGTATCTGGGTCAAGACCGCGGACTACTGGAGCGTGATGTTCATGCTTAATGAGCAGGCGCGGGATCGTTTGAAGGATGCCGGTATTGATATTCCGTTTCCACAGCGAGTGATTCGGGTGGTTCAGGAAGGAGCAGCGCAATAATGATTCGACTATAACTTGGCCTGGGGTCAGGTCAGGTTATGTTTAGTTAGCTTGCTATTTAAAAAGTTGTGCTAAAGCTTACATTGCAATGGATATAAAAAAACCGCTCACCTGATCCAGATGAGCGGTTTTTTGCTTGTTGCGGGTGTCGCTATCGAACTAGCACTGAATTACAAGATGCTCAGTGGGTATTCGATGATCAGACGGGTGTCATTGTTGTCGTTGCCGTTGATGGCGTTGTAGTCAGAGTTAGCACGGTAGAACGCAGCACGTACGCGGAAAGACAGGTCCTTGGCTGGACCGCTTTGCATAACGTACTTGGTTTCGAAGTCCCACTCGTGCTCTTTGCCTTCTGCGCCGCCAGTCTCGATGTTGTCACCGGTAACGTAACGAGTCATGAAGCTCAGGCCAGGAACGCCGTAGGTCTTCATGTTCAGGTCGTAGCGAGCCTGCCAGGAGCGCTCGTCCTGACCGTTGAAGTCGGAGTACTGGATGGAGTTGGCGAGGAAAATGGTACCGCCGCCGTCAACGCCATACACATAGCCGGTGTCACCGGAGGAGCGCTGGTGAGCCAGGGTGAACTTGTGGGCACCGATGGCATAGGCTGCTGCGAGGGACCAGATGCGGTTGTCAACGTCGCCGCTGAGCTTCTGGCCCTGATCCTGGCTGTCATAACCGTTGAAGTCGAAGTTCAGGGACTGATCTTCGTTGATCGGCAGGGTGTAGTTCAGGTTGATGTATTTCTTTTTGTAGTGATCTTCAACGTCGGAAGCCGCTACGCCTGCTACGAAATTGTCGGTGAACTGGTAGGTTGCGCCAACGATGTCAGCAGATTTCAGGCCAAGGCCGTCATCTCCCATGCCAGTTTGCGAGCTGATGGCGTTGAAATGACCTGCGCTCAACTCCAAGCCTTTGATTTCTTTGCTGGTGATCAGCGTACCCGTGGCAACTTCTGGCAGCAGACGGCTGTCGTCAGTCGAGAAAACCGGGCTGGTGGTGAACTGGTTACCGTATTTCAGGACGGTGTCGGACAGACGGAATTTAACCGCGCCGCCCACCTTCGATTGTGTGTCTTCCAGGTTGCCGTCGCTGTCACGAGCGAACAGACCGTTACCGGCACGACCGCTACCGCCATCAATGCGAACGGTGCCAAATGCGAAGCCATCAACGCCTACACCAACGGTACCTTGAGTGAAACCCGACTCGTAGATGGCACGAGCGGCAACACCAGACTCTTCACGATAACTTTGTGAAGTGCTTGGGTTGTTCTTGAAATCACGGTTCATGTACAGCGCACGGGTCAGAACAGTCAAGCTCTGATCTTCAATAAAACCCTTGGATTCTTCCTGGGAAGAGGCCATTGCGAACTGCGAGGTACTGGCCGATACAGCCAGTGCGATCATGCTCCACTTCATCACGCGCATCGTGATTTGCTCCTTTGGTTTTTAGAAGAGTACTGCCGTCCCACCTGTTTTTTTATCTGGGCGGCTCTTTCTTTTTGTGTCGGCGCAAACTTATATCACGTCGACATTCTTTGGCGATACTTGCCCATTCAACCTTTCAGCTTCTTTACGACCATGTCGCCAATGGCTCGATCCATGTCGCATTTCAGCTGGTCCGACGCAACCGTATCCACAACTTAATGTTGTTTTTTCTTTTCCGGCATCGGTGTAAAGAGTCCGTCATTACCGCGCTTGAAGCTCCTGTGGGCAGCCTTGCCACTTTAATTTGTATGTCGGCAGGTTCTCGCTTCCGGCGAGGCCTTTGGACAGTGCGGGGATGAATGCAACAAGCATGCTCAAACCCGAATTTCGTTTACATTTTTTTCACATTTCGCCGGTTGACGCGGTGAAACCTCATGAAACCGGGCGCCAAAGGCCTTGTTTTAAATAGGGTTGACTCGTGTGCGGCTCTCGTGTTTGACGCCGACAAACGCGGCGAGACAATCAAAAACGTTACCGGTTCACCCTACCCAGTGAGTAGATCACGGATGCTTTGTGCACTGAGCGTAGACGCACTGTGCTGTTTTGGTGCAAAAAATTTTCCGTCTGTACGAAAATCTTACAACGCCGAAGCCTTGCCTGGGCCCCTGGCACGATCCTGTCAGGACTGTGTGGTGCCGCTTGCGCTGTGTTGGTGCGTCAGCTTGCACAGGTTGATGCTGTGTGTTGAAAAAAACTTCGCAGGACGAGCATCAGGACGGTACACCGTGATCGATCCGGCGTTCGCGGGTATGCTGCGCATCTGAGTCCGATGCAGGCCCGTAGGCCGCCAAACCGGGCAGAACCGATAACGAGCGAGGAGTACACGCGGTGTTCGCTTTAGATCCACGACTGCAACAAGACACATTGCCCATCGGTGATTTCCCATTGTGCCGACTGCTCTTGTCCAACGATTCGAACTACCCGTGGTTCATCCTCGTACCGCGGCGGGAAGATATCAGCGAATTATTTCAATTGGATGACGTTGATCAACAACAGCTGTGGAAAGAAACCACGGCGTTGGCCGAAACCCTCAAGGATTCGTTCGATGCCGACAAGATGAACGTTGCAACCTTGGGTAACGTTGTCAGTCAACTGCACATGCACGTCATCGTGCGCAAACGGGATGACGCCGCCTGGCCCGCGCCGGTCTGGGGCAAGCACCCGGCCCAGCCTTATAATGCAGGGCAGGTCGCGGCCATTCGTGAACGGTTGCGAATGGCCTTGACCGATGATTTCAAGTTTCTGGAGGGCTGAACCATGAACCTTGAAGACCGCGTAACCGATCTGGAAAGCCGCCTGGCGTTTCAGGATGACACCATCCAGGCATTGAACGATGTGCTTGTGGAGCAGCAGCGGATCGTCGAGCGTCTGCAACTGCAGATGGCGGCGTTGCTCAAGCGCCAGGAAGAAATGGCCGGGCAGTTCGAGTCGTTCGAAGAAGAGGCGCCGCCTCCTCACTACTGACTGGGCCCGACTCTCGTTTGACGGGCAATAAAAAACCGCGAGCAGCCAGGCTGCATCGCGGTTTTTTTAGGGGCAGGGATCAGCGGCGCGGCAGCGCGGCGATCACATCTTCGGCCTGCAGGCCCTTGTCGCGGTTCATCACGGAGAACTCCACGCGCTGGCCTTCCACCAGGACGCGATGGCCTTCGCCACGAATGGCCCGGAAATGCACGAAAATGTCATCGCCGGAGTCGCGGGAGATGAAACCGAACCCTTTGGACGTATTGAACCACTTCACCGTGCCGGTATCGCGGTTGGACATGTCGTAGTTCTGCGCAGCGGCGGCCGGCGACGACTTCTTGTAGAAGCTGACGGCCAGGTGCAGTGCCACGGCGAGCAGTGCCGCACCCAGGCTGAACAGAATGGCCGGTTGACCGCCGATTTCCGGCATGGGTGCCAGCAGGGCCAGGGTTTGCAGGGCAACGGCCAGTACCAGCAGGGCGCTGACCAGGTTTTGCAGTTGGTGACGTGGACCTTTGTTCCAGTAAGGGATGACGGGTGCAAGGGTCAGGTTGAGCAGGCCGAAAAAGGCCAGGTACAGTGCATCGGGGTGTTGCAGGTAAGGTGTGGCTTCGGAACCCAGGCTAGGGATGAAGGACAGCAGCAGGGCAGCTGCGCCCATTAGCAAGTGGACGATTTTCAACATTTTGATTGGCTCACGGTTAAGACAGATCACAAGGAAGAGCGGGTCGGGGACGGTTCGCTTCGAAACAATGAGAGGCGTTGGACACGTACCCGAATCAGCCTATGCGCCACACCCGGGAAAATAAGCGTAGCGACACACTGCCTATTTAACAGTAAAGCTCGGGCCTTCTCAAACCCGTTACGGGCGCGCACCGCGCTGTTCGTCGGCCAGAAAAGACTCGCCGATGCTTGAAGGTGCCAGGCAAACGGCGTTGAATTCCTCGAGGTGTCGGAACCGCCCGCTGCCCCGGCTTGTCGGTTCAGGAGGGCTGGCGATCTGTCGCAGGCCATCGGCCGCCAAAACCACTAGAGTTTGGGGCGTTGTCGAATTCATCACCGTCAGGAGATCAACCAGCATGGCAATTGATATCGGTATCAGTGAAGAAGATCGCAAATCCATCGTCGACGGGCTTTCGCGCCTGCTGTCGGACACTTATGTGCTGTATCTCAAGACCCACAATTTCCACTGGAACGTCACGGGGCCGATGTTTCGCACCCTGCACCTGATGTTCGAGGAGCAATACAACGAGCTGGCCCTGGCGGTGGACCTGATTGCCGAGCGCATCCGCGCCCTGGGTTTCCCGGCTCCGGGGGCCTACTCGGTGTACGCGCGCCTGTCTTCTATTAAGGAAGAGGAAGGCGTGCCTGCCGCCGATGACATGATCCGGCAACTGGTCGAGGGCCAGGAAGCGGTGACGCGTACGGCCCGTGGCATCTTTCCTTTATTGGACAAGGTCAGTGATGAGCCCACCGCCGACCTGCTGACCCAGCGCATGCAAGTTCACGAAAAGACCGCGTGGATGCTGCGGGCGCTGTTGGAAAACTAATAGGGCGCGCGTTGTATGTCGTGGCGAGGGAGCTTGCTCCCGCTGGGTTGCGAAGCGACCCCCATACCAGACGCTGATTCTTTGGAGGCTGGAAGATTTTGCGCCTGCTGCGCAGCCGAACGGGAGCAAGCTCCCTCGCCACAGGTGTAGGACGACGTAATTCGTCGCCTGCCTGCTGTTGGCTTGTCCTACGCCCATGGTCATAAAGTCGTCTGGAACTGGCGATGCCGTTGAGCTTCCATAGAGCCACAGGTGGATTGTTCCAACTGAGAGGCTCGTATGGCAAAGGAGTGTCAACGGTATGATTCAAGGAAAGGAACCGGAGGAGGGGGTGCGTGGACGCTTTCAGTCCATCAGCGTCGATCCGTTCGTCAGGGGGTTCGATATGCAACTGGTGCGTCCCCTGGCCCGATCCATTCGTCTGAACGGGTTCGCCACCTGTCTGCGGCTGGAGCAGGTCTATTGGGATATCCTCGGCGACATGGCCCAGCTCAACAGCTGTTCCATCAGTACGTTGCTGTCCCATGTCGACAGAGAGGTGCACCTGCGCCATGGCGGGGTACGCAATTTCAGCGCGCTGGTGCGTGTTGTATGCGTGGTGCATGGTTTGAAGGAAACCGTGTCGCAGGTGGCGGACTGTCATTGACGGGTAGCTGCCCTGTCGATGACTGAGTCGGACTGCAAACGGCCTGTGCGGTCTTACGGCTGCACAGGCCGCATTTAATGGATATAATCCCGCTCTTTGCCGCAAAGCCCAGCCTTTGCGCGAGTAACCTGATCGCCGAGACAACCCCATGCCGATGTACGACTATCAATGTGCTTCCTGTGGTCATCAGATGGAAGCCATTCAAAAGATCAGCGCGGCACCGCTGGTCGACTGCCCTGCCTGCCAGGCGCCAGAACTGAAAAAGATGCTGTCCATGCCTGGTTTCCGCCTCGGCGGCACAGGCTGGTATGAAACCGACTTCAAGACCGGCGCCAAGAAGAATTTGGCCGGTGGCGACAAAGCTGATTGAGTTGAACACGCGCGAGTGCTTGCACGGGCAGGTCCTCCAACCGAATTTCGAATTACGAGAAGTGAAACCACTACCATGATGCGCAGCCATTATTGCGGCCAACTGAACGAAAGCCTGGAAGGTCAGGAAGTTACTCTTTGCGGATGGGTCCATCGTCGCCGTGACCATGGCGGGGTGATTTTCCTCGATATCCGTGATCGTGAAGGCCTGGCCCAGGTGGTGTTCGATCCGGACCGCGCTGACACCTTCGCCACCGCCGACCGCGTGCGCAGTGAATACGTGGTCAAGATCACCGGCAAGGTGCGCCTGCGTCCGGCCGGTGCCGGCAACGCCAACATGGCGTCGGGCATGATCGAAGTGCTGGGTTACGAGCTGGAAGTGCTCAACGAATCGGAAACCCCGCCGTTCCCACTCAACGAATACTCCGACGTGGGCGAAGAAACCCGCCTGCGCTACCGCTTCATCGACCTGCGTCGCCCGGAGATGGCCGAGAAGCTGCGCCTGCGTTCGCGCATGACCACCAGCATCCGTCGTTACCTGGACGAGAACGGCTTCCTCGATGTCGAGACGCCGATCCTGACCCGCGCCACGCCGGAAGGCGCCCGCGACTACCTGGTGCCGAGCCGTACCCACCCCGGCAGCTTCTTCGCCTTGCCGCAATCGCCACAGCTGTTCAAGCAACTGCTGATGGTGGCCGGGTTCGATCGCTACTACCAGATCGCCAAGTGCTTCCGCGACGAAGACCTGCGTGCCGACCGTCAGCCTGAGTTCACTCAGATCGACATCGAGACCAGCTTCCTCGACGAAAAAGACATCATGGGCCTGACCGAAGGCATGATTCGCAACCTGTTCAAGGAAGTGCTGGGCCTGGAATTCGGCGAGTTCCCGCACATGACCTTCGAAGAGGCCATGCGCCGCTACGGTTCCGACAAGCCGGACCTGCGTAACCCGCTGGAACTGGTGGATGTGGCTGACCAGCTCAAGGAAGTCGAGTTCAAGGTGTTCAGCGGTCCGGCCAACGACCCGAAATGCCGTATCGCGGCCCTGCGCGTTCCTGGCGGGGCCAGCATGCCGCGCAAGCAGATCGACGACTACACCAAGTTCGTCGGCATCTACGGTGCCAAGGGCCTGGCCTACATCAAGGTCAACGAGCGCGCCGCGGGTGTTGATGGCCTGCAATCGCCGATCGTGAAAAACATCCCTGAAGCCAACCTCAATGTGATCCTCGATCGCGTGGGCGCGGTTGACGGCGACATCGTGTTCTTCGGCGCCGACAAGGCCAAGATCGTCAGCGAAGCCTTGGGCGCGCTGCGCATCAAGCTGGGTCACGACCTGAAGCTGCTGACTTGCGAGTGGGCGCCAATGTGGGTCGTTGACTTCCCGATGTTCGAAGAAAACGACGACGGCAGTTTCTCGGCGCTGCACCACCCGTTCACCGCGCCGAAGTGCTCGCCACAAGAGTTGGAGGCCAACCCGGCCACCGCACTGTCGCGCGCTTACGACATGGTCCTGAACGGCACCGAGCTGGGTGGCGGTTCGATCCGTATCCATCGCAAGGAAATGCAACAGGCAGTGTTCCGCCTGCTGGGCATCGACGAAGCCGAGCAGGAAGAGAAGTTCGGCTTCCTGCTCGACGCCCTGAAGTACGGTGCACCGCCCCACGGTGGCCTGGCCTTCGGCCTGGACCGCCTGGTGATGCTGATGACCGGCGCCCAGTCGATTCGTGAAGTGATCGCGTTCCCGAAAACCCAGAGCGCGGCCGATGTCATGACCCAGGCGCCGGGTGTGGTGGATGCCAAGGCATTGCGCGAGTTGCACATTCGTCTGCGTGAACAGCCAAAGGCTGAGTAAGGCTGGCACCTGAGAGGGCGCATCTTCGGATGCGCCTTTTCATTGGGGTCGATATTTCTGATTGCCGGCCACTGCGTACGCGCAGGGCGGGCAATGTTCCAAAGAGAAACGGAGCGAGTTATGGCAGGTCATTCCAAGTGGGCGAACATCAAGCACCGCAAAGAACGTCAGGATGCCAAGAGAGGCAAGATCTTCACCAAGTGGATCCGTGAACTGACGGTCGCGGCCCGCCAGGGTGGCGGCGACCCCGGTTCCAACCCGCGCTTGCGCCTGGCCCTGGACAAGGCGCTGGGTGCCAACATGAGCCGCGACATCATCGACCGGGCCATCGCCCGTGGCGCGGGTGCGACCGAGGCCGACAACGTTGAAGAGCTGACCTACGAAGGTTATGGCCCGGGCGGCGTGGCGGTGATGGTCGAATGCATGACCGACAACCGCAACCGTACTGCCGCCGCCGTGCGTCACGCGTTCAGCAAATGCGGTGGCAACCTGGGCACCGACGGCTCGGTGGCCTATCTGTTCGAGCGCAAGGGGCAGATCAGCTTCGCGCCGGGCCTCGATGAAGATGCCCTGACGGAAGCGGCCCTGGAGGCTGACGCCGATGACGTGGTCAGTCATGAAGACGGTTCGTTCGACGTGTTCACGTCGTTCGCCAGCTTCTATGCCGTGCGCAACGCCCTGGAGGCGGCCGGCTTCAAGCCCGCCGACGCAGAGATCGTCATGCAGCCGACCACAAGTGCCGAACTGGACCTGGAAGGGGCCGAGAAGGTGCTCAAGCTGATCGACATGCTGGAAGACCTGGATGACGTGCAGAACGTTTATTCCAATGCCGATATTCCGGAGTCGGTGGCTGAACAGCTGGGCTGACGGGCACTCAAGGCTTGTTTGAAATCATTGTGGCGAGGGAGCTTGCTCCCGCTGGAGTGCGAAGCGCTCCCAAAAAGGTCTGCTGCGCAGCCCAGCGGGAGCAAGCTCCCTCGCCACGGATCCACTGCAAGCCCTTGATGAGCTGTATCCTCTTGTAACCGCATTACCTTTCGCAGGCGCTATGACTTTAATCCTTGGTATCGACCCTGGTTCGCGCATCACCGGCTACGGTGTGGTTCGCGATACCGGGCGCGGCTGCGTGTACGTCGCGTCCGGTTGCATCCGCACCGGGGCGGGTGAACTGCACGAGCGCTTGCAGATCGTTTATCGCGGCGTTCGCGAAGTTATCCAGACCTACGGCCCGGTGACCATGGGCATCGAAAAGGTTTTCATGGCGCGCAACGCCGACTCGGCCTTGAAACTGGGGCAGGCCCGGGGCGCGGCAATCGTTGCTGGCGCCGAGGAAAACCTGGAGATCGCCGAGTACACCGCGACCCAGGTCAAGCAGGCGGTCGTCGGAACCGGGGCGGCGAACAAGGAGCAGGTGCAAATGATGGTGATGCACCTGTTGAAACTGGTCAGCAAGCCGCAGATCGATGCCTCGGACGCCCTGGCCATTGCCATTTGCCATGCCCATACCCGTTCCAGCCTGTTGCCTCACGGCCTGGGAACCGCACGCAGTCGTGGCGGGCGCCTGCGTCTCTGATAGCATCAGCGCAATCTTTCGTGAGCCCGAGCATCTTGCGCCTGTGTCGTCGGCCTTCCTGCCCGGGCTGTTACTCGCCAGCCGGCAGGCTGGCCAACACCCAAGGATCTGAAACGTGATTGGACGCTTGCGCGGCACCCTGGCTGAAAAACAGCCGCCGCACCTGATTCTGGATGTAAACGGCCTGGGCTATGAGCTGGAAGTGCCCATGACCACGCTGTATCGCTTGCCGTCGGTCGGCGAGCCGCTGACCCTGCACACCCATTTGGTCGTGCGCGAGGATGCGCAGTTACTCTATGGCTTCGTCGGCAAGCGCGAGCGGGATTTCTTCCGCGAACTGATCCGTCTCAATGGCGTCGGCCCGAAACTGGCCCTGGCCTTGATGTCGAGCCTGGAAGTCGATGAATTGGTGCGTTGTGTGCAGTCCCAGGACACCTCGGCCCTGACCAAGGTGCCGGGTGTGGGCAAGAAAACCGCCGAGCGCCTGCTGGTCGAACTCAAGGACCGCTTCAAGGCCTGGGAGGCGGTGCCGGCGATGTTCGCCCTGGTGCCGAACCAGCCGGATGCGCCTGCGCCTGCGGTCAGCGCCGAAAACGATGCAGTCACCGCGCTGATCTCCCTGGGCTACAAGCCGCAGGAAGCCAGCAAGGCGATTTCCGCTATCAAGGAAAAAGGCCTGAGCACTGAAGACATGATTCGTCGTGCCCTGAAGGGAATGATTTAAGTGATTGAAGCTGACCGCCTGATCGCCGCCACGGGCGCGCCCCGTGACCGCGAGGAAATCCAGGACCGCGCGATTCGTCCTGTCAGCCTGGCCGACTACATCGGTCAACCGACCGTGCGCGAGCAGATGGAGTTGTTCATCCAGGCCGCCCGTGGGCGCAGCGAGTCGCTGGACCACACTTTGATCTTCGGCCCGCCGGGCCTGGGCAAGACCACCCTGGCCAACATCATTGCCCAGGAAATGGGCGTCTCGATCAAGAGCACGTCCGGGCCGGTCCTCGAGCGGCCGGGTGACCTGGCGGCGCTGCTGACCAACCTTGAGCCCCATGATGTGCTGTTCATCGACGAAATCCATCGGCTGTCGCCGATCGTCGAGGAAGTGCTGTACCCGGCCATGGAAGACTTCCAGCTCGACATCATGATCGGCGAAGGGCCGGCGGCACGCTCCATCAAGTTGGACCTGCCGCCCTTCACCCTGGTGGGCGCTACCACTCGCGCAGGCATGCTGACCAACCCGTTGCGCGACCGCTTCGGTATCGTCCAGCGCCTGGAGTTCTACAACAACGCCGACCTGGCGACGATTGTCAGCCGCTCGGCGGGCATCCTCGGGTTGCCGCTGGACCCGGACGGTGCGTATGAGATCGCCCGGCGTGCCCGGGGCACGCCGCGGATCGCCAACCGCCTGCTGCGCAGGGTGCGGGATTTTGCCGAAGTCCGGGCCAAGGGCCACATCACCAAGCCGATTGCCGACCTGGCGTTGAACCTGCTGGACATCGACGAGCGTGGTTTCGACCACCAGGACCGGCGCCTGCTGCTGACCATGATCGAGAAGTTCGACGGTGGCCCGGTGGGCGTGGACAGCCTGGCGGCGGCCATCAGCGAAGAGCGCCACACCATTGAAGATGTGCTGGAACCGTACCTGATCCAACAGGGCTACATCATGCGCACGCCTCGTGGGCGCGTGGTGACCCGCCATGCTTATCTGCACTTTGGCTTAAACATCCCGACACGAATGGGCGAGATGCCGGTGGTAGACGAATTCCTCGATGCCGTGGACGATTGAACGAGCTCTGTACGCCGACTTTTTTCCAGTTCGTGCTGTCCCAGACGACGCCTGGAGCGTCAATGCGTTCGAGAATGAAAAAACAGTTGCCTGGCCGATTGGCAACCTGAGGAGTAAGCACTAGAGTATGCGCGCGCAAAACGGGCTGGAGTCGTTCGCACATCGCTGTCGCGTTTATTACGAGGACACCGATGCTGGCGGCATCGTCTACTACGTCAATTACCTCAAGTTTATGGAACGGGCTCGAACCGAACGGCTGCGGGAACTGGGTTTTGCCCAATCCGCGCTGGCAGGGGAGGACCTGTTATTCGTCGTGCATTCCAGCGAAGCGCGCTACCACGCGCCGGCGCGACTGGACGACGAGTTGCTGGTAAGTGCCGATGTCATCGAATTGAACCGTGTCAGCCTGCGTTTCAAGCAGCAGGTCAGGCGGGCTACGGATAACGTGCTGCTCTGTGAAGGGCAGTTTTTGGTGGCCTGTGTGCGCACCCATAGTTTGAAACCCCGGGCCATTCCCGAAGCTCTACGCGCGGCCTTTGCCGGCGTGAGCGGCGCGGGTACACACTCAGAGCAGGAGATAAAGCGTGGAAGCTAACGTCGTCGACCATTCCTCCATGTGGAGCCTGGTCAGCAATGCCAGCGTCGTGGTGCAACTGGTAATGCTGACCCTGGTAGCCGCATCGGTGACCTCATGGATCATGATCTTTCAGCGCAGCAACATGCTGCGCGCCGGTCGTCGTGCCCTGGAGAGCTTCGAGGAGCGTTTCTGGTCCGGCATCGACCTGTCCAAGCTCTATCGCCAGGCCGGTAGCAACCCTGACCCGGACTCGGGCGTCGAGCAGATCTTCCGTGCCGGCTTCAAGGAGTTCTCTCGCCTGCGCCAGCAGCCGGGCGTCGACCCTGAGGCGGTGATGGAAGGTGTGGCCCGTGCCATGCGCGTCGCCATTTCCCGCGAGGAAGAGAAGCTCGAACAGGGCCTGTCGTTCCTGGCCACCGTTGGTTCGGTCAGCCCGTACATCGGTCTGTTCGGTACCGTGTGGGGGATCATGAACTCCTTCCGTGGCCTGGCTTCCGCCCAGCAAGCGACCCTCGCCACCGTGGCCCCGGGTATCGCCGAGGCACTGATCGCCACCGCCATCGGTCTGTTCGCGGCCATCCCGGCCGTTATCGCCTACAACCGCTTCGCTGCCCGCAGCGAAATGCTGACCGGCCGTTACTACACCTTCGCCGATGAATTCCAGGCGATCCTGCACCGTAAAGTGCACACCAGCGAAGAATAAGCAGGTATTTCCCAATGGCTTTAATCGCTCGAGCCCGAAAAAAGCGCAAGCCGGTCGCCGAGATGAACGTGGTGCCCTACATCGACGTGATGTTGGTGCTGCTGGTCATCTTCATGGTGACCGCGCCGATGCTCAATCAGGGCGTGAAGGTCGATCTGCCCAAGGTTTCCAGCGAAGCCTTGCCGCAGGACAACAACACCCAGGTCCTGACCATTTCGATCAAGGCTGACAAGACCTACTACTGGAACCTTGGCAGCGAAGTGGACACCGAGAAGCAGCAGGACCGGGCCATGACGTTGCCGCAGATGACCGATGCGGTGACCAAGATCATTCGTGTCGGCAACGATGCCGGCAAGCGCACGCAAGTCTTCATTCGCGGCGACAAGACCGTCGACTACGGTGCCGTGATGGGGGCCATGGGCGGCCTGCAGAAAGCCGGGGTCGGTAATGTTGGCTTGATCACTGAGGCGCCCTGATGCAGCAACAGCGAGAGCCGTCCGCCTCGGAAAGCTACTTCTGGCCCAGTGTCCTGGCCATCGGCCTGCATGTGCTGGTGTTCGGCATGCTGTTCGTCAGTTTTGCCATGACTCCGGAGTTGCCACCGGCCAAGCCGATCGTGCAGGCGACGTTGTACCAGCTCAAGTCGAAAAGCCAGGCGACGACCCAGACGAACCAGAAGCTTGCCGGTGAGGCGAAGAAGTCCGCCGCGCGCCAGACTGAAGTCGAGCAAATGGAACAGAAGAAGGTCGAGCAGGAAGCGATAAAGGCCGCGGAACAAAAGAAAGAGGAAACGGCTCAAAAGGCCGAGGAAGCCAAGAAGGCCGATGAGGCGAAAAAAGCGGACGAGGCGAAAAAGGCTGACGAAGCCAAGAAAGCCGACGAAGCGAAGAAAGCCGAGGCCAAAAAGGCAGAAGAGAAACAATTGGCTGATATAGCCAAGAAGAAAGCCGAAGAAGAAGCCAAGAAAGCCGCTGAAGAAGAGGCCAAGAAAGCGGCCGCTGAAGAAGCGAAGAAAAAGATCGTCGAGGACGCGAAGAAAAAAGCCGCCGAAGACGCCAAGAAGAAAGCTGAAGCTGAAGAGGCGAAAAAGAAAGTCGCCGAAGACGCGAAGAAGAAAGCCGCCGCCGACGCCGCCAAGAAAAAGGCCCAGGACGCAGCGCGTAAATCCGCCGAAGACAAAAAGGCCCAGGCCTTGGCAGATTTGCTTTCCGACACGCCGGAGCGCCAGCAGGCATTGGCTGATGAGCAGGGCGATGAAGTCGCCGGCAGCTACGATGACTTGATTCGCGCACGAGCGGCAGAAGGCTGGGCTCGTCCACCTTCGGCGCGCAAAGGCATGACGGTCGTATTGCAAATCGGCATGTTGCCCGACGGTACGGTTACCTCGGTCAGCGTCGCCAAGTCCAGTGGTGACGGTCCGTTCGACGCTTCGGCGGTCGCAGCGGTCAAGAACATTGGGCGATTGACGGAAATGCAAGGAATGAAACCGAGCGACTTTGCTCCCTATCGTTCATTCAAGATGACATTCACACCTGAGGATCTAGCCTTGTGAGAAACCTTCTTCGATCAATGCTGGTCGTTATCTGCTGCCTGGCAGGGATAGCGGTAGCAGAGGAAAAGAACATCCTGGTCACCAGCGGCAGCGACCGGGCGACCCCGATTGCCGTCGTACCGTTCGGCTGGCAGGGCGGTAACGTCCTGCCGGACGACATGGCGGAAATCATCGGCAACGACCTGCGCAACTCGGGTTACTACGCGCCGATTCCGAAGCAGAACATGATCAGCCTGCCAACCCAGGCCAGCGAAGTCATCTACCGTGACTGGAAGGCCCTGGGCGCCCAGTACATCATGGTCGGCAGCATCGTTCCGGCTGGCGGTCGCCTGCAGGTGCAGTACGCCCTGTTCAACGTCGCCACCGAACAGCAAGTGCTGACCGGCAGCGTGTCGGGCAGCGTCGATCAATTGCGTGACATGGCGCACTACATCGCCGACCAGTCGTTCGAGAAACTTACCGGCATCAAGGGCGCGTTCTCCACTCGCATGCTCTACGTGACGGCCGAGCGCTTCTCCGAGAACAACACCCGCTACACCCTGCAGCGCTCCGACTATGACGGCGCCCGTGCGGTGACACTGCTGCAATCGCGCGAGCCGATCCTGTCGCCGCGCTTCGCCCCCGATGGCAAGCGCATCGCCTATGTCTCGTTCGAGCAGAAGCGTCCGCGCATTTTCGTGCAGCACATCGACACCGGTCGTCGTGAGCAGATCACCAACTTCGAAGGCCTGAACGGTGCGCCAGCCTGGTCGCCGGACGGCTCGCGGCTGGCGTTCGTACTGTCCAAGGACGGTAACCCGGACATTTATGTGATGAACCTGGCTTCGCGTTCGATCTCCCGCGTCACCAATGGCCCGGGCATCAACACCGAACCGTTCTGGGGCAAGGATGGCTCGACCATCTACTTCACCTCCGACCGTGGCGGCAAGCCACAGATCTACAAGACCAGTGCGGGTGGCGGCGGTGCCGAACGCGTGACGTTCGTCGGTAACTACAACGCCAACCCGAAGCTGTCGGCAGATGAAAAGACCCTGGTGATGATCCATCGCCAGGATGGTTTCACTAATTTCAAGGTGGCGGCCCAGGATTTGCAGCGCGGTAGCGTAAAAATCCTCACTGATAGCACTCTGGACGAGTCACCCACTGTTGCGCCCAACGGCACCATGGTAATCTACGCCACCCGCCAGCAGGGCCGGGGAGTCTTGATGCTCGTGTCCATTAATGGACGCGTGAGGCTCCCGCTTCCTACCGCTCAAGGCGAAGTCAGAGAACCGTCCTGGTCCCCTTACCTGAACTGACGCGGCGCTATACGTTTTACTTAACACACTGGGGTTCATTAGGAGTTTCACGATGGAAATGCTGAAGTTTGGTAAATTTGCTGCGCTGGCTCTGGCCATGGCTGTAGCTGTAGGTTGCTCGTCCAAAGGCGGCGACAATGCCGGTGAAGGCGCTGTTGATCCAAACGCTGGTTACGGCGCTAACACCGGTGCAGTTGACGGCTCCCTGAGCGAAGAAGCTGCTCTGCGCGCAATCACCACCTTCTACTTCGAATACGACAGCTCGGACCTGAAGCCAGAAGCCATGCGCGCTCTGGACGTTCACGCCAAGGACCTGAAAGCAAACGGCGCTCGCGTTGTTCTGGAAGGCAACACCGACGAACGTGGTACTCGTGAGTACAACATGGCACTGGGCGAGCGTCGTGCGAAAGCCGTTCAGCGCTACCTGGTACTGCAAGGTGTTTCCCCAGCTCAGCTGGAACTGGTTTCCTACGGCGAAGAGCGTCCAGTTGCTACCGGCAACGACGAGCAGTCCTGGGCTCAAAACCGTCGCGTCGAACTGCGTAAGTAATTCGTCATGCGAACGTGCCGTCGTGCTGTAACTGTTCTGGCTCTCAGCCTTGCGCCGCTTGCGGCGTGGGCTGCGGTTCCTGTGGTCGATAACGATGCCGGCTATAACAATAGCGGGAGTAGCTATCCGCCTGCGGGTTACGGTACGAACGGCGCCTATGCCGGGGGAGGGGTTTCGGCCCCTGTCTCGGCACAGGGCCAGCTGTTCAACCAACTGCAGCAAATGCAGGATCAGATCTCGCGCCAACAGGGTGTGATCGAAGAACTGCAAAATGATATTTCGCGCATGAAGCAGGAAAACCTGGAGCGATACCAGGATCTTGATCGGCGCATAGGAACCGGCGTTGCACCTGCACCTGCCGCGACTCCTGAGAATTCTCCTGCCGGTGGCGACTTGAACGCCCCCGGCGCAGCCGCAGGCGCGGGGGCAGGCGCTCCCGCAGCACCTGCCGCCGGTGGCGAGCCGGCTGATCCGGCGAAGGAAAAGCTCTATTACGATGCTGCCTTCGACTTGATCAAGGCCAAGGATTTCGACAAGGCCAGCCAGGCTTTTGCCGCTTTCCTGCGCAAATACCCAAACAGTCAGTACGCGGGCAATGCCCAATACTGGTTGGGCGAAGTGAACCTGGCCAAAGGCGACCTGCAAGGTGCCGGCCAGGCATTCGCCAAGGTTTCGCAACTGTATCCCAAGCACGCCAAGGTGCCGGATTCGCTGTACAAGCTGGCTGATGTAGAGCGCCGCCTCGGTCACACCGACAAGGTAAAAGGCATTCTGCAGCAGGTGGTGGCCCAATTTCCGGGGACATCCGCCGCCCAGTTGGCCCAGCGTGATCTGCAACGCATGTAAGCTGGCTTGACCTGTTTTGAAGAAACCCGCGCCTGTCGCGGGTTTTTTCGTTAGAATTCACGCCCTTTTTATGAAACACGCTTTTTGGGATCTGCGCGTTGGCGGGGTTCCTTGAAGTGCCTGACGGAGGCGGACAGCCTGTTTAGCTGTTACGCCCGTGGCGACTATGCAAGACACATTGAGAATCACCGAAGTTTTTCACTCGTTGCAGGGTGAAACGCGGACGGCTGGGCTGCCCACAGTATTTGTGCGCCTCACCGGTTGCCCGTTGCGTTGCCAATACTGCGACAGTGCCTACGCGTTCAGCGGCGGCACTGTGCGAACCCTCGACGATATCCTGGAGCAAGTGGCCAGTTATCGTCCGCGTTATGTCTGTGTCACGGGCGGCGAGCCCTTGGCGCAACCCAACGCCATCCCCTTGCTCAAGCAGTTGTGTGATGCCGGTTACGAGGTTTCCCTGGAAACCAGCGGCGCCTTGGATATCTCGGCTGTCGACCCGCGCGTCAGTCGCGTCGTGGACCTGAAGACTCCAGGCTCCAAGGAAGCGCACCGTAACCGTTACGAGAATATCGAGTTGCTGACCCCCAACGATCAGGTCAAATTCGTGATCTGTTCACGGGAAGATTACGACTGGGCCGTGTCCAAGCTGATCCAGTACGGGCTCGACCAACGGGCCGGCGAAGTGTTGTTGTCGCCGAGCCATCACGATTTGAGCGCTCGGGACCTGGCGGACTGGGTGGTGGCGGATAACCTGCCGGTGCGCCTGCAACTGCAGCTGCATAAATATCTTTGGAACGACGAGCCGGGGCGCTGATATGACTGAACATTCGAACATTGCCGAAAAACGTGCGGTCATCCTGTTGTCCGGCGGCCTGGATTCGGCCACCGTCGTGGCCATGGCCCGTGCCGAGGGTTACCGCTGCTACACCATGAGTTTCGATTATGGTCAGCGCCACCGCGCAGAACTGCACGCGGCCGAGCGAGTGGTCCGGGACCTGGGCGTGGTGGAACACAAAGTGATCGGCCTGAACCTCAACGGCATGGGTGGCTCGGCCTTGACCGACAGCTCCATCGACGTGCCGGAGGCGCCTAGCGAAGGCATCCCGGTGACCTATGTGCCGGCGCGTAACACCGTATTCCTGTCCTTGGCATTGGGCTGGGCCGAAGTGCTGGGCGCCCGTGATATTTTCATCGGCGTCAATGCTGTGGATTACTCCGGTTACCCGGATTGCCGCCCGGAGTTCGTCGAAGCCTTCGAGCGCATGGCGAACCTGGCGACCAAGGCCGGTGTAGAAGGGCAGGGTTTCCGCATCCAGGCACCGTTGCAGAATCTCAGCAAGGCCGACATCGTCAAGGCCGGTGTGAAGCTTGGCGTGGACTACGGGCTCACTGTTTCCTGCTATCAGGCCGACGATCAGGGCCGTGCTTGCGGCAAGTGCGACAGCTGCCGCCTGCGCGCGGAAGGCTTTGCCGCGGCGGGTGTGAGCGATCCAACCCGTTATTTTTGATTTATTTCAAATTAGGTGTTGAATAGTCCTTAGAAATCAGTATTATACGCGCCACCACACAGCGGGTCGTTAGCTCAGTTGGTAGAGCAGTTGGCTTTTAACCAATTGGTCGTAGGTTCGAATCCCACACGACCCACCATTTTTTGCAGTTTTAAAAGTCTGGAAGGCCCACGAAAGTGAGGATTTCCGGATTTTTTTTTGCCTGCGAGAAAGTGGCCGGACGAATCCCGAATATGGCCGGTGTGGCACCAGTCCTTGGGGATTACACCACTGACCCTGGAAAATATGGCCTCAGCTCCTAGACTGTTGAAGCCCGCTCCTTGTTCAAGCGCAGCGTGCACCTCGTGATAAGGCGCGAGAGGTTCGATCAAGGAGGATTCGACATGAAGCTGCGAATTACCCAGTTTGCTCCATTCGATCAGGGCAAGGATATCAAGGCTGATATCAAGGGCGGATGGTGTGCCGGGGTAACCGCCACGGTCGGCATTGCCGTGGGCTCCTATGACGTGGAAGGGCAACCCGATTTTGGGCACTGGGTCGAACATGTCGCTTTTGTAAAAGCCAAGGCGGCGTTGCTGAAGATCAATTCCAACCTCAACACGGCCGAAACGCTGCAGGCCGTCCTGGGCCGATACCAGCAAACCCGTGACGTCTGCGGTGAGCTGCATAAATCCCAGTTTGAAGTGCGAGGCTGTAAAGTTCTCCTGAGCTTGTCGGGATGGTTTCCAGTGCTGGGTTATGCGTCCTACTTGAAAAACTCCAAATGGCTGACCAACCATATTGGCTACATCATCCGAGGCGGGGACAAGCTGGTGTTGTTCGACCCCAATTACGGTATCGGTTTGTTCACCATTGAAGATGCGCTGCCGCTGAACCTGAACGAGCTGACCAAGGCGATCGGTATCCTCGCCTGGAAGAGTGGCCTATCCAGTTACCTGCTGTCCTACACGGCAGCGACTTCCGTTGTTGACGAAGATCCCTTGCAACTGCGCTTCTCGAACGATACCAACGAGAAAATCCGAGCCTTGGGAGAGTACAGCAGTCGTTTTTTTCCCGGGACAAAGTAGGAGCGTTAGCGGATATGTCGCCCATAACCCTTTGGGTCAAACCGCAATACCATCACCATCATCAACGCCATGACCGCCGTGAGCGACCACCAGGCCCACTCAAAACTCCCCAACTGGTCGCGGATCATCCCGGCAATCAATGGCGAGAGGCCGGCGATGAGATAGCCGACACCCTGCACGAACGCGGTAAGGCCACCGGCCCGGCGTGGGTTGTCCAGGTGGTCGAGGGATACGATCAGGCTCATGGGGAATAGGCCGCCGATACCCAGCCCCAGCAGGCAGGCCCAGAGCAGGCTGAAGCGTTCCGGACTGAGGATCAGGCCGCAGAAGCCGCCGATGATCAGGGCCAGCAGGACGCTCAGGACCAGGCGTTTATCCCGGCTGCGGTTGGCAATAGCCGGAGTGACCAGGCCGGATAACACTTCCATTGCCGTGAGGAACCCCAGCAGCAGGCCAGCGTGCTGTTCGCTCCAGCCCTTTTCCACGTAGTACGGCGCCAGCCAGGCCAGCACGCAGGTGTAGGAAGCAGTGCCCAGGCCAAAGAAAATCGCCAGGAGCCAGGCCCGGGCGTTGCGGGAAAACGCTTCGTGATGCCGGGACGCTGCTTCGGGCAAGGGCGTGATGTTCGAACGCTGGGCGTACCAGCAGCCCAGGGCGACCAGCGCCAACAATGCCCAGATCGCCAGGCCGACGCGCCAACTGCCGGTCTGCGTCAGGACAAAGGGTGAAAACGATGCGGCAATCGCCGCCCCGCCCATGATGGAGGTGACGTACAAGCCCATGAACAGCGAGACGTTGTCGGCGAAGCGTGACTTGATCAGTGCCGGCATCACCGCCTGGATCAAGGCGATCCCAAGCCCGGCGACGATCGCACTGGCGATCAACCCGGCGGCGCTGTCCAGGTACAAGCGCGAGGCCGTGGCGACGCCAATGATCAACAGCGACAGCACGATGGTGCGGTGTTCTCCGATGCGTAGGGCGATGCGCATGCCCAGGAACATCGCCAGGCCCATCGCCATGACGGGCAACATGGTCAGCAGCGAGGCGGTACTGAAACTCAAGGGCACCTCGCCGCGAATGGCCGACAACAAGGGCCCGACCGCCGCCATTGAGGGTCGCAGGTTCAGCGCCACCAAGACGATGCTGACCATCAGCCAGATGGCGTGGGTGGTTGAGGTTCGAATGTTTTCCATGGAGCCGCCTTTGCTGGACAAAAGGGCATTTAGGCTGGGGCGGCCTGTCATGGGCAAACTGAAAACTGGCAGGGGGTATTGAAAAATTAAATACGGCACGCAATCAGTGAAGGGATCAGAGTTTTTGTGTGGCGAGGGAGCTTGCTCCCGCTGGGGCGCGTAGCGGCCCCTTGCGGTGTGTCAGGCAAACCAGGGGGCTGCTTCGCAACCCAGCGGGAGCAAGCTCCCTCGCCACACAATAGTCGTTCACAACCTCCTATTCCATCGCCGGGCTCAGCGTCCCCAGCCACGCCACCAATCCCAGAATGATCACCGCCACACAGAACTCCAGCACCATGCTGCGCCGCAGGGCATTCACCGCAACGCCGTGCTCGCCGGTCTGTCGGGCCTGTTCCAGCAATGGGCTCAGATGAAAGCGGTTCAGCGCGGCGAACACCAACATGGCCGCGAACAAGATCAGCTTGAGCGCCAGTAACTGACCATAAGTGCTGTCCAGCAGCCCTTCGACATTCGGGCCGACGATAAACAGATAATTCACCACCCCCGTCACGCTGATGACCACCACGATCACCGCCCCGGCGGTTTCAAACCCGGTCAACGTCCGGGCCAGTACCGCCAGCCGAGGTTCGGCCTGGCGCAGCATCAAGGCAAACGCGGCCAAGGCCCCGACCCAGCCACCCGCCGCCCACAGGTGCAGGAAGTCGGTGATGAAGTGCCAGTTGCGGCGCTCACCTTCGTCCATGGCGCCATGCCCGGCCCAGGCCAGCGTCGCCAACGCGACGGCGCCGCCCAGCATGACCAGCCATAGGCTGAGGGTCGGCCAACGTCCATTGAGCGTCGCGGCGACACCGGCCAACAGCAGCGCCGCTATCCGCAGTGTCCAACTCAAGCCGACGTCGGTCTCCAACACCATCATTTCAATGTGCGGCCACAGTTCGGCCCAGTCTGAAACACCGCTCATGGCCCAGGCCATGCACGCCATGGCGGCGAAGGACAGCAGTCCGCCCAGCACCGCCGTGGTCACTAGCAGCGGTGTGAAAGGCAACTGCGCGCCCGACGCCCGCTCCTGGCCTCGCAGGCTATAGAGCCCGAACGCGGCCAGGCCGAACAACAACATCAGATCCAAATACAGGGCAAACCGCAGGGCGATGTTGATCGAGTCGCTCATCAACTCACTTCACCTTGAACGTGACGTTACCGGTGATCGGGTGAGTGTCGGACGACACCGCGCGCCACTGGACCTGATAGGTGCCGGCGCTGAGGGGACCATTCGGGACAATGACCATGGTTTTCGGGTCATCGCTGCCGGAGACCTTGGCTGGCATGGGCATGGGCGAATGCGCCGCCATGCCGGGCATCTCGGTCATCATCAGCTTGGCACCGGAAAACTTGGTCATCAGGTTTTCGGAAAAGTGCAGCTCGATCTTTGCCGGTGCCGCACCCTCGGCGCCCTCGGCGGGGGTAGAGGAGAGCAGCTTCGGATGGGCCTGGGCCAAGCCGCTGATCAACAGGCCAGTGGACAGGGCGACAACAGCAACAGCGTTTTTGAGCAATGACATGCAAGGACTCCTACAACGTGGTTTTTTAATTTTGGGTGAAACAGCTCAGCGGGTCAGAACCACATGCGCAGCCCCAATACCAGGCGGGCTTCGCTGCGATCTTCACCTTCTGCGCGGGCGTAGTCGGCGGTGTTGCCGTAGGTCCGGTTCCAGGTGACGCCAACGTATGGCGCGAATTCGCGGCGTATTTCATAACGTAGCCGTACGCCGAGTTCGGTGTCCGACAGCCCCGAGCCGACACCGCGGGCGGGGTCGTTCTTGCCATAGAAGTTGACCTCGGCGGTGGGCTGCAGGATCAACCGATTGGTCAGCAGGATGTCGTAGTCGCCTTCCAGCCGCGCCGCGCTCTGGCCACCTTCGCCGATGAACGCGGTGGCTTCGGCTTCGAAGTTGTACAGCGCCATGCCTTGCACGCCGAAGGCGGCCCAGGTTTGCGCATCGCCCGGCTTGAAGTCCTGGCGTACGCCGGCCACCAGGTCCCACCAAGGACTGATGGCGTGGCCCCACAGGGCCTGAAGTTCCGCCTCGTCGGTCTTGCCGTTGAGGCGTTCACCTTCGGAGCGCAGCCACAAACGGTCGATGTCGCCACCGATCCAGCCGGAGGCATCCCAGCTCAGGGCGCTGCCGTCATCGGCGTCTTGCCACTCCAGCTGGTCGATGAGGAAAAACGAATTGATTGCGCTGTCATGCACCGCGTGTCCGCCATGATCCTCGTAGACGGCGGCGCGATCGGCGGCTGTCAGTTCCGGGATCGGCGTGCGGCTGGTGGTCGGCGCTGATTGCATGGGCTCCATGCCCTGCATCGAGTCCATGCCTTGCATTGAATCCATACCTTGCATCTGGCTATGGTCCATCCCGGGCATCTGGCTGTGATCCATGCCTTGCATGTCGTTGCCCGCCGCCCAGGCCGAGGTGGTGGCGCCGAGGGTGAGGCTGGCAATGAGTGCCATGGGGTATTGAAAAAAAGTGGTCATGGTCGGCTCCTCATTCCTGCACCCGAACTTCACGGAACATCCCCATCTCCATGTGAAACAGTAGATGACAGTGGTACGCCCAGCGCCCGAGGGCATCGGCGGTGACGCGGTAGCTGCGCTTGGCGCCCGGTGGCACGTCGATGGTGTGCTTGCGCACCATGAACTGGCCGTTCTCGTCCTCCAGATCGCTCCACATGCCGTGCAGGTGGATGGGGTGGGTCATCATGGTGTCGTTGATCAGCACGATGCGCAGTCGCTCGCCGTACTTGAGCAGCAGCGGCGCGGCGTCGGAAAATTTCACGCCGTTGAACGACCAGACGAATTTCTCCATGTGCCCGGTCAGGTGCAGCTCGATCGTACGGCCCGGCTCGCGACCGTCGGGGTCGGGGAAGGTGCTGCGCAGGTCCGAGTAGGTCAGCACTTTGCGGCCGTTGTCGCGCAGCCCCATGCCCGGGTCGTCGAGCTTGGGCTTGACGCTCATGGCCTGCATGTCGACCAGGGGGTTGTCTTTCTCGGTGTCGGGGTGCGACAGCATGCCGTCCATGCCTTGCATGGCACCGTGATCCATACCGGCCATGTCGCCCATCCCCTGCATCTGGCTATGATCCATGCCTTGCATCTGGCTGTCGTCCATCCCGGCCATGCCCTGCATCGAGCCGTGGTCCATGCCGCTCATTTGCCCCATGTCGCCCATGCTGCCGTGGTCCATGCCACCCATGCCCATGTCGTCCATGGTCACCAGTGGCCGCGGGTCCAGGGGCGGCACCGGTGCCGACAACCCGGCCCTGGCCGCGAGAGTGCCGCGGGCATAGCCGGTGCGGTCCATGGACTGGGCGAACAGGGTGTAGGCCTCCTGGGTCGGTTCGACGATGACGTCATAGGTTTCGGCCACGGCGATCCGAAACTCATCGACACTCACCGGTTTGACGTATTGGCCGTCGGACGCCACCACCGTCATCTTCAAGCCGGGAATGCGCACGTCGAAATAGCTCATGGCCGAGCCGTTGATAAAGCGCAGGCGAAGACGCTCGCCAGGCTTGAACAGGCCGGTCCAGTTCATGTCCGGCGCCTGGCCGTTCATGAGGTAGGTGTAGGTGGTGCCACTGACATCGGCCAGGTCAGTGGGGTTCATCTTCATCTCGGCCCACATCTTGCGATCGGCCACAGTGCTGGCCCAGCCGTTCTTGCCCACATCGTCAATGAAGTCGCCGACGGTGCGTTTGTTGTAGTTGTAGTAGTCCGACTGTTTCTTGAGCTTGCGAAGGATGTTGCCGGGGTCTTCATCGGTCCAGTCGGTGAGCATCACCACATAGTCCCGTTCGTACTGGAAGGGCTCCGGTTCCCTGGCGTCGATCACCAGCGGGCCGTAGACCCCGGATTGTTCCTGGAAGCCAGAATGGCTGTGGTACCAGTAGGTGCCGTTTTGCCGGACCTTGAACTGATACACGTACATGCCGTCGGGTTCGATGCCTTTGAAACTCAACCCCGGAACACCGTCCATGTTGGCTGGCAGCAGGATGCCGTGCCAGTGGATGGAGGTTGTCTCCTTCAAGCGATTGCGCACCCGCAGGGTGACGGTGTCGCCTTCACGCCAGCGCAGCAGCGGGCCGGGAATGCCGCCGTTGATGGTCTGGGCGGTACGTGGGTTGCCGGTGAAGTTGACCGGGCTTTCGCCGATGAACAGATCGAACTCGGTGCCGCTCAGGACGTTGGGTTGGCCAGGGCTGGTGACCGCCCAGACAGGCGCGCGCCACAAGCCCAGGCCACCGAGGATGCCGCCGGCAGTCAGGCCCTTTACGAAGGTTCGCCGGGAAGTTTTTGTTTGCATGCGATGGAAGTCCGTCAGTCGATTCGCAGCGAGCACTGGGGCATTGCCCAGTGCCGGTGTGAACAGAAGATGACATAAGCCGGCTGGGCAGGTGATTACATTTCAGTCAGCTTGCCGGAGGCGCTTATCCACTGGCATGAACGGACTTTTGTGGCGAGGGAGCTTGCTCCCGCTGGGTTGCGAAGCAGCCCCAAAAAGGCTGGGTACAACGCACCTTGCGCGTCAAAATGATGGATTTTGGGGCCGCTGCGCGCCCCAGCGGGAGCAAGCTCCCTCGCCACGGAGGGCCGCGTCCGGCCCCGGGACCTGGGCACAGGTCAGAATGATCTTTTGCATCGGTGGGATATTCTGTAGCCTTGCCGGCTTCATGCAGTCCCGTGCCTGATTGATACCCACTTTCCCGGCGGTACCCGAGTGGTCCGGAGCCGGGTGTATACTCGACTTTCGCGCTAAACGCGCTTGCAGGTCTTGCGAACATGACGCAAATTTCCGAACGCCTTCTGGTCCAGGCCCACCTCGACGCCAAGCAGCCCAAGCCGCTGAGCGCCGAGCAAGAGGCCTGGTACCGCGCCGCCATCGCCGCCGAGCTCAAGGCTCAGGACGCGGTGCTGGTCGCGCACTTCTACTGCGACCCGATCATCCAGGCCCTGGCCGAAGAGACCGGTGGTTGCGTGTCCGACTCCCTGGAAATGGCCCGCTTCGGCAATGCCCACCCGGCCAAGACCGTGGTGGTAGCGGGGGTCAAGTTCATGGGCGAGACCGCCAAGATCCTCAACCCCGAAAAACGTGTGCTGATGCCCACCCTGGAAGCCACCTGCTCCCTGGACCTGGGCTGTCCGGTGGACGAGTTCTCGGCGTTCTGCGACCAGCATCCGGAGCGCACCGTGGTGGTGTATGCCAACACCTCGGCGGCAGTGAAGGCCCGGGCCGACTGGGTGGTGACGTCCAGTTGCGCGCTGGAAATCGTCGAGAGCCTGATGGACAACGGCGAGACGATCATCTGGGGTCCGGACAAGCACCTGGGCACTTACATCCAGCGCAAGACCGGCGCCGACATGCTGCTCTGGGACGGTGCCTGTATCGTCCACGAAGAGTTCAAGTCCAAGCAGTTGGAGGACATGAAGGCGCTGTACCCGGACGCTGCGATCCTGGTGCACCCGGAGTCGCCGACGTCGGTGATCGAACTGGCGGATGCCGTGGGCTCCACCAGCCAATTGATCGCTGCGGCCCAGACCCTGCCGAACAAGACGCTGATCGTCGCCACCGACCGGGGTATTTTCTACAAAATGCAGCAGTTGTGCCCGGACAAGGTCTTCATCGAAGCCCCGACCGCCGGCAACGGCGCGGCGTGCCGCAGTTGCGCGCACTGCCCGTGGATGGCGATGAACACCCTGGAACGCACGCTCAAGAGCTTGCAGGAGGGTGCCAACGAGATCTTCGTCGACCCGGCGCTGATCCCCCAGGCGATTCGTCCGCTCAAGCGCATGCTGGACTTCACCCAGGCGGCGCGAATGAAGCTGGCGGGGAATGCCTGATTGTTGGGAGGCTTGAGATTTTCGAAGGTCTTGAGGCTTATAGAGGGGCTTGAAGCGAGGGAAGGTCTTGAGGCCTATGAAGCTTTTTGTGGCGAGGGAGCTTGCTCCCGCTGGGCTGCGAAGCAGCCCCTCTTGTCAGCACCCGATATCTTCAGATAGATCGCACAAGCCTCTTACGACTGCTTCGCAGCCGAGCGGGAGCAAGCTCCCTCGCCACGGGGTCTGGTGGTGGCTTTACTTGGTCTTCTTGGGAATCCGTACCAGCTGCGTATCCGAGTAGATGTCATGCCAACTGCGCTTGCGCTTGTCGAACAGCGCCCAGATAAAGCCCAGCCCCACCAGCAGCAATGACGCAATCGATACCACGAACCGCAACAGCGCCTGCCACAGGCTGATGGCCGTGCCATCGGCGTTCTGTACGCGGATGCACCACACCTGCATACCCAGGGTCTGGCCATTGTGGGTCCAGAACTTGGCGAAGAAGCCGAACAGCACGAACAGCAGCACGGTGGACAGCAACGGGTCGCCGTCCAGTGCGCCAGCTTCGGTCAGGGCCCGCATTTGTTCTTCACCGATGATCGCCATCTGGATCATCTTGTAGGCGCCGCTGGTAACGATCAGCAGCGCCGTGCACAGCAAAAAGTCATAGAACATTGCCGCCAGGCGACGGCCCAGGCCGGCGGGGGGGAAGTCGCCCTGGGGCGTGAGCAGGTGTTTGGGCATGACGGTCTCGGACGAAAAAGAAGCCATTTTACGGATTTACGCCCATAAAAAAGCCCCTGATATCAATCAAGGGCTTTTTAGTTCGCGAAAGCCTTAGGCTTCGGCTACAACCTCGTCAGCCTGCATGCCTTTCTGGCCCTGCACGGCAACGAAAGTGACTTTCTGGCCTTCTTTCAGGCTCTTGAAGCCGTTGCCCTGGATGGCGCGGAAATGCACGAACAGGTCCGGACCGCTTTCAGGCGTGATAAAACCAAAACCCTTCTCGTCGTTGAACCACTTGACGGTACCGCTCTGACGTTGAGACATTTTCTTATTTCCTTTGACGCTAAAATTGATGACAGCCTCTTTCGCATGAAAGAGTACTGGGCTGGGTTGCAGGAAAGTAAGAGACGTCGAACGGGATGTAGCAAACTTCATAAGCTACTGCCCAGGTCACGATTCCAAGCGACCCATGCAAACACAGTGACCAAACTCTACGCCAACTACGAATGAAAAAACAACCCCCGGGGAAGCCCGTATTTGCTCAGCTTGCAGGCATTTACATACATCGCCGGGCGGGGCTTATTCGATAGGCTAGTTCAATTGTTAACGACTGTTATAAGCGCCATTGAATGTCTAAGGATATGCACCTTTTTATGGCGGTTGCGTTACACATTAGTGCACGTATAACGCAATCGCGTTACTTATAGAAACAGTCAATCAACCGCGGTAGTAGCGTTGTGGGACGAATGGCATTTTGCTTACAAGTAAAGGCACCTTTTTCCCACGCACGATGGCCCAAACTGGCGTATCCAGGGCGACATAGGCGCTGTCCAGGTAACCCATCGCCAACGGACCGCCCAGGGTCGGGCCGAAACCGCCGCTGCACACCGTGCCGATAATCTCGCCCGCTTCGTTGACGATCTCTGCGCCTTCGCGCACCGGTGTGCGTTCCTGGGGCAGCAGGCCGACGCGTTTGCGCTTCACGCCGCCCTGTTGTTGGGCGAATACGGTTTCAGCGCCGGGGAAACCGCCAGCGCGGGCGCCGTCGGCGCGACGTACTTTGGAAATCGCCCACAACAGGCTGGCTTCGATCGGCGTGGTCTCGGTGTTCATGTCGTGGCCGTAGAGGCACAGGCCGGCTTCCAGGCGCAGCGAGTCACGGGCGCCGAGGCCGATGGCCGCGACTTCCGGCTCGGCCAGCAGGGCGCGGGCCAGTTTTTCCGCCTCGGCGGCGGGTACCGAGATTTCGAAACCGTCTTCACCGGTGTAGCCCGAACGGCTGACAAAGCAGTCCATGCCCAGCAGCGTGACTCGCTGGAACTGCATGAAGGTCATCTTCGCCACGTCCGGCGCCAGGCGTGCGAGCACGGTGACGGCGGCCGGGCCTTGCAGGGCGAGCAGGGCGCGGGCTTCGAACAGTGGCTCGATGCTGCACTGCGCGCCAATATGGGCTCGCAGATGGGCCAGGTCCTGGTCCTTGCAGGCCGCGTTGACCACCAGGAACAGTTCGTCATTGCCCAGGTTGGCGACCATCAGGTCGTCGAGGATGCCGCCGTTCTCGTTGGTGAACATGGCGTAGCGCTGCATGCCCACCGGCAGGTCGATGATGTCCACCGGTACCAGGGTTTCCAGGGCCTTGGCGGCGCCTGCGCCGGTCAGGCGGATCTGGCCCATGTGGGACACGTCGAACAGCCCGGCCTGGTCGCGGGTGTGCTGGTGCTCCTTCATCACCCCCAGCGGGTACTGCACCGGCATGTCGTAGCCGGCGAACGGCACCATGCGGGCGCCGAGTTCGAGGTGCAGCGCGTGCAGCGGGGTCTTCAGCAGTTGTTCGGTGGGCATATCAGCTCCTGGAAAAAATGTGGAAGTGAGGCAAGCGCATCAGCATTCGATGATGTTGACCGCCAGACCGCCGCGGGCGGTCTCCTTGTATTTGCTTTTCATGTCGGCGCCTGTCTGGCGCATGGTGCGGATGACTTTGTCGAGGGAGACGAAGTGATGCCCGTCGCCGCGCATGGCCATGCGCACCGCGTTGATGGCCTTCACCGAGCCCATGGCGTTGCGTTCGATGCACGGCACCTGCACCAGGCCGCCGATCGGGTCGCAGGTCAGGCCAAGGTTGTGTTCCATGCCGATCTCGGCGGCGTTTTCCACTTGCTGCACGCTGCCGCCGAGCACTTCGCACAGGGCGCCGGCGGCCATGGAGCAGGCCACGCCGACTTCACCCTGGCAGCCGACCTCGGCGCCGGAGATGGAGGCGTTTTCCTTGTACAGGATGCCGATGGCGGCGGCGGTCAGCAGGAACCGCACCACGCCATCTTCGCTGGCGCCGGGGATAAAGCGCATGTAGTAATGCAGCACCGCCGGAATGATCCCCGCCGCCCCGTTGGTAGGCGCGGTGACGACGCGCCCGCCATAGGCGTTTTCTTCGTTGACCGCCAAGGCGTACAGGTTGACCCAGTCGAGCACCGACAGCGGGTCGCGCAGTGCGGCCTCCGGGTTCTTGCACAGCTGGCGGTGCAACGCCGCGGCCCGGCGCTTGACCTTCAGCCCGCCTGGCAGAATCCCTTCGTTGCGACAGCCCGCCGCCACGCAATCCTGCATCACCTGCCAGATTTTCAGCAGGCCGGCACGGGTCTCGGCTTCGGGGCGCCAGGCGCTTTCGTTGGTCAGCATCACCTGGCTGATGGACAGGCCGTAGGTGCTGCAATGGCCCAGCAGGTCCTTGGCGCTCTTGAAGGGGAAGGTCAGGGGCGTGGCATCCTCGACGATGCGGTCGGCGCCGGCCGCGCCTTCGTCGACGACAAAACCGCCACCGACCGAGTAGTACTCGCGGCTGCGCACTTGCAGCCCTGCGGCATCGAAGGCGCGGAAGATCATGCCGTTGGGGTGAAAGGCCAACGGCTTGCGGATCATCGCCAAGTGCAGCTTTTCATTGAATTCGATGGAGTGTTCGCCGAGCAGGTTCAGGCGACCGCTGCTGCGGATCGCTTGCAGGCGGGCGTCGACGGTTTCGGTGTCCACGGTGTCGGGATGCTCGCCTTCCAGGCCCAGCAGCACGGCCTTGTCGCTGCCGTGGCCCTTGCCGGTGGCGCCGAGCGAGCCGTAGAGCTCGACCTTGACGCTGGTGGTGCAATTGAGCAAGTCATCGCGACGCAGCCCCTCGGCGAAACGGGCAGCGGCACGCATCGGGCCGACGGTATGGGAGCTGGAAGGGCCGATACCGATCTTGAACAGGTCGAACACGCTTAACGACATGGTGTTTCTCCGGTTTCTTTTTATGAGGATCGACGGTTATGAAATGAGGCACAGGCTCCCACAGGGAGATGTGGTTTCCTTGAGAAGGTGACCTTCCACAAGGTTCGCGGTGTTGTTGAGAGGGGCGAGCAAACCCGCCCCCCTACAGGTCAAGCGTAGCTTTCGATCGACGGGCAGGCGCAGACCAGGTTGCGGTCGCCGAACACGTTGTCGACCCGGCCCACCGGCGGCCAGTACTTGCCTTCGATCAACGACGCCACCGGGTACACCGCCTGTTCGCGGCTGTAAGGGTGGGTCCACTCACCGACGATTTCCGCCGCAGTGTGCGGGGCGTTCTTCAGTGGGTTGTCGTCTTTGTCCAGGCTGCCGTTTTCCACCGCGCGAATTTCTTCGCGGATGCAGATCATGGCGTCGCAGAAACGGTCCAGCTCTTCCTTGGACTCGCTTTCGGTCGGCTCGATCATCAACGTGCCGGCCACCGGGAACGACATGGTCGGCGCATGGAAACCGAAATCGATCAGGCGCTTGGCCACGTCATCGACGCTGATGCCGCTGCTGTCCTTGAGCGGGCGCAGGTCGAGGATGCATTCGTGGGCCACCAGGCCGTTGCTGCCGGAGTAGAGCACCGGGTAATGCTCTTCCAGGCGACGGGCGATGTAGTTGGCGTTGAGGATCGCCAGTTGCGAGGCGCGCTTGAGGCCGGCGCCGCCCATCATGCGGATGTACATCCAGGTGATCGGCAGGATGCTCGCGCTACCGAACGGCGCCGCGCAGACCGCGCCTTGCTTGCGTTCCATGTTGGCGTGGCCCGGCAGGAACGGTGCCAGGTGCGACTTGACGCCAATCGGGCCGACGCCTGGGCCGCCACCGCCGTGGGGGATGCAGAAGGTCTTGTGCAGGTTCAGGTGCGAGACGTCGCCGCCGAACTTGCCCGGGGCGCAGAGGCCAACCATGGCGTTCATGTTGGCGCCGTCGATGTACACCTGGCCGCCGTTGTCATGAATGATGCCGCAGATTTCGCGGATACCTTCTTCGAACACACCGTGGGTGGACGGGTAGGTGATCATCAGCGCCGCGAGGTGTTCGCGGTGCTCGATGGCCTTGGCCCGCAGGTCCTCGATATCGACGTTGCCGCGGGCATCGCAGGCGGTCACGACCACGCGCATACCGGCCATGTTCGCGGTGGCCGGGTTGGTGCCGTGGGCCGAGGACGGGATCAGGCAGATGTCGCGACGGTCTTCGCCACGGCTCTGGTGATAGGCGCGGATCGCCAACAGGCCGGCGTATTCGCCCTGGGAACCGGCGTTGGGTTGCAGCGACACCGCGTCATAGCCGGTGGCGGCGCAGAGCATGGCCTCCAGCTCGTCGGTCAGTTGCTGGTAGCCAGCGCTCTGCTCGGCCGGGGCGAACGGGTGCAGGGCGCCGAACTCGGCCCAGGTCACCGGGATCATTTCGCTGGCGGCGTTGAGTTTCATGGTGCAGGAACCCAGCGGGATCATGGTGCGATCCAGGGCCAGGTCCTTGTCGGCGAGCTTGCGCAGGTAGCGCATCAGCTCGGTTTCGGAGTGGTAGCGGTTGAACACCGGGTGGCTGAGGATCGCCGATTGGCGCACCAGCTCGGCCGGGATATGGCTTTGCACGCTGGCGGCCAGTGCCGCGAAGTCCGGCACGGCCTTGCCGTCGGCCATCAGGTTACCTATCAAACGGAGCAGTGCTTCGACGTCAGCCTGGCTGGTGGTCTCGTCCAGGGACAGGCCCAGGCGTTGCGCATCCACCACACGCAGGTTGATGCGTTGGGCGCGGGCCTTGTCGTGCAGGGCGGCGGTTTGCGCGCCGGTGCGCAGGGTCAGGGTGTCGAAGAAGCTCTCTTGCTCGACGCTCAGGCCCAGCGCGCCCAGGCCCTTGGCGAGGATCGCGGTCAGGTGATGGATGCGATTGGCAATTTGCACCAGGCCCTTGGGGCCGTGGTACACGGCGTACATGCTGGCGATGTTGGCCAGCAGCACCTGGGCGGTGCAGATGTTGCTCGTGGCTTTCTCGCGGCGGATGTGTTGCTCGCGGGTCTGCATCGCCAGGCGCAGGGCCGGCTTGCCGAAACGGTCCACGGAAACACCGACCAGGCGGCCGGGCATGTCGCGCTTGAAGGCGTCCTTGGTGGAGAAGTACGCCGCGTGTGGGCCGCCGAAGCCCAGCGGCACGCCGAAGCGCTGGGCACTGCCGATGGCCACGTCGGCACCGAATTCACCCGGCGGGGTCAGCAAGGTCAGGGCCAACAGGTCTGCGGCAACGGCCACCAGGGCGTTGGCGGCGTGGAAGCGTTCGGTCAGTTCGCGGTAGTCGAACAGGTCGCCGTTGCTGGCCGGGTATTGCAGCAGCGCGCCGAAGAAGCCGCTGACGTCGCTCAGTTCGCGCTCATCGCCGACCACCACGTCGATGCCCAGGGGCTCGGCACGGGTGCGCAGCACGTCGAGGGTTTGCGGGTGGCTGTGCACGGAGGCGAAGAACGCGTTGCTGCCCTTGTTCTTGCTCAGGCGCTTGCAGAAGGTCATGGCTTCGGCGGCGGCGGTGGCTTCGTCGAGCAAGGACGCGTTGGCGATCGGCAGGCCGGTAAGGTCGCTGATCAGGGTCTGGAAGTTCAGCAGCGCTTCTAGACGGCCCTGGGAAATTTCTGGCTGGTACGGGGTGTAGGCGGTGTACCAGGCCGGGTTTTCCAGCAGGTTGCGCAGGATCGGTGCCGGCGTATGGCAGTTGTAGTAGCCCTGGCCGATGTAGGTCTTGAACAGTTGGTTCTTGGCGGCGATCGCCTTGATCGAGGCCAGTGCATCGGCTTCGCTCTGGCCGTCGCCCATGTCCAGCACGCTGGTGCCCTTGATGCTTTCCGGGATGACGCTGGCGCTCAGGGCTTCCAGGGAGTCGTAGCCCAGGCGCTCGAGCATGGCTTGCTCGTCGCTGGCACGCGGGCCGATGTGGCGGGCGATGAATTCGTTGGCAGTGCCGAGATTAACAGTCATGTGGCGCTCCTCAGGCTTCGGCGTTGGCTTTGATCAGGCGGTCGTAGGCGTCCTGATCCAGCAGTTGGCCAACGGCAGCGGCGTTGACTGGCTTGAAACGGAAAAACCAGCCATCGCCCAGGGGATCTTCGTTGACCAATTCCGGATTGCTTTCCAGGGCCGGGTTCACCTCGAGCACTTCACCGTCCAGTGGCATGTAGACACCGCTGGCCGCTTTCACCGATTCCACGGTGGAGGCTTCGGCACCCTTGTCGTAGCTTTGCAGTTCCGGTAACTGAACATAGACCACATCGCCCAAGGCGTTCTGGGCAAACGCAGTAATACCGACAGTAACGCTGCCGTCGGCTTCGGTGCGCAGCCATTCGTGATCTTCAGTGAAACGCAACTCGCTCATGGAAACTCCTGGGGCCAGATTCGTCTGGTGGACGCGAAGAAAGGCGCGGGGCTTGGCCCGGCCGAATGCTAATACCCATAGCAAGAATGCGGCCAATGTTAATAAGTGCTTATATATCAATGGCTTGATTGGTTTTGTCGAAACTTGGATCGACTTCGGTGTAGCGAAATCGCTACAGCTGGGAGGCTGGATAAAATCGTTGTGGGATCAAAGCCTTGCGCAGCGCTGCTTGGCGATGTGTGTAGCGATATCGTTCCACTGTAGCGCTTTCAGTACAGATGGAGGTCGTTTTTGACATGATTTCGACCGCAACTCAGAACCCTGTGGGCGCTTGCTCGCGATAGCGGTGTGTCAGTCAACCTATGGCTGACTGGGCTACCGTCATCGCGAGCAAGCTCGCTCCCACAAGGGGGACTGCGGCGGGTTTATGGCTTTCCGGAAATCCCGTACTTGCGCAACCGATGGGCAATCGCGGTGTGGGAAGTCTGCAGGCGACTGGCGAGCTGGCGAGTGGAGGGGTAGTTGACGTAGAGGCTTTCGAGCAGGTGCTTCTCGAAGTTTTCCACGGCCTGTTCCAGGCTTTCGACTTCCACATCGCCCTGGCGTGCGACGGAGGTGCCGGCGATGTCCAGGTCGCCGATGTCCACCAGGCTGCTTTCGCAAATGGCGGCGGCGCGGAAGATCACGTTCTGCAATTGCCGCACGTTGCCCGGCCAGCGATTGCCCAGCAGGGCTGGGTAAGTGCCGGGGGCCAGGCGGCAGACCGGGCGCTGGATCTGCGCGCAGGCCTGCTGCATGAAATAACGCGCCAGCAGCAGGATATCCTGGCCGCGTTCACGCAGCGGCGGGACTTCGACATTGAGCACGTTCAGGCGATAGAACAGGTCTTCGCGGAACGAGCCCTCGCTGACCATTTTCTCCAGGTTGCGGTGGGTGGCGCTGAGGATCCGCACGTTGACCTTGATTTCCCGGTCGCCGCCCACCCGGCGGAAGCTGCCATCGTTCAAGAAGCGCAGCAGCTTGGCTTGCAGGTACGGCGACATCTCGCCGATTTCATCGAGGAATACCGTGCCCTGGTTCGCCAGCTCCATCAGCCCCGGCTTGCCGCCTCGTTGCGCGCCGGTGAAGGCGCCGGGGGCATAGCCGAACAGTTCGCTTTCGGCCAGGTTCTCCGGCAATGCCGCGCAGTTCAGGGCCAGGAACGGTGCGCCATGACGGGCGCTGATGGCATGGCAAGCCCGGGCTACCAGTTCCTTGCCGGTGCCGGTTTCGCCCTGGATCAGCAGCGGTGCGTCCAGCGCCGCGACCCGCTGGGCCCGGGCCTTGAGGGTGCGGATCGCCGGGGATTCGCCCAGCAGCGCGTCGAAGCCTTCGGCGTGATCGTGATGCAATGCCGACAGGCGCTCGCCGATGCGGTTCGGCTGATACAGCGTCAGCAGCGCGCCGGCATCGGTGATGGGCGTAGCGTCCAGCAGCAAGGTCTGGCCGTTGAGGGTGATTTCCCGCAGCGGCAAACGAAAACCGTTCTCCAGCAAGGCGTCCAGCAGTGCCTCGTCACCGAACAGCTCGGCCACGCTTTCCCCGGCCGGTTCACGCCCGTACAGGGCAATCAGCGCCGGGTTGGCCAGCAGCACCTTGCCGGCACTGTCCAGGGCCAGCACCGGGTCGGTCATGGCCGCGAGCAAGGCATCGAGCTGCAAGTGCCGACGCTGGCCCGGCAGGATGTCCACCACGGTGACCGCCTGCACGCCGCGCACGCTGAACAACGCCTCGCGCAACTCGTCGAGCACTTGCGGGCTGAGGGTCGGGGCGTCGATGTAGACGTTGGGCGGCACCATCTCCACCGCATCCAGGTTGAGATTGCGCCCACCGAGCAAGGCCAGGACTTCCTGGGTGATGCCGACGCGGTCGATGAAACTGACGTGGATACGCATGGGGCGATGGGTTCTGGAACTCGGAGGGCCGCAAGTATGCCTTGGGGCGGGCTATTGGTGAAATCCTGGTGCAACTCTTGAGAAACACACCGAACTCCCATAGGGGGACGGTGGTGAGGCGAATATGTTCTACAACCCCACATCCCACTCCGGTACCTCGGGAAATTTCTGTACCAGGAAATCCAGCAGACTGCGCAGCGCCGAGGGCATGTGCTTGCGTGAGGCGTACACCGCGTACATGTTCATCCGGCGGGGTTCGGCGTGGGGCAGCAGGCGGATCAGTTCGCCGTTCTTGATATGGGCGCCGGCCTGGTAGCTGGGCAGCATGGCCACGCCGGCACCGGCTATCGTTGCCTGAAGCAATGTGCTGGCTTCGTTGGCGCTGATATTACCTTGCACCGGCACCGAGACCTGCTCGCCGTCCTGCTCGAAATGCCACAGGCTCTTGCCGACGTAGGAGTGGGTCAGGCAGTTGTGTCGGCTCAGGTCTTCCACTCGCAGCGGTGTCGAGTGCTCGCGCAGATACTGTGGCGAGGCGCAGATCACCGAGCGGCAGACCGTGAGGCGACGGGCAATCAGGTTCGGGTCCAGGTCGTTGCTCATGCGGATCGCCAGGTCGATGCGCTCATCCACCAGGTTCACGGTGCGGTCGAGCATCTGCAGGTCGACGCTCACCCCTGGGTAGCGCTTGACGTATTCGGCCATGGCGCTCGCCAGTTGGGCCTGGCCGAACGAGGTACTGGCACTGATGCGCAACATGCCCCGTGGCGCATCGTCCGGGGTGCTGACGGCGGCTTGCATGTCGCCGGACAGCTCCAGCATCTGCCGGCACCGCGGCAGGATCTCCGTGCCTGCGGCCGTCAGGCTCAGCTTGCGGGTGGTGCGGTGCATCAGCCGGGCACCGACCCAGTCCTCCAGCTCCGCCAGATACCGCGACACCACTGGGCGCGACAGGTCCAGATGCTCGGCCGCCGCCGACTGACTGCCCAGGTCCACCACCGTGACGAACACCCGCATTGCTTGTAGACGATCCATGATCTGCCCGATTTCAGAAACAAACTATGTTGGATCATCGCATTTTTTGAAATGAATCAGGTCACTAAGCTTCGTCTCATTCCCTTCGGGCTTTTAGACAATGGAGCACCCATGACCGCATTCACCCCATTCAAGCGCCTGTTGCTGGCGACCGCCTCGCTGGCGTTCGCCGCACACACCTGGGCTGCGGACCTGACGTTGGACGTCTACAACCCAGGGGCGGCAGCGATTTTTCCGGTGACCTCGGTATTGGTCAGCGGCGAGAGGGAGGCGATCCTGGTAGACGCCCAGTTCGGCAAGTCCCAAGCCGTGCAGGTCGTGGAAAAGATCCGCGCCAGCGGCAAACAACTCACCACGATCTACGTCAGCCATGGCGATCCAGACTACTATTTTGGTCTGGAAACCCTGGTTGCCGCGTTTCCTGAGGCCAAGGTGCTGGCGTCCGCACCGACTGTCGAGCACATCAAGCAGACCATGGACGGCAAGCTGAAATATTGGGGACCGATCCTGAAGACCGATGCCCCGACCAAAGCCATCGTGCCCCAGGTGCTCAAGGGCGACAGCCTGACCCTGGAAGGCCAGCGCTTGCAGGTCGTCGGCCTGGATGGCCCACAGCCGGACCGCAGTTTCGTGTGGATTCCGTCGATCAAGGCCGTGGTAGGCGGTGTGGTGGTGGCCGAGAACATTCATGTGTGGATGGCTGACACCCAGACGCCGCAGTCTCACAAGGATTGGCTGGCGACCCTCGCCAACATTGAAAAACTGCAACCGGGTACGGTAATTCCAGGTCACTACTTGGGTGACAGCGCCCGTTCCCTGGCCCCGGTGCGCTTCACCGCCGACTACATCAGGGCTTTCGACGAAGAAACCGCCAAGGCCAAGGATTCCGCCGCGCTGATCCGTGCCATGAAACTACGCTATCCGGACCTGGGTGAAGACAGCTCCCTGGAACTCAGCGCCAAGGTGGCGAAGGGCGAGATGAAGTGGTGAACCCCTGGCGGATGAGCTTTTGTGGCGAGGGAGCTTGCTCCCGCTGGGCTGCGCAGCGGCCCCAATTTCATTGAATGGAGTGTACCTGACACACCGCATGAGCCGTTTTGCGACTGCTTCGCAGCCGAGCGGGAGCAAGCTCCCTCGCCACAAAGATTTGTCGTGTCCGTTTCGAGCACACCTTCGATAGCATTTATGTGTAATCACTGGAGAACACCATGAGCAAAATCGCAATCATCGGCGCCACCGGTCGCGCCGGCAGCCAATTGCTGGAAGAAGCCCTGCGCCGTGGCCACAGCGTGACGGCCATTGCCCGCAACACCGCGAAAATCGGTGAAAGGGCCGGTGTGGTCAGCAAGCAACTGGATGTATTGGACAGCGAGGCGTTGACGGCGGCGGTGACCGATCACGATGTGGTGATCAGCGCGGCGCACTTTGCCACCGTGCCGGCCGACAAGGTCATCGCGCCGGTGAAAGCCGCTGGGGTCAAGCGTTTGCTGGTCGTCGGTGGGGCGGGTTCGTTGTTGCTGCCGGATAACAGCCGTGTGATCGACAGCGATGGCTTCCCGGAGGAATACCTGGCCGAAGCCAGCGCCGGAGCATTGTTCCTGGACGTACTGCGCCAGGAGCAGGACCTGGACTGGACCTTCCTTTCGCCTTCGGCGGAGTTCGTCGAAACCGAGCGCACGGAGCAGTTCCGTCTCGGCAAGGATCACTTGCTGTTCGACGCCGCCGGGCGTAGTTGGATCAGCTTTGCCGATTACGCCATTGCGATGATCGATGAAGTGGAAACGCCGCAGTTTTCGCGCACACGGTTTACCGTCGGGTATTGATCGGGCGCTTTCGCGAGCAGGGTGGCTCCCACATGGGGGCCACAGTTTATTTAGCCATGGACTCTCACCCAGACGCTGACCAGCACCGTCGCGGCCATCAACCACGCCACCGCCGCCACGGCCAGGGACGCCTCCAGGCGCATGCGGTCGACCATCACATACAGCGTCGCCAGGTAGACAAAGTACGGAATGATCGACCACATCCCAAACACGATGGTGGTCTTCAGGTCATCCACCGAACGGCCCTTGCCGACGATGTAATGGGCAATCAGGGCGAAGGTCGGGAACAGTGGCACGAGCCCGGCGATGTAATAGTTCCTGGTCTTGGCCAGCATTGCCAGGATGACCACCACGGCTGCACCGAGCGCTGCCTTGAAAATCAGATCCACAGGTTTCCCGCCCAGTTGATTAATGGCTCAAGCCATATTTTTTGACTTTGTCGAACAGCGTGGTCTTGGCCATGCCCAGCTCCTGGCTGGCCTGGGTCAGGTTGCCGCCGCTGCGTTGCAGGGCGTCCACCAGCAGGTTGCGCTCGAAGGCTTCGACTGCTTCGGCGAAAGCCAGGCCCTGGTTGCCGCCGCTGGCACCGGAGCGCTTGAACGCCGGCAGGCCCAGGGCGTAACGCTCGGCGACGTTGCGCAGTTCGCGTACGTTGCCCGGCCAGTCGTGGCTCATCAGGTTCGACAGGGTCTGGTTGTCCAGCTCCGGCACCGTGCGGTCGAAGCGCAGGGACGACTGCTGGAGAAAATGCTCGAACAGTTGCAGGATGTCTTCGCGTCGCTCGCGCAAGGGCGGCAGTTCCAGGGTCACCACGTTGAGGCGGTAATACAAGTCGCTGCGGAACTGCCCGGTCCGGCCCATTTCGTCCAGGTCGGACTTGGTGGCGGCGATCACCCGGCAATCCACGGCCACGCTCTGGTTCGAACCCAGGCGCTCTAGGGTGCGTTCCTGCAACACGCGCAGCAACTTGATCTGCAACGGCAGGGGCATGCTTTCCACTTCGTCGAGAAACAACGTGCCGCCATCGGCGTGCTCGATCTTGCCGATCCGGCGTTTGCCGGCACCGGTAAAGGCATTGGCCTCGTGGCCGAAAATCTCGCTTTCGAACAGGTTCTCTGGCAGGCCGCCGCAGTTCAGTGCGACGAACTGCTTGTCGTGGCGTCGGCTGAAGTCATGCAGGCAACGGGCGACCAATTCCTTGCCAGTACCGGTTTCACCTTCGATCAGCACGTTGGCCGAGGTGTCGGCGACGTTGGCGATCAGCGCGCGCAGGTGCTGCATGGCGGGCGAGCGGCCGATGATCCGGCCTTCCAGGGAATCGCGTTCGGCCAATTGCCGACGCAGCGACGACACTTCCCGGGCGAGGCTGCGCTGCTCCAGGGCACGGCGGGCGACGTCCACCAGGCGTTCAGGGGAGAAGGGCTTCTCCATGAAGTCATAGGCACCTTTTTGCATGGCGCCGACGGCCATGGAGATGTCGCCGTGGCCAGTGATCAGCACCACCGGCAAGCTGCGGTCCCGCGCCTTGAGTCGGGTCAGCAGTTCCAGGCCATCGATGCCCGGCAGGCGAATGTCGCTGATGACGATGCCGGCAAAGTTATCGTCGACGCGCTCCAGGGCCTCTTCGGCGCTGCCCACGCCGATGCAGGGAATGTCTTCCAGGGTCAGTGCCTGCTTGCAGCCCAGCAGGACATGGGGGTCGTCTTCGACGATCAATACGCTCAGGTCGTTGTTCATAGCGGCTCGGCAGGTAAAAGGCTTACCAACGGTAAACTGAGGACAAACGTGGTTCCACTGCCCTCGACCGGGTGTTCGACGCCCAGGTAGCCACCCGTGGCGGCGGCCAGGCTGGCGGAAAGCGTCAGGCCCAGGCCCAGGCCTTGTTCGCCGGGTTTGGTGGTGAAGAAGGGTTCGAACAGATGCTTGCGTGCTTCTGGGTCAATGCCATGGCCGTTATCCCGCACGCGCAGGCGATACTTGCCATCGCCGGCCTGGCCTTCGAGCCAGAGCTGTGGTTCGGGTTGCGTCTGCATGGCGTCCAGGGCATTGCCGATCAGGTTCACCAGGATCTGCTCCAGGCGCGTCTGGTCAATTTGCACCTGGACGTCGTCGAAGCTGGAATGAATCTGGATGTTCAAGCTTTCAAGACGAGCGCCCAGCAGTTGCAGCGCGGCCTCGACTCCATTGCCGAGGCTGGCCTGGCCCTGGTCGTCCCCACGCCGGGCAAAGGAGCGCAGGCTGGCGGTGATCCGGCCCATGCGGTCGATCAAATCGTTGATGGTCTTGAGGTTGGCGCTGGCGATATCCAGCTGGCCGCGTTCCAGGAAGCGCACGGTGTTGCCGGACAAGGTGCGCAGTGCCGCCAGCGGCTGGTTGAGTTCGTGGGCGATGCTGGTGGACATCTGGCCGATGGCAGCCAGTTTTCCGGCCTGGACCAATTCGTCCTGGGCCCGGCGCAAGGTCTCTTCGGCCTGTCGCCGCTCGCGGATCTGGCCCTTGAGTCGTTCGTTGCTGGCGCGCAGGTCGGTGGTGCGTTCGGTAATCCGACGCTCGAGCTGGTTGTTGGCTTGCTGCAAGGCTTCCCGGGCTGCGAGACGGGTGGCGATGACCTTGCGCCGTTCGTTCCAGGCGATCAACAGGAATGCCACCAGGGCGAAGGCCACGGCCACCAGGATGCCTTGGTTGATCGCCTGGCGACGCAGGTCTTCAAGTGGGGTCAGCAGGGTGAAATTCCATGGTGTATCGCTCAAGGGCCGGGTCTGCGACAAGTAGCTGATGGCGCGCTCGTCGGACACCAGTTCGCTGTTGGCCGGGAATGTCAGCTTCTCCATGCCTTCGGCCAGGTGTTCCCGGGCCAGGGGCACCAGTTCATTGAGCGGGAACCAGTAGTACTGCAGGCTGCGGGCCAGGCGTTCCTTGGTGTCGTCGCTCAGGGGGCGAACCGACTTGAGCCGTCGCGCCGGGTCGCTGGACAGGATAATGATGCCGTTCTCATCACTGACGAACGCCTCCAGCCGCGCACGCTGCCAGCGTTCCTCAAGGGCTTCGAGGCGTACCTTGACCACGGCGACGCCGATGATCTTGCCTTGTTGTTCCAGGCCATGGGCCAGGTAGTAGCCGGGTTCGCCGTTGGTACTGCCGATTCCGTAGAAGCGCCCCGGCTGGCCGCGCACGGCATTCTGGAAGTAGGCACGGAAGGACAGGTCTTCGCCCAGGTAACTGTCGACATCGCGCCAGTTGCTGGTGGCCATCACCCGGCCGGTGGTGTCCATCACGTAGATGGCCCGGCTGCGGCTGCGACGGTTCAGGCCTTCGAGGTATTCATTGACGATCTTGCGGTGCTCGGGTGTCGGGTCGTCGAGCAGTTGCGAGACACTTGACTCAAGCTCCAGCAGGCTGGGCAGGTAGGTGTACTTGCTGATCTCGCTCTCGACCGCACGGGCGTGCAGTTCCAACTGGCGCTCGCCATTCTCGGCGAGGCCACGTACGCCATAGTGCTCGCTGATCCAGAAGCCGAGGTAACCCAGGCCGATCATCAGGGCAATGACCAGTGGCGGCAGGAACAGATGGCGGATCAGGCGGGGTTTCACGGCGAGTGATGGCGGCGCGGCGCGATAGAGGGTGGGGTCGCATTTCATCACAGAAGCCTTGGGTCAACCAGTGTGGCGGCGGCCGCCCTTCGAACCCGGTCCGGTGGCGAGGGAGCTTGCTCCCGCTCGGCTGCGAAGCAGTCGCATAATCGGCTCATGCAGTATGCCAGGTACACCGCATTCGCCGGTTTTGGGGTCGCTGCGCGACCCAGCGGGAGCAAGCTCCCTCGCCACAGGAGCCGCTCCAAAGGACGTGGCGCTTAGTGCTGCAGGATTTTCTCGAGGAAATGCTGCGCGCGTTCGGAACGGGCGCTGATGTCGCCGAAGAACTCTTCTTTCTTGCAGTCTTCGATGATCTGGCCCTGGTCCATGAATATCACCCGGTTCGCCACTTTGCGGGCGAAGCCCATTTCGTGGGTCACGCACATCATGGTCATGCCTTCGTGGGCCAGTTGCACCATCACGTCGAGCACTTCGTTGACCATTTCCGGGTCGAGAGCCGAGGTCGGCTCGTCGAACAGCATCACCACCGGGTCCATCGCCAGGGCACGGGCAATCGCCACGCGCTGCTGCTGACCGCCGGAGAGCTGGCCCGGGTGCTTGTGGGCGTGGGCCGAGAGGCCGACCCGCTCAAGCAGTTGCAAGCCTTTCTTGGTGGCCTCTTCCTTGCTGCGGCCCAGCACCTTGATCTGCGCGATGGTCAGGTTTTCGGTGATGGTCAGGTGCGGGAACAGTTCGAAATGCTGGAACACCATGCCCACGCGCGAGCGCAGTTTCGGCAGGTTGGTCTTCGGGTCGGCGATGGACGTGCCATCGACCACGATGTCGCCTTTCTGGAACGGTTCCAGGGCGTTCACGCATTTGATCAGCGTGGATTTGCCGGAACCGGACGGCCCGCACACCACCACCACCTCACCTTTGCTGACCTCGGTGCTGCAATTGGTCAGTACCTGGAAGTCCCCATACCACTTGTTGATGTTCTTGATAGAGATCATACGGCGAACCTTTTTTGCAGACGCTTGACCAGCTGCGAGGCGGCAAAGCTGACGGTGAAGTACACGAGACCTGCGATGATCAGGAACTCATTGGAGCGGCCGATGATGTCGCCACTGGCCCGCGAAGCATTGAGGAAGTCCACCAGGCCGACCGTGTAGACCAACGAGGTGTCCTGAAACAGGATGATGCTTTGTTGCAACAGCAGCGGGGTCATCTTGCGAAACGCCTGGGGCAGGATGATCAGGCGCATGGTCTGGCCGTAATTCATCCCCAGTGCCTGGGCGGCCCCCATCTGGCCCTTGGGAATCGACTGCACGCCAGCCCGGACGATTTCGCAGAAGTACGCCGCTTCGAACATCATGAACGCCACGATGCAGGAACCGAATGCCCCGATCGGCGTATCTTCGCCGGTGATCCAGCGCAGCACGAACGGTACCGCCAGGTAGAACCAGGTGATCACCAGCAGCAGCGGGATCGAGCGGAAATAGTTGACGTAGGCGCCAGCGATATTGGAGACCAGCTTGTTATGGGACAGGCGCATCAGCGCCAGGATCGTGCCGAGGATGATCCCGCCGACCACGCCCAAGGCCATCAGCTTGAGGGTCATCACCATGCCGTTCCACAAACCGGGAATGGCCGGGATGATGCCAGTGAAGTCGAATTCCATTATTTACCCCCCACGGAGATCAGGCCGGGCACCGCGACTTTCTTCTCGACCATGCGCATGAGCAGCATCAGGCTCATGTTCAGGGTGAAATAGATCAGCGTGGCCAGGGTAAAGGCTTCGAACAGGTTGGCGGAGAACTCGGCGGTCTGCTTGGTCTGCGCGAGCAACTCCATCAGGCCGATCAGCGAGGCCACGGAGGAGTTCTTGAAGACGTTGAGGAATTCCGAGGTAAGCGGCGGAATGATGATCCGGTAGGCCTGGGGCAGCAGCACGTTCCAGTAGATCTGCGGCAGCTTGAAGCCCATGGCACGGGCGGCGGATTCCTGGCCGCGCGGCAGCGCCTGGATACCGGTACGCACCTGTTCGCAAACACGGGCGGCGGTGAACAGGCCCAGGCACACGACGACGCTCAGGTAGGCCGAGGTGGTCGGGTTCAGGTCCTGCTTGTACCACTCCTGCATATCGGCGGGCAGCAGGTCCGGCACCAGGAAGTACCAGATGAACAGCTGAACCAGCAGCGGCACATTACGGAAAAGTTCCACGTAGCACGTGGCGATACCCGATACGAGCCGGTTCGGCACGGTACGCATGACGCCTAGTATCGAGCCGAGCAGCAGGGCGATGATCCAGGCTACGATGGCGATGGCGATGGTCCAGCCCAAGCCGGACACGTACCAGTCGAGATAAGTCTCGCTGCCCACGCCGGTGGACTTGAAGAACACGCCCCAGTCCCAGTTGTAATTCATTAGGGTCTCCCCTCAGATCGTTCGATGTACAAATGCCCGCCTGGGGAAACTCCGTTCCCGCCCGACTTGAAGGCCAGGCACACGCGATCGGCTCGACAGCCACCGGTTCGAGTGTTTCCAGATTTGCCAGCAGGGAGTGACCATCCCCTGAAAGGGCCGGGCCCTTTCAGGGGATAAGGTTAGTCAGAAATCAGGATTTCTTGTCGTCAGCCGCTTTATCGGTCGGCTTGGCGATCAGTGCCTTGAGTTCGTCGCTCATCGGGAAGTTCAGGTTCAGGCCTTTTGGCGGGATAGGTTGCATGAACCATTTTTCGTAGATCTTGTTGATCTCTCCCGACGCGTAGGTGGCCTTGATGGCGTCATCGACAGCCTTTTTGAACGGCTCGTCGCCCTTGCGCATCATGCAGCCATAGATTTCGTAGGACTGTGGGGTGCCGGTCACGGCCCAGTCATCGGCTTTCTTGGCCTTGGCGGCTTCGCCAGCCAGCAGGGCGTCGTCCATCATGAACGCGACGGCACGACCCGATTCCAGCATCTGGAAGGATTCGCCATGGTCCTTGGCGGAGATGACGTTCATGCCCATCTGCTTGTCGGCGTTCATCGCCTTGAGAATGCGCTCGGACGTGGTGCCGGCGGTGGTCACGACGTTCTTGCCCTTGAGGTCGTCGAAATCCTTGTACTTGGAATCTTTCTTGGAGAGCAGCTTGGTGCCGATCTCGAAAATGCCAACGGAGAAGTCAACCTGCTGCTGACGCTCGACGTTGTTGGTGGTGGAGCCGCATTCCAGGTCCACGGTGCCGTTCTGCACCAGTGGGATACGGGTTTGCGAGGTGACCAGGTTGTATTTGATCTGCAGGTTGGGCAGGTCCAGGTCTTTTTTCAGTGCTTCGACGACTTTCATCTGGATATCGTGGGAGTAGCCAACCGGTTTGCCGGAAGCGTCCGCGATGTAGGAAAACGGAATGGAAGCGTCGCGATGGCCAAGCGTGATAACGCCGGACTCTTTGATCTTTTTCAGCGTGCCGGTCAGTTCGGCTGCGAAAACCGGGGTGCTGATCAGAGCGGCAGCCATGGCTGCGCCCAGGAGATGGGGAACGATACGCATCGATGTTTCCTCGACATTGTTTTTTTTATTTCGGCCGGTTTGTCGGCCCTGAGTACTTCGAAGTGCCTGGCAGCTCCTGTTGTGTTGGCGTACAGGCATTCGTCTCCAGAAGTGTAGAGCATGACTCGTGCCAGGCCAGGGCTGTCTGTTTAACTTGTTGTTTTATATGGTAATTAATGTTTTGTTTCAGGTTTATGCGGGCTGCTTTATCCGGTTAGCCGAACTGACGGGCGGGTCATGTTCGGAAAACCGAATGGCTTGAGCCCGTCTCGATCCATTGTGGGAGTGAGCTTGCTCGCGATAGCGGTGTGTCAGCCCATACAGGGTTGAATGTGCTGGCCTCATCGCGAGCAAGCTCGCTTGTATGTTTAGACTTGAAAGGGTGGGCGGAGGTGGATGCCACATAGCAAAAAGCCCCTGAATCGCTGGATTCAGGGGCTCTGGGTTTTGTGGGATATCCGTCAGGCCGCTTCGATCTTGCGGCGGTTGTGCTCGACCTTGTCCAGGTACTGCTGGAGTTTCTCCTGCTCGACCGGGGTGGTGAACAAGCCCAGCTTGCTGCGGCGCCACAGGATGTCCTGGGCATCGACGGCCCACTCGTCGCTGCACAGGTAGTCGACTTCGCGCGTATAGAGGCCGGCGCCGATGTGCTCACCCAAGTCGCCCAGGTTGTGCACGCCTTCGAGCATGCGCCAGGTGCGGCTGCCGTAGGTAGTGGCCCAGCGGCGGGCGATGTCGGTTGGCAGCCAGTCGAACTTGTCGCGGATCGCCGAGCACAGCGCCTGCGGGGTGGTCATGTTTTCGCCGCCGGGGAGGGCCTCTACGGCGGTCCAGCCCGGACGCATTTGCGTGAAATACGGGGCCAGTTGCGCCATCGCCGATTCGGCCAACTTGCGATAGGTGGTCAGCTTGCCGCCGAACACCGACAGCAAGGGGGCTTCTTCACCGCCACCCGACAGCGCCAGGGTGTAGTCGCGGGTCACGGCCGATGGGTTGTCGGATTCGTCGTTGCACAGCGGGCGTACACCGGAATAACTGTGCAGGATATCGTCGCGGCTGATCTGCTTCTTGAAGTGGGCGTTGACCACCTTCAACAGGTAATCGGTTTCACCCTCGGTGATCGCCACTTTGGCCGGGTCACCGGTGTATTCGCGGTCAGTCGTGCCGATCAGGGTGAACTGGTTAAGGTACGGAATGGTGAACACGATGCGCTGGTCTTCGTTCTGCAGAATGTGCGCATGTTCGCCTTCGTAGAGTTTCGGCACGATCAGGTGGCTGCCCTGGATCAGACGGATGCCATAGGGCGATTCCAGCTTCAGGTCATCGCGAATGAACTTGGCGACCCACGGGCCGGCGGCGTTGACCAGCGCCTTGGCGCGGATCGAAAACAGGCTGCCGTCGGCACGTTCCAGGTGCAGGTGCCACAGGCCTTTGCTGCGGCGGGCATTCACGCAGCGTGTGCGGGTGTGGATGTGCGCGCCTTTTTCCCGGGCGGCCATGGCGTTGAGTACCACCAGCCGCGCATCGTCGACCCAGCAGTCGGAATATTCGAAACCTTTGGTGATCTCGCTTTTCAATGCGCTGTCGGCACCGAACTTCAGGCTTTTGGAGCCGGCGAGCTGCTCACGCTTGCCCAGGTGATCGTAGAGGAACAGGCCGGCGCGAATCATCCAGGCCGGGCGCAGATGCGGGCGGTGAGGCAATACGAAGCGCATTTGCTTGACGATGTGCGGGGCCTTGGTCAGCAGCACTTCGCGCTCGGCCAGCGCTTCGCGCACCAGGCGAAATTCATAATGTTCGAGGTAGCGCAGGCCACCGTGGATCAGCTTGCTGCTGGCCGACGATGTGTGGCTGGCCAGGTCGTCCTTTTCGCAAAGGAACACCGAAAGACCGCGACCGGCAGCGTCCGCGGCAATCCCCACGCCGTTGATCCCGCCACCAATGACGGCGATGTCGTAAATCTCGGCGAGAGGGGGCGTAGGCAAGGTAGAAGTGGGCATCGGCTGGCCTCGGGCTCTTTTTCGCAATATTTGAATTCGAACATAAATGTTCATTTGCGAAAATACTAGCCCATAAAGACCGCAACAGCCAGCTGACTTCGATTGAAAATACTGATCAAAGGAAGCTGAAAGGAAAATTTTCGAACAAAAAAGTTACTGGTGAAGTGCGTTTGTGGCGAGGGAGCTTGCTCCCGCTGGGCGGCGCAGCCGCCCCAAGATGGACTGACGCGGTCTTCCAGGCAGACCGCGTCAACCGGTTTTACGACGGCTGCGCCGCCGAGCGGGAGCAAGCTCCCTCGCCACAAAAGCAGGTCGGTATTTCACTGCGCTACACCGAAGCGCTCGGCCAGCCAGCGGATCTGCCTCAAATTGAGCTGACGCTTACCGCTCAAAACCTCCGATACCACCGACTGGGTACCAACGCCTGGCAAGTCGCTCTGGCTCATGCCATGTTCACGGAATGGGGCAAGCGCCTGGAGTTCATCTGCTCGTCGTAACCCGGCCCCTCGGCTGAACACATAACTGTTTGGAGGCATGGTTAACCCTGTGGCGAGGGAGCTTGCTCCCGCTCGGCTGCGAAGCAGTCGTAAAACCGGCTGGCGCGGTGTGCCTGAAAGATCGCGTCAGCTCATTTGGGGCGGCTCCGCCACCCAGCGGGAGCAAGCTCCCTCGCCACAGGGTAACGGGGAGGGCGTCAGACCACTTCCAGGCGAATCTTGTGCTGGCTCAACAACTGCGCCAGGGCCGGCACCGGTTGCTGGTCGGTCACCAGGCAGTCGATCAGGCTGATGGGGCCCAGGCGGACCATGGCATTGCGTCCGAACTTGCTGGAGTCCGCCGCCAGCAGCACTTGCCGGGCGTTGGCGATGATGGCTTGGGAAACCCGTACTTCCTGATAGTCGAAGTCCAGCAGGCTGCCGTCTTCATCGATCCCGCTGATGCCCACCAAGGCGAAGTCGACCTTGAACTGGTTGATGAAGTCGACGCTCGCCTGGCCCACCACGCCGCCGTCACGCCGTACGTTGCCGCCAGCGATCAGGACTTCGAAGTCGTCCTTGGCACTGAGGATCGAAGCCACGTGCAGGTTATTGGTGATGACCTTCAGATGGTTGTGATTGAGCAGCGCCCGGGCAATGGATTCGGTGGTGGTGCCGATGTTGATGAACAGCGAGGCATGATCGGGGATCTGGGCGGCGATGGCTTCGGCGATGCGTTGCTTCTCGTCGCGCATCTGATCGGCGCGCATGGCGTAGGCGGTGTTTTCCACGCTTGAATCGTAGGCGGCGCCGCCGTGGTAGCGACGCAGCAGGTTCACCTCCGCCAGTTGGTTGATATCGCGGCGAATGGTTTGCGGGGTGACGACGAATAGCTGCGCCATTTCCTCGATGCTGACATAGCCGCGTTCGCGGACCAGTTCGAGGATTTGCTGCTGGCGGGGAGGCAGATTCATGGGGCTTCCTTTGGGCTGCCGTACAAAATTTGCCCATGATGCCGCAGGAATCCGCTTCCGACCAGTTTCAGAGCCTTATCAGGCTTTATTCAGCGTCTTCATGGGGTTCCCAGTCACGGGTGCGACTGACCGCCTTCTGCCAGCCGGCGTAGAGTTTTTCCTTCGCCTGTTCGTCCAGTTGCGGTTCGAATTCGCGCTCGATCACCGCTTTGCCGCGCAGTTCTTCCAGGCTGCCCCAGAAGCCGCATGCCAGGCCGGCCAAATACGCAGCACCCAGGGCGGTGGTTTCACGCATTTTCGGGCGCTCGACCTGGGTGCCCAGGATGTCGGCCTGGAACTGCATCAGGAAGTTGTTCGCTACCGCGCCACCGTCGACGCGCAGGGCCTTGAGGCGTTCACCCGAATCCTGCTGCATGGCGTCGAGTACGTCGCGGGTCTGGTAGGCAATCGACTCCAGTGCTGCACGAATGATGTGGTCGACGCGTACGCCGCGGGTCAGGCCAAACAGCGCGCCACGGGCATAGGGGTCCCAATACGGCGCGCCCAGGCCGGTGAAGGCGGGCACCAGGTACACGCCGTTGCTGTCCTTGACCTTGTTGGCAAAGTATTCGGTATCCAGCGCATCGTTGATGATTTTCAGTTCGTCGCGCAGCCACTGGACCGTGGAGCCGCCATTGAAGACTGCACCTTCCAGGGCGTAGGCGACTTCGCCGCGTGGGCCGCAGGCGATGGTGGTGAGCATGCCGTGATTGGATTTGACGGCCTTGCTGCCGGTGTTCATCAGCAGGAAACAGCCGGTGCCGTAGGTGTTTTTCGCCTGGCCCGGCTCCACGCACATCTGGCCGAAAAGCGCCGCCTGCTGGTCGCCGGCGATGCCGCCGATGGCGATGCCGCTCTTGGTGCGGCCATAGATCTCCGAGGACGATTTCACTTCCGGGAGCATTTCGCGGGGGATGTCGAGGATGTCGAGCATCTTCGCGTCCCATTCCAGCGAGTGAATGTTGAAGAGCATGGTGCGCGAGGCGTTGGTGTAGTCGGTGACATGGACCTTGCCGCCGGTGAATTTCCAGATCAGCCAGCTGTCGACGGTGCCGAACAGCAGTTCACCGTTGCGCGCACGCTCACGGCTGCCTTCGACGTTGTCCAGGATCCACTTGAGCTTGGTGCCGGAGAAATAGGGGTCGGTGACCAGTCCCGTGGTTGCGCTGATGTACTGCTCGTGGCCGTCGCGCTTGAGCTGCTGGCAGATTTCGGTACTGCGGCGGCATTGCCAGACGATGGCGTTGTAGATTGGCCGGCCGGTGGTCTTGTCCCAGACCACGGTGGTTTCACGCTGGTTGGTGATGCCGATGGCGGCGACCTGATCATGGTGCAGGCCGGCTTGGGCGAGGGCTTCTACCATCACGGCGCTCTGGGTGGCGAAGATTTCCATCGGGTCGTGTTCGACCCAGCCAGCCTGCGGATAATGTTGGGCGAATTCGCGCTGGGCGGTGCAGACCACGTTGGCGTCACGGTCGAAGATGATTGCCCGCGAGCTGGTCGTACCCTGGTCGAGGGCAATGATGTAGTTCTTGTTCTGTATATCGGTCATGTCGATTGCCTCGGGTCTTTCTATAAAAGGGAGACTAGATAAAGGAAGAAGCCACGGCGCAGGCTGGAGTGGCAGGAGCCTGCGCCGACTGTTTCAGGATGTTCTGGGCTTGCCGTCAATGGCCGGTTCTGCATCCGTTGTAGCAGTTATGGCGCTGGGCAGGTGGCGGGCAATCAAGCCGCGATAAGCCGCAGCACCCAGGCATGCACCCACAATCGGGGCAAAAACAGGAACCAGGAAGTACGGGATGTCGCGCCCGCCCGTGAGGGAAATTTCACCCCAGCCGGCGAAGAAAGTCATCAGTTTAGGGCCGAAGTCCCGCGCCGGGTTCATCGCAAAGCCTGTCAGCGGCCCCATGGAGCTGCCGATCACCGCAATCAGCAGGCCGATCAGCAGTGGCGCCAGCGGGCCGCGAGGCAAACCATTGTTGTCATCGGTCAGGGACATGATCACTCCCATCAGGATGGCCGTGATGATCACCTCCACGAGGAAGGCTTGGCCGGTGGACAGTGCGGCGTGGGGGTAGGTGGAAAACACCGAGGCCAGTTCGAGGCTGGCTTCGGTGCCTCTAATCATGTGTCGAGACTGTTCGAAATCGAAGAATAGGTTGCTGTACAGCGTGTAGACCAGAAATGCGCCGCAGAAAGCACCGGCCACTTGGGACAGCATATAGAAAGGCAGTTTGCGCTTTTCGAAACCGGTGAAAATGCACAGGGCAATGCTGACGGCGGGGTTGAGATGGGCGCCGGAAATGCCCGCGCTCAGATAGATCGCCATGCTGACGCCGACACCCCAGATGAGGCTGATTTCCCACAATCCGAAGCTGGCACCCGCAACCTTGAGGGCCGCGACGCAACCGGTGCCAAAAAAAATCAGTAGGGCAGTGCCCAGGAATTCAGCCAGGCATTGGCTGGGCAGGGACGGCTGTTGTAAAGCAGTTGTCATTCAAACCTCGGTTTTTTGTTGTTTTGCTGCGCCTTCGATAAAGCTCGATGGCGCGATCTCCAACGAGGCAGGATCCCCATCCTGATCTCGAGTTGCTGCTTGAGACCTGCGATATGACTTTCAGTTTCGAAAAAATATAGACAAGAAACGCTGGTGTCAAAGGTCGAAAGTGAACCGTCGGTCACATTTCAACTATTCGTGACGTGAATGACTCTTGCGCTGGCGGCGGATCACCGGCACTCATGACGCCCTCCCAAGCCTTTTCGCTGGCGATGGCTTAGAATCCGGCCACTCTTTTTTTCATTTCCTTGTCAGGAGCAGTCATGACACCCGCGTTGGATCTGCTTAAGAAAGTGCGCGCCGAACATCGCATCCACAGTTACGAACACGATCCCAAGGCCGCGTCTTACGGTTTGGAAGCGGCGGAAAAGCTCGGCCTGGATCCGGCGCAGGTGTTCAAGACGTTGTTGGCGGCCAGCGAAAAAGGTGAGCTGTTGGTGGCGGTGGTGCCCGTGGCCGGAAGCCTGGATTTGAAAGGTCTGGCCCATGCCGCCGGGGTGAAAAAGGTCGAGATGGCCGACCCCGCCGCCGCGCAGCGTTCGACCGGTTATTTACTGGGTGGGATCAGCCCGCTGGGGCAGAAGAAGCGCCTGCGCACCTTTATCGACAGTTCCGCACAGCCGCTCGCCAGCATGTTTGTCAGTGCGGGAAGACGCGGCTTGGAAGTCGAGTTGGCGCCTTCGGTATTGAAGGAGCACACCGGGGCGACGTTTGCAGACATTGGGCGCGCTTGAATAACGGCTGCGCAGCCGAGCGGGAGCCAGCGCCCTCGCCACAAGGGTATGAAAGGCTAAGCTTGGCGTCAGAGCTTCCATCCCCCGCTGTAGGGTGAAAATTCTACTGATCTGTCACTGGATAAGCTGTGCCGCTGCGCCGCATGCTGGCGCATCAAAAAAAGGAGAAGTGCCATGCAGCTTGCGTTTCATCAGGTCGATGCGTTCAGTGACCGGCCGTTCGGCGGTAACCCGGCGATGGTCTATCGCCTCGACGGCTGGCTTGCTGATGACTTGATGCAGAAGATCGCCGCCGAACATAACCTGGCTGAAACCGCGTTTCTGGTGCGTGAAGGCCAGCATTGGCATATCCGCTGGTTCACGCCCACCACCGAAGTCCCGCTGTGCGGGCACGCCACGTTGGCCAGCGCTTATGTACTGTTCGAGGTCTACCACGAACCCGTAGGGCGGCTGGATTTCATCTGCAAGTCCGGGGCGTTGAGCGTCACGCGCGAAGGTGATCGGCTGTGGCTGGATTTTCCGGCCATCGTGCCCGCCGAGTTGGGGGCATCCCTGGCAGTCCAGAGTGCCTTGGGTGTCGAAGCGGTGGACGTGCTGAGCTCCAACGAACTGTTCGTGGTGTTGGAGTCGGAGCAAGCGGTGCTCGATTGCAAGCCGGACATGGCGGCCCTGGCTAAACTGCCTTGGCCGGGCGCTATCGTGACCGCGCCGGGGAGCAAGCATGATTTTGTTTCGCGCTATTTTGCCCCGGCGATTGGCATCAACGAAGACCCGGTCACCGGCTCGACCCACTGCAGCCTGATTCCCTACTGGTCCAAACGCTTGGGTAAACACGGGCTGACGGCTTATCAATGCTCGGCCCGGGGTGGGGCGTTGTTCTGTCGGTTGGAAGGTGAGCGGGTGAAGATCGGTGGGAATGCGACGTTGGTGGCCAGTGGGACGTTGATGCTGGGCTGAGATCAAGGTCTGTGCACTTTCCGTGGCGAGGGAGCTTGCTCCCGCTGGGCTGCGAAGCAGCCCTCAAAACAGTCACCTCGGCCTACATCTACCTGATTCACCGCGTTGTCAGGTTTTAGGGCTGCTGCGCAGCCCAGCGGGAGCAAGCTCCCTCGCCACACAGAAGCGGGTATCCGGCGTTAGCTGGCGGTGCTGTAACGCCGCACGCCGCTTTCCACCGGCGGTATATGCGCCGCCGTGCTGCCCGAGGCCTGGAACAGCACCAGGTGTTCTGCCGCTACCCGGATGCCGACCCGGTCACCGACCTGATGGTCGGCGTGGCTTGGGAAGATCGACTCCAGTTGTGCGCCCGTCGGCAGTTGCAGGCGATACAAGGTCGAGGCGCCCAGGAACGTCTTGCCGACTATGCTGGCGGTGAGCGGGCTGTCCGGTGCGTAGACGATATCGTCCGGGCGCAGCAGCACGTCCACCGCGCCGCCGATGGGCCAGGTGTAGGCTCGGTTACCGCGCAGGGTGCCCAACTCGGTTTGCACCGATTCAGGGCTGTCCAGCTGGCCGCGAATGAAGTAGCCCTGGCCAATGAAACTGGCGACGAATGGCGTCAGCGGTTCGTGATACAGGTTGTAGGGCGTGTCCCACTGTTCCAGTCGACCTTCCTTGAATACCCCAACATGATCACTCACGGCGAAGGCTTCTTCCTGATCGTGTGTGACCAGGATCGCGCTGGTGCCGCGGGCCTTGAGGATATCCCGCACTTCATGGCTGAGCTTGCGTCGCAACTCGCCATCGAGGTTGGAGAACGGCTCATCGAGCAACAGCAGTTGTGGTTCTGGTGCCAGCGCGCGGGCCAGGGCCACGCGTTGCTGCTGGCCGCCGGACAACTCATGGGGAAAGCGCTTGCCCAGATGCATCAGGTTGACCAGTTCCAGCAACTCTTCGACGACGCGATCCTTGTCCGGATGCTTGCGAATGCCAAAGGCGATGTTCTCGGCCACGCTCAGGTGGGGGAACAGGGCATAGTCTTGGAACACCATGCCGATACGGCGTTTTTCCGGGGCGAGGGTGAAACCGGCGCGGGAAATGGTTTCCCCGGCCAATTGGATTTCACCCTCGTGCACGGGTTCGAAGCCGGCTATGGCACGCAACGTGGTGGTCTTGCCGCACCCGGACGAACCGAGCAGGCAACCGATATCGCCGGCATTGAGGTGCAGGTTGAGGTTCTGCACGACGCGCTGGTTTTGGTAACCGCAGGCCAGGTCGTGCAAATTCAGCAGCAGCGAATGGCTCATGCGTGGTGATACGCCGGCTCGACAAGGAACTCGAGCAGTGCCTTTTGCGCGTGAAGTCGATTTTCTGCCTGGTCCCAGGCCACCGAGCGCGGATCGTCCAGCAAATCGAAGCTGATCTCCTCGCCACGGTGGGCCGGCAGGCAGTGCATGAACAGCACGTCGGCATCCGCCAGGTCGAGCAAGGCCCGGTTGACCTGCAGCGGCGCGAACAGCTCGAGGCGCTTGGCGGTTTCTTCTTCCTGGCCCATGGAGGTCCAGACGTCGGTGCTCACCAGGTGCGCGCCGGCCACGGCCTGTTTCGGATCACGCACGATGGTCACCCGGTCGCCGGCCTTGGCGAGCAGTTCGGCATTGGGGTCATAACCTTCAGGGCAGGCAATGCGCAGTTGGAAGTCGAATTGCAGCGCCGCTTCTATATAGCTGTTGCACATGTTGTTGCCGTCGCCGATCCAGGCCACGGTCTTGCCCTGGATCGAGCCGCGATGCTCGAGGAAGGTCTGCATGTCGGCCAGCAACTGGCAGGGGTGCAGGTCATCGGACAGGCCGTTGATGACGGGGACGCGGGAATGGGCTGCGAACTCGGTCAGGGTGCTGTGGGCAAAGGTACGGATCATCACCGCGTCCAGCATGCTCGACATGACGATGGCGCAATCGCTGATGGGTTCGCCACGGCCCAGTTGAGTGTCGCGCGGCGACAGGAAGATCGCCTGGCCGCCCAGCTGGATCATGCCGGCTTCGAAAGAGATGCGGGTGCGGGTCGATGACTTCTCGAAGATCATCCCCAGCACGCGGTTTTTCAAGGGCTCGAACAGTACGCCGCGGTTACGCAGGTCCTTGAGCTCCACGCCTCGACGGATTACGCCGAGCAACTCATCGGGCGTGAAATCCATCAGGGAGAGAAAGTGCCTTGCGCTCATGATTGACTACCTTTTTGTAACTGACCGCAGATGCTCAAAGCCTTGTTTATTCAAAAAACGGGCGAGACCTGCGGCAAAAGCCGCACGGGGCGACGAAATAGGGGAAGGCGCGATCTTATAATTAAATGTCGCGTCTTACCAATAGGGCTACGGTTTTTGGGGATTTCAGCGAGGCCATCACGCGAATGCGATGGCATATTTGTGGCCGGTTTCCTGACTGCAGCGACCCATTTGTACACTGGCGTTGCTTGGATTGGCAATCGAGCGCGGCGGGCGTGCCATGGATGAGCGTCGTTTTGCGCCGTGGCATCCCAGCCTTTCGCCTGTCTGCGGGTGGCTGTGAAACATTTCCTAATGCAAAGGCCTGGGTTATAAATGAGCCTCAGCGGCACAGGAGCCCGAAATGGATTCGAAAGAGCAACAATTGATGGAATTGCTGGGGTTGACTGCACGCTCGCTGACGCACCTGACGGCTTCGGTGACTTCCATGTCATTCGAATTGCTGCGCAGCGATGACGAGGTGACCAAGGCAGCGGGCCGTCGGATGATCGACCGCATGGCCACTATCAGCAGCGGCCTCGACGAGCATTGGCGGCTGATTGGCGAGCTCACGGGGGTGCCCATTGCCCAGGAGCAGGTGGAAACCGTCGAAGAAATCCAGATGCTGGCACCGCCTTCCGATCAGCCTTGACGCGCGCTCATCGGTGGGCCTGATGCCCGGCAATTCACAGGACGAACGTCGCTGGCGCTGCCGGGAATCACGCGCCATAGTTTTGTTCCCGCGGCCGAAAGCGCCCGCCACGAATAAAACAGAGACTGGCCATGACCAAGACTCTCCACCACCGTGCGTGCCACCTGTGTGAAGCCATCTGCGGCTTGACCCTCGAAACCACCGAAACCGACGGCCAGGGCCTGGCAATCACCTCGATCAAGGGCGATGCGCTGGACACCTTCAGCCGCGGTCACATCTGCCCCAAGGCGGTGGCCCTGCAAGATATCCAGAACGACCCGGACCGGCTGCGCCAGCCCATGCAGCGCGTTGGCAATGAATGGCAACCCATTGCCTGGGACGACGCCTTCGCGTTGGTGGCCGAGCGTCTGGCGGATATCCAGGCGCGCCACGGCCAGAACGCGGTGGCGGTCTACCAGGGCAACCCCAGCGTGCATAACTATGGGCTGATGACCCACAGCAACTATTTCCTGGGCCTGTTGAAAACCCGCAGCCGTTTCTCGGCGACTTCGGTGGACCAACTGCCCCATCACCTGACCAGCTACTTGATGTATGGCCACGGCCTGCTGCTGCCGATTCCGGACATCGACCACACCGACTTCATGCTGATCCTGGGCGGCAACCCGCTGGCTTCCAACGGCAGCATCATGACCGTGCCGGACGTGGAGAAGCGCCTCAAGGCGATCCAGGCCCGTGGCGGCAAGGTGGTGGTGGTCGATCCGCGCCGCAGCGAAACGGCGGCCATTGCCAACCAGCATGTCTTTGTACGCCCCGGCGGTGATGCTGCGCTGCTGTCTGGTTTGCTCAATACATTGTTCAGCGAAGGCCTGACCCGTGACAGCCACCTGCCGGTGGACGGCCTGGACGAGGTGCGCGAGGCCGTTGCCACGTTCACGGCTGAAGCCATGAGCCCGCTCTGTGCGGTGCCGGCAGCGCAGATCCGGCAATTGGCCCGGGATTTCGCCGCCGCGCCGTCAGCGGTGTGCTACGGGCGGATGGGGGTCTCGACCCAGGCGTTTGGCACGCTGTGCCATTGGCTGATCCAGGTGATCAACCTGGTCACCGGCAATCTTGATCGGGTGGGCGGGGCGCTGTGCACCGAGCCGGCGGTGGACCTGGTCGCTACCACCTCGGGCGGGCATTTCAACCGTTGGCAGAGCCGGGTGTCCGGGCGTCCCGAGTACGCAGGGGAGCTGCCGGTGTCGGCCCTGGCCGAGGAGATGCTCACCGAGGGCGAAGGCCAGATTCGGGCGCTGGTCACCGTGGCCGGCAACCCGGTGCTGTCCACACCCAACGGGCGGCAGTTGGAGCAGGCCCTGGACGGGCTGGAGTTCATGGTCAGTGTCGACCTGTACATCAACGAAACCACGCGTTACGCCGACCTGATCCTGCCCTCGACCTCGGCCCTGGAAAACGATCATTACGACACCACCTTCAACCTGTTCGCGGTGCGCAACGTGACCCGTTTCAACCGGGCGATCCTGCCCAAGCCCGAGGGTGCGCTGCACGATTGGGAAATCTTCGTCGGCCTGGCCAAGGCTTTTGCCGCCCGAACCGGCAAGGAACTCAAGCCGACCATGCCGCCGGCGCAGATGATCGATTTCGGCCTGCGCAGCGGAGCGTATGGCGATGCCTCGCCGCATAAGCTGTCCCTGGCGACCCTGTTCGATCATCCCCATGGCATCGACCTCGGTGCGCTCAAGCCCAACCTGGCTGCGCGCCTGAAAACCGAAAACCAACGTGTGCAGGCTGCGCCAGCCGTGATACTTGTCGATCTCGAGCGCTTCGCTGGGTTGCAGGCGCCAAAACCGGACGAATTGCTGATGATTGGCCGCCGTCATGTGCGCAGCAATAACTCCTGGATGCATAATTTTCATCGACTGGTGAAGGGCAAGCCGCGCCATCAATTGTTGATGCACCCGGATGACCTCGCCAGTCGCGGCCTTGTCGACGGGCAACGGGTGACCGTCAGTTCGCGGGTGGGCGTCATCGAAGTCGAGGTGCTGGGCAGCCTGGACATGATGAAAGGCGTGGTCAGCCTGCCCCACGGCTGGGGGCATGCCCGGCCGGGCGTGCAGATGACCATTGCCAGCGGACAACCGGGCTCCAGCGCCAACGACCTGACCGATGATTGTCAGCTCGATGAGTTGTCTGGCAATGCGGCGCTTAACGGCGTACCGGTGAAGGTGGCAGCTGCGTAAAATTGTCTCTGGAGCAGGTTCGGCTTTCCGTTACAATGCGTCACCGTGTCGACAACTTAAGTCGCAAAAGTTTTAAGCCGAGGTGCTCCATGGATATCATCGAAACGATTAAAGACCAGATTGCCAACAACACCATCCTGCTTTACATGAAAGGCTCGCCGAACGCGCCACAGTGCGGTTTCTCGGCCAAGGCTGCTCAGGCTGTGATGGCGTGTGGCGAGAAGTTTGCCTACGTGGACATCCTGCAGAACCCGGAAATCCGCGCCAACCTGCCCAAGTACGCCAACTGGCCAACCTTCCCACAGCTGTGGGTGGGTGGTGAACTGATCGGCGGTAGCGACATCATGACCGAGATGGCCGCCGACGGCTCTCTGCAGGCCACGATCAAGGCAGCGGTAGAAAAAGCGGCGAACAAGACCGAAGCCTGATTCATTGATGTATGTTCACCGCATCCGTCGTGGTGAACGGGAACCTTGTGGGAGCGAGCAAGCTCGCTCCCACAGTGGTTTTCGGTGTGGCCTGGAATTCGGGCACTAAAAAGCCCCGCCTCTCGAAAGAGGGCGGGGCTTTTTAGTGGCTGGCTTTCGGGGAAGCTTACTCTTCACCCATCTGCGATTGCAGATAGTTCTCAAGACCGACTTTGTCGATCAGGCCCAATTGGGTTTCCAGCCAGTCGATGTGCTCTTCCTCGGATTCGAGAATGTCTTCCAGCAGTTCGCGGCTACCGAAGTCGCCAACGCTTTCGCAATGGGCGATAGCGGCTTTCAGGTCGGCGTGGCCGGTGCGCTCGATACGCAGGTCGCACTCGAGCATCTCGCGGGTATGTTCGCCGATGTGCAACTTGCCCAGATCCTGGACGTTCGGCAGGCCTTCAAGGAATAGGATGCGCTTGATCAGCTTGTCCGCGTGCTTCATCTCGTCGATGGATTCGTGGTACTCGTGCTTGCCCAGCTTGTTCAGGCCCCAATCCTCGTACATGCGCGCATGCAAGAAGTATTGGTTGATCGCGACCAGCTCATTGGCAAGGATCTTGTTGAGATGCTGGATGACTGTAATGTCGCCTTTCATGATGAGGCCTGCCCTGTAATAGCTGTGTATAAGGCAGAGTTTGAGCCGCGTATTTACGAGTGTCAAACCTAAGTTATTGAATAATAAATGAAAATTAATCGGAATAAGAATGTTTGTGTTCCGCGTCTAGAGGCTAAGCGCTTGATTTACAGGCATAAAAAAACCGGACATTGAGTCCGGTTCTTCAAAAAGCTGGTTTCAAGCGGCAGTAAATTCTACCGGATAGGGAATCGAGGCTTGGGCCGTTTGCACTTTGGCGAGGGTTTCACGAACCACTTCCTTGGCCAGGCAGGCACATTTGCCGCATTGGCTGGCTACGCCGGTGGCCTGGCGGACTTCGCGATAGCTGCAGCAACCTTCGTAGATCGCTTCGCGGATTTGCCCGTCGGTGACGCCAGTGCAGAGGCATACATACATAAGTGAGAACCGTCGCTGGTTGTGACTCAATTGGGACGGATCTTAATGTTAACGAGAATGATTGTCAAAGTGGTTTCTCAAGGTCTTGCGCCAGAGCGTTGCCAGGCTGACGAACGGTTTATCCAGGACGACTGGTGCGGCATGGAACCGGACGGCGATTTTTTCGATGTCGCCGAAAAACCGTTGAAGACAGTCCAAATGCGCGGTGTATGATGATCGGCCCTTGCAAGCGGGTTCGTGTCACAGGGCTGTCGCCTGAGGGTGGCAGGCTGGCCCGGACCTTGTTTTCACGCTATTACATCAGGAGATATCCAATGAGCGTACTCGTAGGCAAACAAGCCCCAGACTTCACCGTTCCAGCCGTCCTCGGCAACGGCGAAATCGTCGACAGCTTCACCCTGTCCTCGGCCATCAAAGGCAAATACGGCCTGGTGTTCTTCTATCCTCTGGACTTCACCTTCGTCTGCCCGTCCGAGCTGATCGCACTGGATCACCGCATGGATGATTTCAAGGCGCGCAACGTCGAAGTGGTCGCTGTTTCGATCGACTCGCACTTCACCCACAACGCCTGGCGCAACACCCCGATCAACAATGGCGGTATCGGTCAGGTGAAATACACCATGGCTGCCGACATGAAGCACGAAATCGCCAAGGCCTATGACGTTGAGTCCGAAGGCGGCGTGGCCTTCCGTGGCGCGTTCCTGATCGACGACAAAGGTGTTGTCCGTTCGCAGATCATCAACGACCTGCCACTGGGCCGTAACATGGAAGAACTGATCCGTCTGGTCGACGCGCTGCAATTCCACGAAGAGCACGGCGAAGTCTGCCCGGCCAACTGGAAAAAAGGCGACAAGGGCATGGACGCATCGCCTGAAGGCGTGGCCGCTTACCTGACCGAGCACGGCGGCAAGCTGTAAGCACGCAAGGCATAAAAAAACCGGCCCTCGACAGGCCGGTTTTTTTATGGGGGTTCTAAAGCAGAACCCAGACCCCGTGGCGAGGGAGCTTGCTCCCGCTGGGTGGCGCAGCCGCCCCAAGATCTTGTGAGCGCTGCGCACTCAAGCGGGAGCAAGCTCCCTCGCCACACAAAGAGCCAGGCCGATGTCAGTCGTCGAAATCCTGCCAGCCACCCATCTGCTTCCACCGATTGACGATGCCGCAGAACAGCTCGGCGGTCTTCTCGGTGTCGTAGCGGGCCGAGTGGGCTTCACGTCCATCGAAATCGATGTCGGCCGCCTGGCACGCCTTGGCCAGGACGGTCTGGCCGTACGCCAGGCCAGCCAGGGTCGCGGTGTCGAAGCTGGAGAACGGGTGGAACGGGTTGCGCTTCATGTCCAGGCGCGCGACGGCGGCGTTGAGGAAGCCCAGGTCGAAGCTGCTGTTGTGGCCGACCAGGATCGCTCGCTTGCAACCATTGGCCTTGAGCGCCTTGCGCACGCCGCGGAAGATGTCGGTCAGGGCCGTTTCTTCGCTGACAGCCATGCGCAACGGGTGATCGAGCTTGATCCCGGTGAACTCCAGGGCCGCCGCTTCGACGTTGGCGCCTTCGAACGGTTCGACACGGAAGAAGTAGGTGTGGTCAGGGAACACGAAGCCTTTTTCATCCATGCCAATGGTGGTCGCGGCGATTTCCAGCAAAGCGTCGGTGGCGGAGTTGAAACCGCCGGTTTCTACGTCGACGACGACCGGCAGGTAGCCACGGAACCGAGCTGCCATGGGATGACGGGCGCCGCCCGAACCACCGTTGCCGTCCAGTTCGTCGTCGAAATGATCTTCACTCACGCGTTTTCCTCCAGCAGGCGCCAGCGCAGTTTTTCACCGGCGCGCAGCGGGATGACAGCCAGATCGCCGAAAGGCAGGCTGGCGGGGGCGGTCCACTCATCGCGAACCAGGGTAATACGATCGGTGTTCACCGGCAGGCCATAGAAACGTGGGCCATGCAGGCTGGCGAAGCCTTCGAGTTTGTCCAGCGCGTTGCGCTGTTCGAAGGCTTCGGCGTACATCTCGATGGCGGCATAGGCGGTGTAGCAACCGGCGCAACCGCAGGCCGCTTCCTTGGCATGCTGGGCGTGGGGTGCCGAGTCGGTGCCGAGGAAAAACTTGGCGCTGCCGCTGGTGGCGGCGTCCAGCAAGGTTTCTTGGTGGGTATTGCGCTTGAGGATCGGCAGGCAATAGAAGTGCGGCCGGATCCCGCCCACCAGCATGTGGTTGCGGTTGTACAGTAGGTGATGGGCGGTAATGGTCGCGCCGACGTTGGCCGGGGCCTCGTTGACGAACTGCACGGCATCGCCGGTGGTGATGTGTTCGAACACCACCTTGAGGGTCGGGAAGCGCTCCACGACGCGGCGCATGTGCTCGTCGATGAAGATTTTCTCGCGGTCGAACACGTCGACGTCGCCCCGGGTGACTTCACCATGGATCAACAACGGCATGCCGACTTCGGCCATGGCCTCCAGCGCCGGGAAGATCTTGTCGATGCTGGTGACGCCGGAATCGGAGTTGGTGGTCGCGCCAGCCGGGTACAGCTTGGCCGCATGGACGAAGCCGCTGGCCTTGGCCTCGCGGATTTCTTCGGGCTGGGTGCGGTCGGTGAGGTAAAGCACCATCAACGGTTCGAAGCGGCTGCCAGCCGGGCGTGCGGCGAGGATGCGCTGGCGATAGCCGTCGGCTTCGGCGGCATTGCGCACTGGCGGAACCAGGTTAGGCATGATGATTGCGCGCCCGAAGGTGCGCGCGACATCGGCGACGGTATGGGTCAACACAGCACCATCGCGAAGATGAATATGCCAGTCGTCGGGACGCAGCAGGGTCAGGCGGTCGGACATTGGGGGGCTTCCAGGCGGGTCAAACTGTGGGAATGCTACCGGAAAAGACCGATTCAGGCACCCGCTATCAAGTTCTGGCGCAACTTACCGATAGCTCCTACAGGTGTGCCACGAATCCGTTCAGTGCCCCGGACAGGCGTCATGCCCTCGGCATGCGTCGATCTTTGTATAAAAGTCAGTGGAGCCTCCCGTGCGCCAGCGTTATCTAGCCTTGCTCAGTGTGTTTGCCAGTCTTCCCGCCATGGCGCTCACTTTCCAGACCCGTCTGGAGAGCATTGAGTGGACGGTCGAAGGCGACAAGTTCGAGTGCCGGCTGAGCCAGCCGATCACTGATTTTGGCAGTGGCGAATTCGTGCGCCGGGCGGGTGAGCAGGCCACCTTCAGGCTCAAGGCCTATAATCCGATGCTCGGCGGCGGTTCCGCGACCTTGTTGGCGGCGGCCGCGCCATGGCAACCGGGGCGAGGCGATATCAACCTGGGCTCGGTCAGCATTGGCAGTGGCGATGTGTTGTTCAACAGCTCGCAGGTCCAGGCCGGTCGCTTGATCAGCGGCCTGATGGACGGTCGCAGCCCTGTGGTACGGCGCAATACCGAGGACGGTCGAGTGTCGGAAGTCCGGTTGCTGCCGGTGCGTTTCAACAAAGCCTTCAGCGACTATCAGAGCTGCGTGGCCAAGTTGCTGCCGAAGAATTTCGAACAGGTGAAGCAGACCCAGATCGGCTTCCCTGGCGAGGAAGTCGAGCTCGATGCGCGGGCCAAGGCCCAGTTGCAGGTGATGCTCGACTTCATCAAGGCCGATCCGAGCGTTAATCGTGTCGAGCTCGACGGTCACTCTGACAATAGCGGCAACCGTCTGACCAACCGTGAACTGTCGCGTCGCCGCGCCCTGGCGGTCCAGGACTTCTTCAAGGCCAATGGCTTCCAGGAATCGCAGATCACCCTGCGTTTCCACGGCGAGCGTTATCCCCTGGTGCCCAATACCAACGCCGCCAACCGGGCCAAGAATCGTCGCGTGGTCGTGCGCCTGGAGCGTGGGACGCCGACCGAAGCACCGGTCCCGCAGCCGACAACCCCGGCGCCAGCCCCAGCAGCAGCCCCCGCCAAGGTTCCGGCACCGGCTGCGGCACCGGCCAAGGTTCCCGCTGCCGCCACTGCACGCACGTCCTGATCAAGGGCGGCCGTCGCTCAATCGACATAATCTGTCGCTTCGTCGTCATAAGCTGTCGCGCCTCTGTAAATTATCCGCATTGGACGTTAGACTTCCCGGCTTTCCGTACAACCCGTGGAGTGATGGCATGGCGGACGTAAACAAGGTCGTTCTGGCGTATTCCGGCGGCCTGGACACTTCGGTGATCCTCAAGTGGCTGCAGGACACTTATAACTGCGAAGTGGTGACCTTCACCGCTGACCTGGGGCAGGGCGAAGAAGTCGAGCCTGCACGCGCCAAGGCCCAGGCCATGGGCGTCAAAGAGATCTACATCGATGACCTGCGCGAAGAATTCGTCCGCGACTTCGTGTTCCCGATGTTCCGCGCCAACACCGTTTACGAAGGCGAGTACCTGCTGGGCACCTCCATCGCCCGTCCGCTGATCGCCAAGCGCCTGATCGAAATCGCCAACGAAACGGGCGCCGATGCCATTTCCCATGGCGCCACCGGCAAAGGCAACGACCAGGTGCGTTTCGAGCTGGGTGCCTATGCCCTCAAGCCGGGCGTGAAAGTCATTGCCCCGTGGCGTGAATGGGACTTGCTGTCCCGTGAAAAACTGATGGACTACGCCGAGAAGCACGCGATTCCGATCGAGCGCCACGGCAAGAAGAAATCCCCGTACTCGATGGATGCCAACCTGCTGCACATCTCCTATGAAGGCGGCGTGCTGGAAGACACCTGGACCGAGCACGAAGAAGACATGTGGCGCTGGACCGTCTCCCCGGAGAAGGCTCCTGATACTCCGCAATACCTGGAACTGACCTATCGCAACGGCGATATCGTCGCGCTGGACGGCGTTGAGATGAGCCCGGCCACCGTGCTGGCAACCCTGAACCGCATCGGTGGCGAACACGGCATCGGTCGTCTGGACATCGTCGAAAACCGCTATGTGGGCATGAAGTCCCGCGGTTGCTACGAGACCCCGGGCGGCACCATCATGCTGCGCGCCCACCGGGCGATCGAGTCGATCACCCTGGACCGCGAAGTGGCTCACCTCAAGGATGAGCTGATGCCCAAGTACGCCAGCCTGATTTACACCGGCTACTGGTGGAGCCCAGAGCGCCTGATGCTGCAACAGATGATCGACGCCTCCCAGGCTCACGTGAATGGCGTGGTACGCCTGAAGCTGTACAAGGGCAACGTGATCGTCACCGGGCGCAAGTCCGACGAGTCGTTGTTCGATGCCAACATCGCGACTTTCGAAGAAGACGGCGGTGCCTACAACCAGGCTGACGCGGCCGGCTTCATCAAGCTCAACGCCCTGCGCATGCGCATCGCGGCGAACAAGGGTCGCAAGTTGTTCTGACCCTGGTGATCTGAAAACGGCCTGCCATGAGCAGGCCGTTTTTTTTACCCTTTTTTTGTGTGGCTTTTGTTGCGGCGCTGCCCCGCCTCGCTCATTCATCCTGCCCGTGCGTTGGCAGGTCTGCGCTGCTGTAGATGACGTACACGACGATGCTGGTTTGCTTCAAATGTCTTGATCGACAAGTCTCGATCGGGCGTTTCGATTGGCTGCATACGATACAAAGGGTGTCTGGTCCGCGCCTGCGTCGATGAAGACGTATCACCAGCAGTTCCTTGACGTCGTCGGCCCGACGTAGCTGTCGTTTGCGTCGACAGGGCGAATCATCCATGGTCTTTATGAAGTGTTTGCTCTTGCGAAAATCTGAGGGTGAATACAATGAACGATAATTGAAGTTGAGCGTTATGAAAAAAAGCAGCAATAGGTAAAAAGGAAAGCTGATCAGGAACCACAGGTAATACTCTCGATCCTGATCATCCAGAAAGGGCAGGGAAATCGCTGCGGAAGTTTCGGATAAAGTGGCGAATATGGCGATGAGGGTCATGGGGTTGGTTATGGTCTTCAAAGGTTTGTTCATGGTTAATGCTCATGGAGTACTTGTGCTCGGTGAGTGGGTTGGAAAGTGATTGTTCATGCCGAATGAAATATAGGCATGGTCGCAATGGCTGCCGATGTTGGATATCCGGTGCCTGAGTATGTTTTATATAGGATTCCCCTTCCTTAAGTGAGTGGAAGGCAGTTTTAACAGTAAATAATTCAGTTACTTTCTATGAGTGAAGAACTTTCCAGTGGGCTGTCCATAGGTGGGTGGGCCGCTGAAAAAGCGCATTGTTCACAGGGTTACCGAATTGTTAAGAAAGGTCATTCCTTCTCTGTAAAAAAATCCATGACACATTTTTTCTGCGGCGATTTGTAGGACTTTTCTGTATAGCTTGTAGGTTCTGTCTCTCGGTGCGAGCGTTCAGGGGGGGGCGGCATGCCAAGGTAGAAATGACTAGGCTATTGTGCGTGCTCTAAAAATTCGAACAGCGAAGTTGGATTTGCCCATGAATAAAGTGCTGATCGTGGATGATCATCCCGTCATTCGTCTTGCTGTACGTTTGCTGATGGAACGTCATGGTTATGAAGTCGTTGCCGAAACCGATAATGGCGTCGATGCGTTACAGTTTGCTCGCGAACTTATGCCCGATATCGTCATTCTCGATATCGGTATTCCGAAGCTGGACGGATTGGAAGTCATTGCTCGCCTGACGGCCATTCCTTCACCCATGAAGGTGTTGGTGCTGACTTCCCAGGCGCCGGGACATTTTTCAATGCGCTGCATGCAGACGGGGGCGGCCGGGTATGTATGCAAGCAACAGGATCTTACCGAGTTACTGAGTGCAATAAAGGCGGTACTGTCCGGTTACAGTTACTTTCCCAACCAGGCATTGCATACGGTGCGGTCGAGTCTGGGTAATGCCAGTGAGTCCGATATGGTCGATCGATTATCGGGGCGGGAAATGATGGTCTTGCAGCAACTGGCGCGCGGAAAGACCAACAAGGAGATCGCCGATGGAATGTTCTTGAGCAACAAGACCGTCAGTACTTACAAGACGCGCCTGTTATTGAAGCTCAATGCCCGTTCGCTGGTCGACCTGATCGAACTGGCGCAGCGCAATGGCTTGGTGTGAGTTTTCGGGTCACGCGTACTCAGTAAAAAGCCTCCATCAGGGAGGCTTTTACGTGTCAGAGGTCAAAATCGTAATCGGCCAGTTGTTTCTGCAGGCGACGCTCTTCCAGCAGGTTATCGATGGTGCGGCGCTTGCTCAGGTTGGTTTTCGCCACTTCCACGACCACAGGTTCGACGTCGTCGCCCTCAGCGGCGATGAATTCGTCTTCTACATCCAGTTGTTCTTTGCCAGCACTCATGGGTTCGACTCCAGGCTAAGACTGCCATTGGCGCTCCTTATATCGATAAACCGCGGGCGGGTAAAAAAGATTTTTTCAATCGATGGATCGATAAAAGCAATAGCACCTCAATCGTCGGAGGTCTTGTGCTTGTATTCGCATAAATCTTCGATTCGGCAGCTGCCGCAGCGAGGCTTGCGCGCCAGGCAAACGTAACGGCCGTGAAGGATGAGCCAGTGATGGGAGTCCAGCAGGAATTCCTTGGGAACAAATTTCATCAATTTCTTCTCGACCTCCACCACGTTTTTGCCGGGGGCCAGCCCGGTGCGGTTGCTGACGCGGAAAATGTGGGTGTCGACCGCCATGGTCAACTGCCGAAACGCGGTATTGAGCACGACGTTGGCGGTTTTGCGGCCGACCCCCGGGAGGGCTTCCAGCGCTTCGCGAGTTTGCGGGACTTCACTGCCGTGGCGCTCGATCAGCAGGCGGCAGGTCTCGATCACGTTTTTGGCCTTGCTGTTGAACAGCCCGATGGTCTTGATGTATTCGGACAGTCCTTCGACGCCCAGGGCATAGATCGCCTCTGGCGTATTGGCCACCGGGAACAGTTTGGCCGTGGCTTTGTTGACGCCGACATCGGTGGACTGGGCTGACAGGATGACCGCGATCAGCAACTCGAACGGCGAGGAATAGGCCAGTTCGGTTTTCGGTTCCGGGTTGTCCTCGTGAAGGCGACGAAATATTTCCAGGCGTTTTGCGGCGTTCATGGGCGCGGCGTTTCCTCAACGGATGAATGGGGTCTGGCGGCCGTCCAGGCCTGTCGGGCCGCCAACAGCAGCCCGAGCAGAATGAACCCGCCAGGGGCGAGCAGGGCCAGGGGCAGGCCGTTGCCGATCAACTCACGCACGGCGCCCAGGCTGATCATCAAAAGGCCAAACAGCCCGGCCAGCCTGAGGCGTCCGGGCCAGCGAGAATCAACGAAGAAGCCCTCATGCTCCAGCGCTACGCAGCTCAAGGCGATCCAGCCAACGTAAAGGCTCAACGGTCGATACAATTCCAGTGCCCAGGCCTGGAGGACGAGGCCAATGCAGGTGCTCAGGGTCGCGGCCAATACGATAGAGGCGAGCAGCCGTTGACAGGCTGCCAGGTGTTGCCGCACAAGCCCCATTGCCAAGCCATGGCTGAAAAGAACCAGGGCCCAGGCCAGCCATAACCCCAGCGCGCCAACCAGCGAATCGCTCGCGCCGACCAATGGGACGAGCAGCAGGCCGTGTGTCAGTCCCCATGGCTTATTCATTGGCCGCCACCCCCGTCAACTGAGCCTTGTGCTCGTCGAAGTAACGCAGCGCATCGTGAACAGCCTGGAGGACCGCCCGGGACGTCACTGTCGCGCCAGCCAGTTGATCGAACTGGCCCTGGTCCTTTTTCAAGGCCCAACTGCTGTCATCAGGTGCCTGGCGTGATTTACCCGTGAAGGTCTGCAACCAGGCGTTCGGCCAGCCGGCAATTGCTGCGCCCAATCCGGGTGTCTCGGATTGGCGCAGGGTCTTGACGCCCAGCAACCGGCCCTGTGGATCGATGGCGACCAGTAATTCGATGCTGCCTTCATAGCCCAGCGCCTGGCTACGCAGCAGCACGGCGCTGGGTTGGCCGCTGCGAGTCGCCAGGTAGCCGCCCAGCAGCGTGCTATGGGCCAGGGGCACCGAGGCTGTGACAACGGGGTGCGCCAACGGCTGGTTATCATAGTGGTCGGTGGGCAGCACCTCGAGCAAGGCCCTGTTCGCCAGCGCTTGCTGCTGGGCCTCGATGCGCCCGGCCGTGCCGAGGTGCGTGAGGTAAGTGGCACCGAGTCCCAGGCCGATCAACAGGGTCAGGATTGCCACGCCGACGGGGTTGTTCATGTCAGTGGCCGCCGTTGTCGCGCCTCGGCAAACCGGTCCAGTGCGGGCACGCCGAGGTTCATCAGCAACACTGCGAACGCCACGCCGTCGGGATAGCCACCCCAGGTGCGTATCAGATAGACCAGCAATCCCATGCCCGCGCCAAACAGCAGGCGGGCGAGAGGAGCCTTGGCACCTGAGACCGGTTCGGTCGCGATAAAAAACGCGCCGAGCATGGTTGCGCCGCTGAACAGATGAAACAGCGGCGAGCCATGGGAGTCGGAGCCCGAACCGTTCCAGCACAGCAGGCTGACGACGGACAGGCTCAGCAGCATGCCCACGGGTGCATGCCAACTGAACACCCGTTGCTGCAGCAGAAACAGACCGCCCGCCAGGAAGGCCAGGTTGACCCATTCGCCACCCCGGCCACCGAAACGCCCGAACGCCGGATCGTTGGCGAACAGTTCATCGACGGTCAGGCTCGCGTTGATTCGCAGGCTGTCCAGTGCGGTCGCCCCGGCCCAGGCATCGGGCGCCGGATGAGCGCCGAATACCTGCTGCAAGCCTTCAGACAGGCCCATGCCGTGGAGCGCCGGCCAGTGACTCATCTGGGAAGGAAAGGCCACCAGTACCAGGGCGTACCCGAGCATTGCCGGGTTGAACGGGTTGCTGCCGACGCCGCCCCACAGGTGCTTGCCGAACAGCAAGGCGCAGGCGGCCGCCGTGACGGTCAGCCACCAGGGGCAATAGGCCGGCAAGGCCAGGGCCAGCAGCGTGGCGCTGACCAGCGCGCTGCCATCGTTCAGGTCGGGCCTGAGTGGCTGGCGTCGCAAACGCAGCACCAACGCCTCGACTGCCAGCGCAGTGACGCCGGACAACAGCAGGTTGAGCGCCACGCCCCAGCCTTGGAACCACAGCAACGCCAGCACGCCGGGCAGCGTCGCCAGCAACACTCGCGTCATTGCTTGGCGCAGCCGTTCGTCCACTGGCTCAAGAGGCGGCATGGGCGTCCACCTGGCGTTCGGCATCCTTCACCGCTTGTTCCAATGCTTGCAGTTGTTCATCCGATGCCGTAGCTGCCCGGGCTTTGCTGAGTTCGGCGCGGCGCATCGCCAGTTGGATCTTGGCCCGCTTCAGCTCGGCGTTTTGCGTCGGTGCTGGGGCTGGCGTGGCCGCGGGCGCGGCGTTTTCCAGTTGGTTCAGCGCCTGTTCGGCCGCTTCGAACTGGCGTTGCAGCACGATCAGTTGCGACTGCTGCTCGAAGGTTGGCGGGTGGCCGAACGCCTTCAAGGATTTGTTCAGCTGTGCCCGGCTCATGGCCAGGTCGACCTTGGCTTTTTTCAAGGCGGCATCGGCGGTGGCGGCTTTTTGCGCGCGCACGCGCTCCAGTGCGGCTTGTACGGGGTCGAGTGCCGGGTCCTGGGTTTGAGCCTGGGCCTGCGCCGCCCGTTGGGTCCGAGCCAGGCGCTCGGCCTGGCGCTGTTCCTCTTCGCGGCGCAGGCGCGCATTGCGTTGTTCGAAGCGGCGCCGGGCATGATTGCGCTTGGCGGTTCGCGCCTGTTGCTCTTCGGTGCTGAAGGCCAGGCCGCCGACGATCGGCAGCACGTTTGCCGTCGGCAGAGGACGCATTTCGATGCAATCGACCGGGCAGGGCGCCACGCACAGGTCGCAGCCTGTGCATTCGTCGATGAGGACGGTGTGCATCAGCTTGGCGGCGCCGACAATCGCGTCCACCGGACAGGCCTGGATGCACTTGGTGCAACCGATGCATTCGGCTTCCCGGATAAAGGCGATTTGCGCCGGGGCCACGCCGCGGCTGGTGTCCAGCTCCAACACCGGTATTTTCATCAGTTCGGCCAGGGCCGCGATGGTTTCGCGCCCCCCGGGCGGGCATTTATTGATCGGCTCGCCCTGGGCGATGCCTTCGGCGTAGGGTTTGCACCCGGGATGGCCGCACTTGCCGCATTGGGTCTGCGGCAGCAGGGCGTCGATACGTTGAATCAGGCTCATGTTTTGACCAACCCGCGTAATCCGAGAAAGGCCACCGCCATCAGTCCGGCGCTGATCAACTGAATCGGCAGGCCCCGAAAGGGCAGGGGAATATCGTTATTGAAAGTGCGCTGGCGCAAATCGTCGAACAGGCCCAGCACCAGCCAGAACCCCAGCCCGGCACCCAGGCTCAGGGCGATGGCGTGGCCCAGGCCCCGGTCATCCTGGCCGTTGAGCAGTGTGACGCCCAGTATGCCGGCATTGCCGAGCAACAGCGGCCACAACCCCTCGAACGACATTGCCGGCCGCCAGCGTGCCAGCAGGCGCAGCAAGGGGCCGATCAGCAACACGCTCAAGGACAGCCAGGCCAACAAACGCAGCGAGACCAGGTTGCTCGGCGCCAGCAGATAATGATCGATCAGGTAGCCCAGGGTACCGACGATCAGCATCAGGCACGCTGTCGCCAGGCCCAAGGCGTGCACCTGCTTTCGACCATTGGCCGCCAGCAGCGGATCGACGCCCAGCGGCCAGTGCAACACCAGGTTGTTGATCAGGGCAGCGCTGAACAGCGTGAGGACGATTTCGGTCATGGGTGCGTTGGCGACAAAGGGCCTGTTACAAGATTAGGCATTATCCGGCACGCCGGGAGCGTGGGCCAGATATGAAAATCCCACAGCCACCTGCAAGGCGACTGTGGGATCGGTGCAGCAAGCGGTCGCGTTACTTGATCCGCTGGCCCGGCTTGGCGCCGCTGTCAGGGCTCAACAGGTAGATTTCCTCGCCGCCGGGACCTGCCGCCATCACCATGCCTTCGGAGATGCCAAAGCGCATTTTGCGCGGCTTGAGGTTGGCGATCATCATCGTCAACCGACCTTCGAGCTTGGCCGGGTCCGGGTAGGCACTCTTGATCCCGGAGAACACGTTGCGTTGCTCGTCGCCGATGTCCAGGGTCAGGCGCAGCAGCTTGTCGGCGCCTTCGACGGCCTCGGCCTTGACGATCAGCGCCACGCGCAGGTCAACGGCGGCGAAAGTGTCGAAGTCGATTTCCGGCGACAGCGGGTCCTTGGCCAGTTCGCCGTTCCCGGCAGGTGCACCGGTGTCGGTCTGGCTGGCGGCCAGGTCTTCCTTGGAGGCGTCGGTCATGGCTTGCACCTTGGTCGCGTCGATACGGGTCATCAACGGTTTGAACGCGTTCAACTGATGGTTGCTCAGCAGCGTCTGGTGATCGTTCCAGGTCAGCGGTGCGACGTTGAGGAACGCCTCGGCATCGGCGGCCAGCAGCGGCAGCACCGGCTTGAGGAAAATCACCAGTTGGCGGAACAGGTTGATGCCCAAGGCGCAGATCGCCTGGACTTCGTCCTGCTTGCCTTCCTGCTTGGCCAGGGACCAGGGCGCCTTGTCGGCGATCCAGGCATTGGCGCGGTCGGCCAGGGCCATGATTTCGCGCATGGCGCGGGCAAAGTCGCGGCTCTCGTAGGCGTCGGCGATGCTTGGCGCGGCCGCCAGGAAAGCGTCGGTCAGTTCCGGCGCGGCGTTACCGGCGGCCAGCACCCCGGCGTTGCCCTTGTGGATGAACCCGGCGCAACGGCTGGCAATGTTGACCACCTTGCCCACCAGGTCGGAGTTGACCTTCTGCACGAAGTCTTCAAGGTTCAGGTCCAGGTCGTCGACGCCGCGGCCGAGCTTGGCCGCGTAGTAGTAGCGCAGGTATTCCGGGGACAGGTGGTCCAGGTAGGTCCGGGCCTTGATGAAGGTGCCGCGGGACTTGGACATTTTCTGGCCGTTGACGGTCAGGTAGCCGTGGACATTGATGCCGGTCGGCTTGCGGAAGCCGGCGCCTTCGAGCATGGCCGGCCAGAACAAGGCGTGGAAGTTGACGATGTCCTTGCCGATGAAGTGATACAGCTCGGCAGTGGAGTCCTTGCCCCAGAACGCGTCGAAGTCCAGCTCCGGTGTGCGGTTGCACAGGTTCTTGAAACTCGCCATGTAGCCGATCGGTGCATCCAGCCACACGTAGAAATACTTGCCGGGCTCGTCGGGGATCTCGAAGCCGAAGTACGGCGCATCGCGGGAGATGTCCCACTGCTGCAGGCCGGCGTCGAGCCATTCGGCGATCTTGTTGGCGACGGCGTCCTGCAGGGTGCCGCTGCGGGTCCAGGTTTGCAGCATTTGCTGGAAATCCGGCAGCTTGAAGAAGAAATGCTGGGAGTCCTTGAGCACTGGCGTCGCCCCGGAAATCGCCGATTTCGGGTCTTTCAGGTCGGTCGGTGCGTAGGTGGCGCCGCATTTTTCGCAGTTGTCGCCGTACTGATCCTCGGTGCCGCATTTAGGACAGGTGCCCTTGATGAAGCGGTCGGCCAGGAACATTTTCTTTTCCGGGTCGAAATACTGGGTGATCGAACGGGTCGCGATGTGCCCGGCGTCGCGCAACTTCAGGTAGATCTGGCTCGACAGCTCACGGTTTTCTTCGGCGTGAGTGGAGTGGAAGTTGTCGAAGTCCACCAGGAACTCGGCAAAGTCGGCGCTGTGTTCAGCCTGGACGTTGGCGATCAGTTGTTCCGGGGTGATGCCTTCCTTTTCCGCACGCAGCATGATGGCCGAGCCGTGGGCGTCGTCGGCGCAGACATAAATACATTGGTTGCCGCGATGCTTCTGGAAGCGCACCCACATATCGGTCTGGATGTATTCCAGCATATGGCCGAGGTGAATCGAACCATTGGCATAGGGCAGGGCGCTGGTGACGAGGATCTTGCGTGGCTCGGACATGGGGCTCGGCTACTTGATGAAACGGAGGTCGGCCACTATAAAGCGCTGGCGGCTTTTTTTCACCCTGTGAGCCTGTTTCCAGATGCTGGCAGGGCCTCTGTGGCGAGGGAGCTTGCTCCCGCTGGGTGGCGCAGCCGCCCCAATCAGTCAATCCTCAATCTCCTTTACTGCCTGATGGCGACTGCTGCGCAGTCGAGCGGGAGCAAGCTCCCTCGCCACACAAGCAGGTGGGGCGTAGGATAGCGGCCTGTTTTCAAGTCTTGCTATCGGAGTTGCCCATGAGCGCCGTCAATCGCGCAGCGGTGGAAGCCGTCCTTCGCCAGTACACCGACCCCTACCTGAACCAGGATCCGGTCAGCGCCGGATGTGTGCGCACCATCGACATCCAGGGTGATCGCGTCAGCGTCCAGCTGGAAATTGGCTACGCCGCCGACCTGTTCAAGGGTGGTTGGGCGCAGATGCTGCAAATGGCGATCGAGGCCCTGGATGGGGTGAGCGCCGCCAAAGTCGATGTCACCAGTGTGATCGCCGCCCACAAGGCCCAGGCGCAGGTGCCGGGGCTGGCGAACGTCAAGAACGTGATCGCCGTGGCCTCGGGCAAGGGCGGCGTGGGCAAGTCCACCACCGCCGCCAACCTGGCCCTGGCCCTGGCCCGTGAAGGGGCGAAGGTCGGGATTCTCGACGCGGATATCTACGGCCCGAGCCAGGGCATCATGTTCGGTGTTGCCGAGGGCACCCGACCGCAGGTCAAGGACCAGAAGTGGTTCGTGCCGATCCAGTCCCATGGCGTGGAAGTCATGTCCATGGCCTTCCTCACCGACGACAACACGCCGATGGTCTGGCGCGGGCCGATGGTGTCCGGTGCCTTGTTGCAACTGGTCACGCAAACCGCCTGGGGCGACCTGGATTACCTGGTGATCGACATGCCGCCCGGCACCGGCGATATCCAGCTGACCCTGGCGCAAAAAGTCCCGGTGGCCGGTGCGGTGATCGTCACCACGCCTCAAGACCTGGCCTTGCTGGACGCGCGCAAGGGTGTGGAGATGTTCCGCAAGGTCAACATCCCGGTGCTGGGCGTGGTGGAGAACATGGCCGTGCACATCTGTTCGAACTGCGGGCATGCCGAGCACCTGTTCGGCGAAGGTGGCGGGGAAAAACTGGCGAGCCAGTACGGCGTCGAATTGCTGGCTTCGCTGCCGCTGTCGATGCTGATCCGCGAACAGGCCGACGGCGGCAAGCCGACGGTCATCGCCGAACCGGACAGCCAGATCGCCATGGTCTATCAGGAACTGGCCCGCCACGTGGGCGCGCGGATCGTGTTGCAAGAGGCCGCTTCACCGATGATGCCGAACATCACGGTCAGTGACGATTGACAGGCTGAGCCATCCACTGTGGGAGCGAGCTGGCTCCCACAGTGGCTGTGTGCGGGCGCTTAGATCCGCAACCCGCCATCCATCTCCAGGATCCGACCGGTGTAGTAGTCGTTCTCGAAGATATACGCCGCCGAATGAGCAATCTCCTCGGGCTTGCCCATGCGCTTGAGCGGAATCCCCGAGGTCATTTTTTCCAGGGCCTCGGGCTTCATGCCCAGGGTCATTTCGGTTTCGATGAAACCCGGGGCGATGCCGGCGACACGGATGCCGTAGCGCGCCAGCTCCTTGGCCCAGGTCACAGTAGCGGCGGCCACACCGGCCTTGGCGGCCGAGTAATTGGTCTGGCCGACGTTGCCGGCGCGCGAGATCGACGAGATATTGATGATGGCGCCGCTGTTCTTCAGCTCGACCATTTTCGCCGCCACCTCACGGGTGCACAGGAATACGCCGGTGAGGTTGACGTCGATCACGGCCTGCCACTGGGCCAGGCTCATCTTGGTCATTTCGCCGTCCTTGACCTTGAGCAGCAGACCGTCACGCAGGATCCCGGCGTTGTTGATCAGGCCGTGGATCGCGCCGAAGTCCTCGGCGACCCGCGCGACCATGTCGCTGACCTGCTCCTCATTGGCAACGTTGCACAGGTACGCCCGGGCTTCGACGCCCTTGGCTGCACACGCGGCAACTGCCTGGTCGAGTTTTTCCTGGTTGAGGTCCACCAGGGCGAGTTTCGCGCCTTTGCCCGCGAGATACTCGGCCATGGAGCGGCCCAGGCCCTGGCAACCGCCGGTGATAATGATTACTTTGTCAGTGAGTTGCATGCTCATGTCCAGGTGGCGCAGCGATGGAGGGGACCTTTTGGGACGTCTCTCGATTGGCGTGTAGCCCGGTTGCACACGAGAACTGTCCTAGCGGTGTATCGGAACATTACTCCAGTCGCCTGACCGTTTTCTAGACGGATTTCATTAAAGGAGTCATAAGTTGAGCGTTGAAGCTGCCAAGCATGCCCGGGAATTGCTGCTCAAGGAATACCGTGGAGTGCTCTCCACTCATTCCAAATCCATGCCCGGCTTTCCGTTCGGTTCCGTGGTGCCCTATTGCCTGGACGAACAAGGCCGGCCACTGATCCTGATCAGCCGTATCGCCCAGCACACTCACAATCTGCAGAAAGACCCCAAGTGTTCGATGCTGGTGGGCGAGCGGGGAGCCGAGGATGTGCAGGCCGTGGGGCGCCTGACCTACCTGGCCGAGGCCCGCAAACTCGAAGACAGCGCCGTCATCGAGGCTGCCGCCGAGCGTTACTACCGCTATTTCCCTGACTCGCAGAACTACCACAAGGCCCATGATTTCGATTTCTGGGTGCTCGAGCCGGTGCGTCATCGCTACATTGGCGGCTTTGGCGCCATCCACTGGATAGACCAGCTCACCCTGGCCAACCCCTTCGCCGGCAAAGCCGAAGCCAGCATGGTCGAGCACATGAATGCCGATCACGCCAAGGCCATTGCCCATTACGTGGAACTGACCGGCCTGCCGAAAAGCGAACCGGCACAACTGGCGGGCATCGACAGCGAGGGCATGCACTTGCGCATTGGCCAGGGCCTGCACTGGCTGGCGTTTCCGACGCCTTGCAACACCCCGACACAAGTGCGCGAAGCCTTGGTTTATCTGGCTCACGCCGAGCAATGGCCGAAAAATGCCGAGGTCGACGCTTGAATTCACGAAAGGGCGACGTCATTTAGGGTTTCATAGCAAGGCATTCTTGCGTTGAGGAACCATTTGATGCGCCCTTTTCTGTTGCTCTTTCTGCTGTTCCCGGTGTTGGAGCTGTTCGTATTCGTCAAGGTCAGCGGTGCGATCGGGTTTTTCCCGGCCCTGCTGCTGGTCATTCTCGGCTCGATGCTCGGCGTGTTCGTGCTGCGTATCGCCGGCCTCGCCACGGCATTGCGTGCCCGTGAAAGCCTGAACCGCGGCGAGCTGCCCGCCCAGACCATGCTCGAAGGCCTGATGCTGGCCCTGGGTGGCGGTCTGTTGATCCTGCCAGGCTTTATCAGCGACGTGTTGGGCCTGGTCATGCTGTTGCCGTTCACCCGTAGGCTGCTGGCCAATAAAATGCGCCAGCGTGCCGAAGAGCAGGCGATGCGTCAGCGCGCCTTCGCCGATGACCTGCAACCCCGTGGCGGCCCGGCTCCGCGAGAGCCTATGGGCCGCGAGCCCAATGTGATCGAAGGCGAATTCGAACACCGGGATTCCAAGTAAAACCATCAGCACGGCGCCTTCGGGCGCCGTGCTCGTTTTGGTGGCGCGGAGCAAAAAAATTTCTGTCCCCGCCCTTGTAATCCACTTGTGCGCCCTTATGTAACGGTCACCGCAAGGTTTCCGGTGGTGACACCGGGCAGACTTCCGCGGTTCGACTGACGAACCGCACCCGGCTCCGCCGGCTTTGTTAAACCCGCCGGGACTACACCGGCCGATGAAAACCAAAAATTAGGAGAGATCGACAATGAAGCTTCGTCCTCTGCATGACCGCGTCGTCATCCGTCGCAGCGAAGAAGAGAAGAAAACCGCTGGCGGTATCGTCCTGCCAGGTTCGGCTGCTGAAAAAGCCAACCACGGTGAAGTTCTCGCTGTAGGCCCAGGCAAGGCACTGGAAAACGGTGAAGTACGTGCGCTGGCCGTGAAAGTGGGTGACAAGGTTGTGTTCGGCCCTTACTCCGGCAGCAACACAGTGAAAGTCGACGGCGAAGACCTGCTGGTAATGAGCGAGAACGAAATCCTCGCTGTTCTCGAAGGCTGATTCCCCCGCCCATTTTCCCGTTACTACAAAGTATTTAAGGAATATCGATCATGGCTGCTAAAGAAGTTAAATTCGGCGATTCCGCCCGCAAGAAAATGCTCGCCGGTGTCAACGTCCTGGCTGACGCAGTAAAAGCGACCCTGGGCCCGAAAGGCCGTAACGTGATCATCGAGAAGAGCTTCGGCGCTCCGACCATCACCAAGGACGGCGTTTCCGTAGCCAAGGAAATCGAGCTCAAAGATCGCTTCGAAAACATGGGCGCGCAGTTGGTCAAAGACGTTGCCTCCCGTGCCAACGATGACGCCGGTGACGGCACCACCACCGCCACCGTACTGGCTCAGTCGATCGTCAACGAAGGCCTGAAAGCCGTCGCTGCCGGCATGAACCCGATGGACCTCAAGCGTGGTATCGACAAGGCGACCATCGCCATTGTCAAAGAGCTCAAGGCCCTGTCCAAGCCATGCGCTGACACCAAGGCAATCGCTCAGGTCGGCACCATCTCGGCCAACTCCGACAACTCCATCGGCGACATCATTGCCGAAGCCATGGAAAAAGTCGGTAAAGAAGGCGTGATCACCGTTGAAGAAGGCTCGGGCCTGGAAAACGAACTGTCGGTTGTAGAAGGCATGCAGTTCGACCGTGGTTACCTGTCCCCGTACTTCGTCAACAAGCCAGAGACCATGACTGCCGAGCTGGACGGTCCGCTGATCCTGCTGGTGGACAAGAAGATCTCGAACATCCGCGAAATGCTGCCAGTGCTGGAAGCCGTTGCCAAAGCTGGCCGTCCCCTGCTGATCGTGGCTGAAGACGTTGAAGGCGAAGCCCTGGCGACCCTGGTTGTGAACAACATGCGCGGTATCGTCAAGGTCGCTGCCGTCAAGGCACCAGGCTTCGGCGATCGTCGCAAGGCCATGCTGCAGGACATCGCCGTACTGACCGGCGGTACCGTTATCTCCGAAGAGATCGGCCTGAGCCTGGAAAGCACCACCCTGGAGCACCTGGGTAACGCCAAGCGCGTGATCCTGTCCAAGGAAAACACCACCGTGATCGACGGTGCCGGCGTTGAGACTGACATCCAGGCTCGCGTTCTGCAGATCCGTCAGCAAGTGGCCGACACTTCGTCCGACTACGACCGTGAAAAACTGCAAGAGCGTCTGGCCAAGTTGTCCGGTGGCGTTGCAGTGATCAAGGTTGGCGCGGGTTCCGAAGTTGAAATGAAAGAGAAGAAAGCCCGCGTTGAAGACGCCCTGCACGCTACCCGCGCAGCCGTCGAAGAAGGCGTGGTACCTGGCGGTGGCGTGGCACTGGTTCGTGCCCTGCAAGCCATCAGCGAGCTCAAAGGCGACAACGATGACCAGAACGTCGGCATCCAGTTGCTGCGTCGCGCTGTAGAAGCACCTCTGCGCCAGATCGTTGCCAACTCCGGCGACGAGCCAAGCGTTGTGGTCGACAAGGTCAAGCAGGGTTCGGGTAACTACGGTTACAACGCTGCCACCGGCGAATACGGCGACATGATCGAAATGGGTATCCTGGACCCGGCCAAAGTGACACGTTCGGCTCTGCAAGCGGCTTCGTCGATTGCCAGCCTGATGATCACCACCGAGGCGATGATCGCTGAAATCAAGGAAGACGCTCCAGCTGGCGGCGGTATGCCAGACATGGGCGGCATGGGTGGCATGGGCGGCATGATGTAAGCCAGCCTTACCCCTGTAGCGAAAAACCCCGCCTGCGAAAGCAAGTGGGGTTTT
>NZ_JBAMDJ010000014.1:0-148266 GCF_036961705.1 Pseudomonas sp. 3JA
CAAAAACGCCAGCCTTGAAGGCTGGCGTTTTTTTCAGACCACCAGATTGTTCATCTCGCAGTACTCATCCCACTCCACACCCAACACCTCGGCCGCTTCCTTGTGCAACGCAAGGCGCTGCGCCTCGAATTCCTCAGGCGTGCTGGTGTACTTGAGCGTCAACTCCCAGGGTTGCAGCCCCTGGGCTTCGGCCTCGTCCTCGAATGCCCATTGGATCTGGTCTTTCTGATCGTCGGCGGACAGGTCCTTGATCTCTTCCAGCAGCTGGGGCGCGTCCAGTACGTATTTTTTCAGCGCTTCTTCGTGCCTGGCTTCTTGGGTCAATGCTTTAACGGTCATGGCGTTCTCGCTGATCTGGGGAATGGAAGATGGATCTGGATCATCAAGGATCTCTCTGACGCAAAAAACCGTGTGAAGCCCGGTTTATCTGGCCTTCAGAACCATTCGGGGATCATCTGAAAACTGCTGGGCGATGCGCATGCAGGCAACGAATATAGGACGTTTTGCCGACGATTTACACGGTTCTTTACATCTATCTCACAAAAAAAACCTGGGTAGAAGAAGCGCTGCGGGCTTTGGAACATCTGTCAAAATAACCAGTCATAGCCATGTGCCATACCAACACCTCACAAGGAACCCCAGTGATGCGCAGCTTTTCGAAACGCTCGTCGACCCAACTTGCCACCGCGACTTTGCTGCTTGGCAGCCTGACCTTGACTGACGTTGCTCAAGCGGCGGTTGAGGTCTCCTCCGATGGGCCGTCTTACCACGACTATATTCCCGCCCTTCACTACGACCAATCCGATAAGTACAAGCTCGTCAAGACCGATGTCAGCGCCAGCGTCCTGGAAAGCCTGCCGAAAAGCGTGAAGAACAACACCGACGAACTGGAAAACCAGAAGCGCACCCTCAGCGAACAGGCTGGTCAGATCGAAGAACTCAAGCGCAACAGCGGGTCCAGCTCCTCGTCCAGCAGCAAGGAGATTGACGAGCTCAAGCGCACCATCAAGGAACAGGAACGCGACCTGAACGACCTTGGCAAGCAAGTGGAAGAACTCAAGCGCAATAGCGGCTCCAGTTCGAGTTCAAGCAACAGCGAGATTTCGTCCCTGAAACGGGAACTCAGCGATCAGGATAGAGAGATGGACCAGCTCAAACGCACGGTCGAGGAACTGAGCAGGAAGGTGAAATAACGAGGGGAGATGGTGCCCGAGACAGGAATCGAATTCGGACGCGCTAAGACTTATAGATCAGGGAAAATAGGGGTTCATATTTTAATAAAGGCACTCAAAAGGACACTCATACCTCATCCATAAAGCGAATCTGGTAGCTCAACCGTGAGCTACCAGAAGCCACCGGCACACCACTGCCGCCATCCTTAACTGCGCTCGCTGACCTGCAAATCAACGCGTAGTCCAGCCGTATAGGCCATATTTACTAACGTGTCTAAGCCGAACACTTCAGCCTTGCCACGAGTGAGATCGGAGATACGTGGTTGTGTCACTCCAAGCACCTTGGCAGCCTGAGACTGACTCAAATTGACCCGCACGATGTAGTCCGAAAGCGCTGACATCAGCACGAGGCGCAGCTTCATACTTTCATTTTCGGAGGGAGTCAAAATCTCGTCCGTAGCTGGGTTGCCCGCAGCGGTGTCCTCAGCCTCCTTCATAACCGGCTCAATAGAGCGCGCCTCGAGAAAAAGGCTCTCCTGGTTCAATTCTGCGACTTTTGCGGACAGGCCAATTTTTTCCTCAGCTTTTGCGCGAGCATGCTCAGACATGAAGTGCAACAGCTGGTTGAGTCCGGATTGATCGCCAACCGTTACGAAGTCCTTATGCTTGTTAACAAAGACAACCGACTTCTTTTTCTCTTTCAGTAGCTCGATGACGTTGCTGAGTGTTCCGGTACTTTTGCAGTCCCATACCATCAGGCCAAAATCACTATTTTTGGCCATCTCGACATCTTTAGCCGTGAAGAAAGCCCGCGACTTGGCTCTGGCTTTTGACTGGACGTGATGGACAGGCCAGTTAGCAACGTTGTTGCGCGGCGCCTCTCCCGTACAGTAAACCGTCACCTTGCTTGCGCGGTATGAGCGCAGACATTCTTGAATAGACGTATCAGCACCATCGGCATCCCCAACAACAACGTTGAGGTCAGAAGACACGATTTTGCTGATCCGCTCCTGCACTTTCTCATGCAAGTGACTGATCGAGATCGAGCCAGCGATGAAAACGGTTGTCATGGTCTACTTCCAAGTGATCGTAGCGGCATAAATTCGATTGATCTTTCTATAGGCACGCAGTGCCCGGCAAACGGCATCCATCGTCGCGCCAGTGTCAAACAGATCGTCAAACAGAAGTGCGTTCCACTGCCCATCGCCCCTGATCACGTCGTTGATAGAGATTCGGCCTGCTAGGGCGGCATCCTTTTCTGCCCTCGTGTGAAGATCCTTGAGCGACGGGCTACCAGCAGGAGCAGATGCTTTCGTGACCATCTGGTCAAAGATGGGCTTACCCGACAGCCTACCGAGCGCATACGCCAGTTCGTTCACGGGTTGCCTCGGTCGTACTGTCGAGGCAGGCATGGGGATGATCAGCCCGATCTCTCCAAACATGGGCAGCAATGATTGATGGATCTGTGCGGCCAACGGCTCAACCTGGCTCCAGTCATTTCGATATTTGAGCTGGAACAAAGCTTCACCGGGCTCGGATCGGGTGGTCTGAAATCGGTCATGACCCCATTCATCCACGCCTACATGGACGCTCGAAAGGGTATGCTTGTGGAGCGCATAACCTAAATCCCAACCGCCTTCGATTTGCTTAACTCGGACTTCCATGCCTAGTTTCCTCTTCTATAGGGGACAAGCGCTTACCCAACCGGGGCACAAAAAACCTATACAAGATTTTGTATGTAAACACAAGCAAGCCTTGGATCGGTCCACAGCTCCGACAGGGAGTACCATGAGCGTAATTTCTAAGAAAGCTGAAAAGATCCAAGCAACGGTGGAATTGCTGGATTCAGAGTTCAGCTTTGAGCAATTTCTAGCCGCTTTTCAGGCTCAATACCCAAAGGATTGGGAGAAAGTAAAGCGGGAATACTCCAAGCATGAACGCCAAACCAAACCCGGCAAGAGCCAACCTATGCCAGCCCCTATCCAGTACATGCGCAATGCACTGAACGTGCATCTCAAAGCCAGCAAGCCAAGCTGAAAGGTCCACCATGGTCACGCACTACACATATGAAGGTGGCAAGATCGCTTGCGGTCGGAATAACCACGATCTAGTTGGCACATCGGAAGTAAGGCGCGTCAGGTGTAAGAATTGCCTTGACTCTGATGTCTATCGGCAAGGCATCTGGTTCAGTGAGTTCCAAAACCAAACGGGCACGGAGCCTAAGGGGCTTCGGGAATGGGCCGCCGGGACAATGCCTTTCGACATGGCCGCTCAACACAGCTTGGCTTGCTATCGAGCAGAAATCGCAGCACTGGCTGAGCGCCTTGAGCGGCAGTTAAACCCGCTGATCATTTAGAGGCTATTCGGATTTAAGCGTGGAAAACCTGCATACGATAAAAAATCAAAAACCGGATTACCGTGTAACCCGGTCGTCTTTTCCTAGGGATTAACGACTTGGCCGCCTTTCAAAAAAGAGGACCACCATTGGCGATAGGCGTCTGCCTCAAAGGTGTGATTTACGATCGTGCCATCAGCCAGTTTTAGACGGAACTCTCTTTGACCATACAGCATATTGTTATTTTCTATCTCCTCAACCTCTACTACCGCCACATATTTGTAATGACTGGCATGAGGTACGTTTTTTTTCCAAAGCATTATTAATCTCCGTATTTGTTTGCTGTCCGAGTTTGCGCTCTACGGAGCGGTTGCCATTCTTGATAACCATTGTGTTTCTGGCTATCGGCAACCGCCCCACCGAGTTGGCTCTGGACACGCCCCGCATTTAGCAAGGCGTGCGGGTTACTATTCGGACGATGCCTTAAACGCGCTCGCCGGTAACTTGAATTTGCTGCCCATCGTTTACACCAGGCATCGTCAGGAATAGGTACATGCGCTCTTTGTACTCACTGATGACAACAGCCGTTCCGGCTTCCTTCGCTTTACTGAATCCACTTGTGATGAGTCGGTCCAACTCGCTCAGATCCGGAAACCTCTCATCAGGAGCTATACGATATTCGCGGGTAGCTGGATTGCCAGATGAGTTGATCAGCTTGCAGAGGAAAAACAGGTTGTCGTAGCCACGACCGTTGTCCTTAATCGTGCTCGAAAAATGCTCAACTTTGTATTTCGCCATGATTCCATCCTTTGTATTGGAGGCACACAGTTGCGCCTCTCCTACGGCCTCGGCCCAGCGGTTTGACGGCTGGGCTTGTGGTGCACCTGTTCGGCAGATCCACGGGTCAGACAAAGTCCTTGAGGCCTTAAGTCGGACGCCGTCACGTCGAGCGAACAGAGGCAAAATCGGCTGATAAACCTAGTGGTGGCAATGCGGGAAGACTCGAAGGTAAACCGTAATGATCTACGCACCCTGCTGCTGGGTGAACACCCACCGAATACTCAACCTGAAGGAACATTCGGCGCACTGAGCCCATCGTCAGTGGGTATCGCTACCTTTTTTCAAGCAGGCGCCTGTCTCTCCGATAGTGGTAGCTCTTTTAAGATTCGCAAGAAGATCAGCTTCGCTGACCTTTCCATTCCGAACGCTTGTGAGCTCTGCCTTTTTAAGCCAAAGATGACCTGCCTTGCTCTTGTTGGGAATAACAGTGATGACGATATCCACTGCCGGGCTTCCTGAAAACGTCCCCGACACCTCTGGCTTGGTGAAGTTGAAGGTGAGCGCATCATCGTCCGTGGCAGAGACGCTTTGAGCGGCGACAATCGGGGCTCCTGCCCGCGAAGCGATTGGAAACTTGGCCGAATAAAGGGCAGTGCCGTTGTGTACCTGCTTGGTTATCTCGAGAAAGTACTGCTCCCGATCTATGGCGCTGAAGGGCGTCGTGCATTCTTCACCTTCAGTGGCGAAATACTTTCCCTCGAACGCGTAATCACCCTGCCAGCATCCGGCTAGGGACGCACATGCCATTGCCAGTAACGTCAGTTTCCATTTCTTCACGCAGCACACTCCATGATGACAATACGCCATTATCCCCCATTACCCCCTGTCCAAGCCATAGGCTGCGCCTGCAGCATTGAGTTGCTGCACAAATAGGTGGGCACGGAATTCGTCCAGACATAAAAGCGCCGGCATCCAGTACAGACGGACCACGGAGCCCTCCGAGGCCACGATGACCCGACGTGTAGTCGCCTGTTTCAGGACCCGGAGGGAAACATTGCGGAGAGCACAACGAGCTCCTGAAGACCGACGCACATCATGGTTTACCCTCGCCGTTCGTGTCTCGACGCTCCATCCATTCGGCCCAACCCCAAGCGCTTGGGTAAAACCGGATGGCACCGCGTGAAAGAGAAAGCCCGCGCGAGGCGGGCTTAATGGGAGTTCATGACACTGCCAGGCACTGCATGAAACTGGTCAATGGTGCCCGAGACAGGAATCGAACCTGCGACCTTCGCGTTACGAGTGCGCTGCTCTACCGACTGAGCTACACGGGCGGTGGCTAAACCTAGCATCGTCCCCTGTGGCCAGGCAACCCGCGACACAGGGATTTTCACCGCACAGCAAAACGCCCCGAACCAGTCGGGGCGTTTTGCTGTTCAGCGGCTAAGCGAGGGGGTGATTAAACGCCCGATGCCTTGGCTGCTGCGACGTCCTTGATGGACAGCTTGATACGGCCGCGGTTGTCCACGTCCAGTACCAGCACTTCCACTTCCTGGCCTTCCTTGAGGATGTCGGTCACTTTCTCGACGCGAGCATCGCTCAGCATGGAGATGTGAACCAGGCCGTCCTTGCCCGGTAGGATGTTGACGAACGCGCCGAAGTCGACGATGCGTTCAACCTTGCCGACGTAGATCTTGCCGATCTCGGCTTCTGCGGTGATGCCCAGGACGCGCTGGCGTGCTGCTTCTGCCGCTTCCTTGGTTTCGCCGAAGATCTTGATCGAACCGTCGTCTTCGATGTCGATCGAAGCCTTGGTTTCTTCACAGATCGCACGGATGGTCGCGCCGCCTTTACCGATGACATCACGGATTTTGTCGGTGTCGATTTTCATCGCGATCATGGTCGGAGCATTTTCCGACAGCTCGGTACGGGACTGACCGATGATCTGGTTCATCTGACCGAGGATGTTCAGGCGCGCTTCCAGGGCCTGGCCCAGGGCGATTTCCATGATCTCTTCGGTGATGCCCTTGATCTTGATGTCCATCTGCAGTGCGGTGACGCCCTTGGCAGTACCGGCCACTTTGAAGTCCATGTCGCCCAGGTGGTCTTCGTCACCCAGGATGTCGGTCAGGACGGCGAATTTCTCGCCCTCTTTGACCAGCCCCATGGCGATACCGGCAACCGGTGCCTTCATCGGCACACCGGCGTCCATCAGGGCCAGGGAAGCGCCGCAGACCGAAGCCATCGAGCTCGAACCGTTGGACTCGGTGATTTCCGATACCACGCGAATGGTGTACGGGAACACGTCAGCGGCAGGCAGCATGGCCTGGACCGAACGACGGGCCAGACGGCCGTGACCGATTTCGCGACGACCGGCGCCACCCATGCGACCACACTCACCCACCGAGAACGGAGGGAAGTTGTAGTGCAGCATGAACGGGTCTTTCTTTTCGCCTTCCAGGGTGTCCAGCAGTTGCGCGTCACGGGCGGTGCCCAGTGTTGCAACGACCAGCGCCTGGGTTTCGCCACGGGTGAACAGTGCCGAACCGTGGGTCTTTGGCAGAACGCCGACTTCGATGTTCAGCGGACGTACGGTGCGGGTGTCGCGACCGTCGATACGCGGCTTGCCGTTGACGATGTTTTCGCGAACGGTGCGGTATTCGATTTCACCGAAAGCGGCTTTGACGTCGCTGGCCGATGGCTGGCCTTCTTCGCCGGACAGCTTGGCAACGACCTGGTCTTTCAGCTCGCCCAGGCGTGCATAACGGTCGGCCTTGACGGTGATGGTGTAGGCTTGGGAGATCGCTTCGCCGAACTCGGCACGGATCGCGCCCAGCAACTCGGTGGCTTCGGCTTGCGGAGCCCAGGTCCAGGTTGGCTTGGCGGCTTCGGCGGCCAGTTCCTTGACGGCGTTGATCACCACCTGGAACTCGTCGTGGGCGAACAGTACGGCGCCCAGCATCTGGTCTTCGGTCAGTTCCTTGGCTTCGGATTCAACCATCAGCACGGCTTCGGAAGTACCGGCCACGACCATGTCCAGGCTCGAGGCTTTCAGTTGCTCGTAGGTCGGGTTCAGCAGGTAGCCGGTGCTTTCGTGGAACGCAACGCGGGCAGCGCCGATCGGGCCATCGAAAGGAATGCCGGAGATGGCCAGGGCAGCCGAGGTACCGATCATCGCAGCGATGTCCGGATCGGTTTTCTTGCTGGTGGACACGACGGTGCAGACGACCTGCACTTCGTTCATGAAGCCTTCTGGGAACAGCGGACGGATCGGACGGTCGATCAGTCGGGAAGTCAGGGTTTCTTTCTCGGAAGGACGGCCTTCGCGCTTGAAGAAACCGCCAGGGATCTTACCGGCAGCGTAAGTCTTTTCCTGGTAGTGAACAGACAGAGGGAAGAAGCCCTTGCCTGGATCGGCTTGCTTGGCACCGACAACGGTCACCAATACGCTGACGTCGTCGTCAACGGTGACCAGCACTGCGCCGGAGGCCTGACGGGCGATACGGCCAGTCTCGAGGGTAACGGTCGACTGACCGAACTGGAATTTTTTGATTACCGGGTTCACGGTGTCCTACCTTCTTTGTGGCTCTTGGGGAACTTGTCTTCTTGCGAAATTCTTGGGCAATGACGGGAATCGGCCCGACGTTTGTCCAGGGTAAAGCGTGTATCCAGATAAAACTTGAGGCTGGGAGCCTGCCATGCGCCAGCGGGAAACCCACTGACGTACGACAGACCACCAACCTCTAGCGCAATCGCTGATTAGCGACGCAGACCCAGGCGAGCGATCAGAGCGCTGTAACGGCTCACGTCCTTGCCTTTCAGGTAGTCCAGCAGCTTACGACGCTGGTTTACCATGCGGATCAGACCACGACGGGAGTGGTGATCCTTACCGTTGGCCTTGAAGTGACCTTGCAGTTTGTTGATGTTGGCGGTCAGCAGTGCAACTTGCACTTCTGGCGAACCAGTGTCACCAACAGCTTGCTGGTAGTCAGCTACGATTTGAGCTTTTTCTTGAACGTCGAGAGCCATGAGGCAATCCTTTTAGTCAGGAAACTGTTCCGAGGAAACAGCTTCAACAGGCCAGGGACAAATCCCTGTATCTATAAATGAGTAGTGACCGTGCCTGTTAACAGCCACACTCGCCAACCTGCTGTTACGCAGGCTGGTTCCGGTCATTCCGACCGAATCAGTCGACGCGGCGCAATGCGCCCGTCTTCGCTCACTTCACCTATACCGATGAAGCGACCATTATGATCCTGTACCCGGACCATGCCGAACTTCGGCGCATCCGGGGCACGTACCGGCTGGCCATTGAGCCAGTAGAACGCGCTGTGTTCCGAGAACTGCAACAGCGGCCAATCCAGCAACCCGCTGTCCGATGGCATCAGGAAACGGTCGACCGCTTCGTTGCCGCCTTCGGCATGGACCGCTTCAAGCTCTTCCAGCGTGACCGTCTGGGCCAACGTGAAAGGCCCGGCCTGGGTCCGTCGCAATTCTGCCACGTACGCACCACAGCCGAGCTGTTCACCAATATCCTCCACCAGGGTCCGGATATAGGTGCCCTTGCTGCAATCCACGGCCAGCCGCACAGTATTACCGTCAAAGGCCAGCAATTCCAAGCGCGCAATAGTAACAGAACGCGGTTCACGCTCCACTACTTCGCCTGCACGAGCCAGTTTATACAGCGGTTGGCCATCACGCTTCAGAGCCGAGTACATCGGCGGTATCTGACTGATTTGCCCGCGAAATTTCGGCAACATCGCTTCGATATCGGCCTGACCAACGGTCACCGGGCGCTCAAGCAAAACCTCACCTTCGGCATCCGCCGTGGTGGTTGTCTTGCCCAGTTGCGCCAGGGTTTCATAACCCTTGTCGGAATCGAGCAGGTACTGGGAAAACTTGGTCGCCTCGCCAAAGCACAGCGGCAGCACGCCGGTGGCCAGCGGATCGAGGCTACCGGTGTGCCCGGCCTTTTCAGCATTGAGCAGCCAGCGAACCTTCTGCAACGCCGCGTTGGACGTGAACCCCAACGGTTTGTCGAGCAGGATGATGCCGCTGACGTTACGACGGATACGTTTGACCTGAGCCACCGAATTACTCCTTGGTGTCTTCAGGTTCAGCCGCAACCGGGTGCTGACTGTCTTCAGCCACGGCGCGTTCGATCAACGCCGACAGATGCGCTCCCCGCACGACGCTTTCGTCGTAGTGGAAGTGCAACTGTGGGACGCTGCGCAGTTTCATCTCCCGGGCCAGCTGCATACGCAGGAAGCCGGCGGCCGAGTTGAGCACCTTGATGCTCTGGGCGATTTCTTCGGCGCTGTCCTGGCCCATCACGGTGATGAAAATCTTCGCATGACCAACGTCACGGCTGACTTCCACTGCGGTAATGGTGACCAGGCCGACGCGCGGGTCTTTGACTTCGCGACGGATCAGTTGGGCCAGCTCGCGCTGCATCTGATCGCCGATTCGTTGGGTACGGCTGTATTCTTTTGCCATGTCTTGTTACCTGTTACTGCCCCACGGTGAAACCCGCGAGGTCTGAAAGCGGCAAACGCCCGGCCTGGCAAAAGCCAGACCGGGCGTTGCATTTAGAGTCCGCCACCAGGCAGTGCATGTTCATGCGGCTGCCCGGTGCGGCTCTTGAAGTGCGCGAGTCAGAGGCTGCGAGCAACCTGGACCTTCTCGAAGACTTCGATCTTGTCGCCGACCTTGACGTCGTTGTAGCTCTTGACGCCAATACCGCACTCCATGCCGGCACGTACTTCGGAAGCGTCATCCTTGAAGCGGCGCAAGGATTCCAGCTCGCCTTCGAAGATCACGATGTCTTCACGCAGTACACGGATCGGACGGTTACGGTGAACGACACCCTCGATCACCATGCAACCGGCGATGGCACCAAACTTCGGCGAACGGAACACGTCGCGAACTTCGGCAACACCCAGGATGTTCTCCCGCACGTCGCTGCCCAGCATACCGGTCAACGCTTTCTTGACGTCTTCGATGATGTCGTAGATCACGTTGTAGTAACGCATATCCAGGCCTTCCTGCTCGACGATCTTGCGAGCGCCGGCATCGGCACGCACGTTGAAGCCGAACAGTACAGCGTTGGAGGCCAGTGCCAGGTTGGCGTCGGATTCGGTGATACCACCGACACCGCCACCGACCACACGCACTTGCACTTCGTCGTTACCCAGGCCGTTCAAGGCACCGTTCAACGCTTCGAGCGAACCACGGACGTCGGATTTGAGGACGATGTTGAGCGTCTTCTTCTCTTCCTGACCCATGTTCTCGAAGATGTTTTCCAGCTTGCCAGCGTGAGCACGAGCCAGTTTGACTTCGCGGAACTTGCCTTGACGGAACAGAGCCACTTCACGGGCTTTCTTCTCGTCAGCCACAACGCTCATCTCGTCGCCAGCATCCGGGGTGCCGTCCAGGCCGAGGATCTCGACCGGGATAGCCGGGCCGGCTTCCTTGATGGACTTGCCGTTCTCGTCGAGCATGGCACGTACACGGCCGTAGTTCGAACCGACCAGCACCATGTCGCCTTGGCGCAGGGTACCGTCTTGAACCAGGACGGTCGCAACCGGACCACGGCCCTTGTCGAGGCGCGATTCAACAACCACACCACGGCCAGGAGCCGAAGGCGTAGCGGTCAGTTCCAGGACTTCGGCTTGCAACAGAACGGCTTCGAGCAGTTCGTCAACGCCGGTACCCATCTTCGCCGAGACCGGAACGAATGGAGTGTCGCCACCCCACTCTTCGGAGGTCACGCCGTGGACCGACAGTTCGCTGCGGATGCGATCGAGATCGGCGCCCGGCTTGTCGATCTTGTTCACTGCAACCACCAGCGGCACGCCAGCTGCCTGGGCATGCTGAACGGCTTCGATGGTTTGCGGCATCACGCCGTCGTCCGCTGCAACCACCAGGATCACGATGTCGGTCGCCTTGGCACCACGGGCACGCATCGCGGTAAACGCGGCGTGACCCGGGGTGTCGAGGAACGTCACCATGCCGCGGTCGGTTTCAACGTGGTAGGCGCCGATGTGCTGGGTAATACCGCCAGCCTCACCTGCCGCAACCTTCGCACGACGAATATAGTCGAGCAGGGACGTTTTACCGTGGTCAACGTGACCCATGACGGTCACGACCGGTGCACGGGAAACCGCCTCACCTTCAAACTTCAGGGACTCGGCCAGGGAATCTTCCAGGGCGGTGTCGCTGACCAGGGTCACTTTGTGGCCCAGCTCTTCAGCAACCAGTTGGGCAGTTTCCTGGTCCAGTACCTGGTTGATGGTGGCTGGCGTACCCAGCTTGAACATGAACTTGATGATTTCAGCAGCCTTGACCGACATCTGCTGGGCCAGATCGCCCACAGTGATGGTCTCGCCGATCTTCACTTCACGCACGACAGGGCCGGTAGGGCTCTGGAAACCGTGGGCGTTGCGTTTCTTCAGCTTGGCCTTGCCGCGACCGCCACGACGGAAACCGTCGCTTTCTTCGTCGGTGGTACGTGGCGCAACGCGTGGCGCTGGTGCCTTTTCCTTGACCGAAGCACGATGAGGCGCGTTCTTGCGCTCGCCATCGCCGCTGCCACGACGGTTGTCGTCGGCACGTGGCTTGTCGGGACGACGCTGTTCGTCGCGCTTGCGAGTGTCGGCTGGAGCCGGAGCCGCAGCCACTACTGGAGCGGCTTCGCGCACAGGCTCGGCTACCGGGGCAACAGCCTCGACGGCTTCTACCGGAGCAGCTTGCGCAGCAGCAGGCTGGCGACGCGCTTCTTCTTCGGCGCGACGCTTGGCTTCTTCTTCAGCCTTCTGACGAGCAGCATTTTCTACTGCGCGACGTTCTTCCTGTTCGCGTTTGCGCTCGGCTTCGATTTCTTCCGGGCTGCGCTGTACGAAGACTTTCTTCTTGCGTACTTCAACGCTGATGCTTTTGCTACCGGCAACACGCAGGGTGCTGGTGGTTTTACGCTGCAGAGTGATCTTGCGCGGTTCTTCCACTTTCGCCTTGTGACTGCTCTTCAGGTGAGTCAGCAGGGACTGCTTCTCACTGTCGGTCACATGTTCCTCGGCGGCGGTGTGCGGCAGACCTGCCTCACGCATCTGCTGCAACAGGCGCTCTACCGGTGTTTTGACCTCATCGGCCAGTTGTTTCACCGTGACTTGCGTCATGCACTTCTCTCCTCAGGCCGCGCCTAATTACTCGAACCAGTGGGCTCGGGCGGCCATGATCAACTTGCCGGCACGATCATCGTCAATGCCGTCGATGTCGAGCAGATCGTCAATAGACTGCTCGGCCAGGTCTTCGCGGGTAATTACGCCGCGCACCGCCAGTTCCATCGCCAAATCCTTGTCCATGCCCTCAAGCGAGAGCAGGTCTTCGGCCGGATGGGCGTCTGCCAGCTTTTCCTCAGTAGCGATGGCTTTGGTCAACAAACGATCCTTGGCCCGAGCGCGAAGCTCGTTGACGATCTCCTCGTCAAAGCCGTCGATGTTGAGCATTTCCTCCACCGGTACGTAGGCAATCTCTTCCAGGCTGGTAAAGCCCTCATCCACCAGCACCTGCGCCAGCTCTTCATCGACTTCAAGCTCTTCGATGAAGTTGCGCAGGATGTCGCCGGTTTCAGCTTGCTGTTTAGCCTGGATGTCCGATTCGGTCATCACGTTCAGGGTCCAGCCAGTCAACTGGCTGGCCAGACGTACGTTCTGACCACCGCGACCGATGGCCTGAGCCAGATTGTCTGCGCCAACGGCGATGTCCATGGCGTGGGCATCTTCGTCGACGATAATTGCCGCCACTTCAGCAGGCGACATGGCATTGATCACGAACTGAGCAGGGTTGTCGTCCCACAGGACGATGTCCACACGCTCGCCGCCCAACTCGCCGGATACGGCCTGGACACGCGAACCACGCATGCCGATGCAGGCACCTTGCGGGTCGATGCGCTTGTCCTTGGAGCGGACCGCGATCTTGGCACGCGAACCCGGATCACGGGAGGCGGCCATCACTTCGATCAGGCCTTCGGCAATTTCCGGCACTTCGATGCGGAACAACTCGATCAGCATTTCCGGCGCGGTACGCGACAGGATCAACTGTGGGCCGCGGTTCTCGGTGCGGATTTCCTTGAGCAGCGCACGCAAACGCACGCCAACCCGGAAAGTTTCGCGAGAGATGATGTCTTCGCGAGCCAGCAACGCTTCGGCGTTGTTGCCCAGGTCGACGATCACGTTGTCGCGGGTCACTTTTTTCACGGTGCCGGAGATGATTTCCCCCAGGCGCTCGCGATAAGCGTCGACCACTTGTGCACGCTCGGCTTCGCGAACTTTCTGCACGATGACCTGCTTGGCAGTCTGTGCAGCGATGCGACCGAACTCAATGGATTCGATTTTTTCTTCGACGACATCACCGACCTTGGCGCCCGGATGCGTTTCTGCAACCTTGCTCGGCCAGGTTTCGATAGCCGGATCATCCAGGTCGGCTTCCTCGACCACCGTCCAGCGACGGAAAGTCTCGTAGGCACCGGTGTGGCGATTGATTTCCACACGCAAATCAACTTCGTCTTCAAACCGCTTCTTGGTAGCAGTGGCCAGAGCCAGCTCCAGCGCTTCAAAAATAACGTTAGCCGGTACGCCCTTTTCATTGGATACCGACTCAACAACCAGCAGTACTTCTTTGCTCATCGTACGCCTCGCCTTTCGCAAGCCATTGGATCCGCGGGATCCGCAGTATCTGGCACGTATCAGTCAAAACTGGGAATAATGTTGGCCTTGTCGATCATATCGATCGGCAACAGGAACTCATGGTCATCTACCTGCACCACGACATCCTGCTCTTCTACACCGCGCAGAAGGCCTTGGAAGTTGCGTCGACCTTCGAAAGGCGAGCGCAGCTTGATCTTCACTTGTTCACCGGCAAACGAAGCGAACTGTTCAAGTGTGAACAGGGGGCGCTCCATGCCAGGCGAGGAAACTTCAAGGGTGTATTCGGAGGTGATTGGATCTTCAACATCCAGTACACCGCTGATCTGACGGCTGACGATGGCGCAATCATCCACCAACACGCCGCCTTCCTTATCGATATAAACGCGCAACAGTGAGTGGCGACCTTGAGCCGAGAACTCAATACCCCAGCATTCATAGCCAAGGGCCACGACCACCGGGGCCAACAAGGCCTGCAACTGTTCTAGCTTGCTCGACACCTGAACCCCCTCGTGCATGTTTGTGCATGCTGTGCAAATAAAAAAAAATGGGCGAATCGCCCATCCCTGAAACGCCGTCGAACAGCGGCGTTATAAAGTGTCCAGCTAACAAAAAGCCCCTTGGAAGGGGCCCCTGAAACTGGTTGCGGGAGCCGGATTTGAACCGACGACCTTCGGGTTATGAGCCCGACGAGCTACCAGACTGCTCCATCCCGCGACAAAGCTGGGGCGGAAGTATACGACCGATCCCTTACAGGGTCAATGTAACCCTTCCACCTACAAGAAAGCCCGCAATCGCGGGCTCTCCTGATAATTGGTACCGAGAAGGGGACTCGAACCCCTACACCCTATGGGCACAACCACCTCAAGGTTGCGTGTCTACCAATTCCACCACCTCGGCAATACAGCGTTTGAAACCTTCTTACTTCTGCTCTTGAGCTGGAGGTACGTCAGTCGCCGGGTTGGCCGACTTTTGCTCTTGAAGCACCGGGACATCATCAGAAGCCGGTTGTTGCTTAGGCGCTTCCAGTACCGCTGGGTTTGGCAAACCTACTTGAGTCAGCTCATGAGCTTTCTCTTTAGCAAAGTAACCTAACCCTAAGCTGGTCATGAAGAAACCGGCGGCAAGTATAGCAGTAAACTTACTAAGAAAGGTAGAGGAACCTTGGCTTCCGAACACAGTATTTGAAGCACCTGCACCGAAAGACGCACCAGCATCCGCACCTTTACCCTGCTGCAGCAATACGAGGGCAACTACGCCCAGTGCACCCAGCAGATGAAAAACGACTACGACTGTTTCCAGCATTTTTTCAGTTTCCCGCGGCGCGACAGATCGCACCGAACTCATCTGCATTCAGGGACGCTCCACCAATGAGCCCCCCATCGATATCCGGCATGCCGAACAGTTCGGCCGCATTGGCCGCCTTCACGCTGCCGCCGTATAGAAGCCGCACACCTCGTGCCACTTCAGAATTCTCTGCCGCCAACTGCGCGCGGATGGCGGCGTGCACATCCTGCGCCTGTTGCGGCGAAGCCGTCAGCCCGGTACCAATGGCCCAAACCGGCTCGTAGGCAATGACTGCCTTTGCAAAAGCATCGACACCCAGCTCTTCGATGATGCCACCCAGCTGACGCCCGACAACTTCAAGAGTCTTTCCAGCCTCGCGCTGCTCTCGGGTTTCCCCTACACACAGCACCGGGATCAGACCACAGGCCTGGGCCGCAGAAAACTTGCGAATCAGAGCCTTATCCTGCTCGCCCATGATCTGGCGACGCTCGGAATGTCCAATCAGGACCAGGGAACAACCCGCATCCACCAACTGACTCGGCGCAATCTCACCGGTCAACGCACCCTGCATGGATTCCACCGCAGAGTTCTGCGCGCCGACCGAAATCGACTTACCTTTCAAGCCATCAACCACCTGATTGATATACAAGCAAGGCGGGAACACCGCGACATCAACACCGCTAGGCAAGGCCAGATGACGAAGGCCCTTGATCAGCTCAGCGACGCTGGCGCGGGTACCGTGCATCTTCCAGTTACCAGCTACCATAGGGCGACGCATGCTGTACCTCGTCGGTCAAAGTGGGCGCAGATGTTACCCAACCGATTCATGACTGGCAAGCCGAATTCAGGCAGAAACTTCAGTAACCAGTTTTGCCAGCTCTTCGGCATAACCGCGAACTTGTGCTTCATCCTCTCCTTCGACCATGACGCGCACCAAAGGCTCTGTGCCGGACTTGCGCAACAACACGCGCCCACGCCCCGCCATTGCCTGCGTCACATGCTCACTGGCCTGCTTGACCTTCGCATGCTCGAGAGGATTCACACCGCCACCGAAACGCACGTTGATCAACACTTGCGGGCATTTGCGCAATGCCTGGCGCGACTGTGCGAGCCCTTCGTTACGCGCCTTGAGCGCCATCAGCACCTGCAAGGCTGCAATGATCGCATCGCCCGTGGTGGTATGGTCGAAGCATACGATGTGGCCGGAGTTCTCACCCCCGATCACCCAGTTACGCTCCAGCAGCTCCGAGATCACGTAGCGGTCACCCACGTTAGCCCGCACGAACGGGATATCCAGGTCCGCCAGGGCCAGTTCAAGCCCGAGGTTGCTCATCAACGTACCGACCACGCCGCCCTGCAGCTTGCCGCGTCCATGCAGGTCACGGGCGATGATGAACAGCAGCTCGTCACCATCGACAACCGTGCCGGTGTGATCGACCATCAGGACCCTATCGCCGTCGCCATCGAAGGCGATCCCGAGATCGGCCTGCTCGGCCAGCACTGCGGCCTGCAACGCCTCGGTATGGGTGGAACCACAGTTGTGGTTGATGTTCAGGCCATTGGGCTGAGCGGAAAGCACCACCACGTCGGCACCCAACTCGCGAAAGACGCTCGGCGCGACTTTATAGGTGGCGCCGTGAGCACAATCGACAACAATTTTCAGGCCGGAAAAGCTCGTACCGGTCGGCACACTGCCTTTGCAGAACTCGATGTAGCGACCCGACGCATCGTTGATCCGCGACACTTTGCCGATTTTGCTCGACTCAACCACAGTCATCGGCGTGTCCAGCAGCTCTTCGATCATCAGCTCGATATCATCCGGCAGCTTGGTACCCTGGCCGGAGAAGAACTTGATGCCGTTGTCATCATGAGGGTTATGCGAGGCACTGATCACGATGCCTGCCTGGGCCTGGAACGTACGCGTCAGGTAGGCAATGGCTGGCGTCGGCATCGGGCCCAGCAGCATCACATCGGCACCCGCCGATGTCAGGCCGGCCTCGAGTGCCGATTCGAACATGTAGCCGGAAATTCGCGTGTCCTTGCCGACCAGCACCTTGCACGCGCCCATTTTGCGAAACGCCATGCCGGCCGCCCAGCCGAGCTTGAGCATGAAATCAGGGGTAATAGGGTATTCGCCGACCCGACCACGAATACCGTCGGTGCCAAAGTATTTCTTGCTCATAAGTGCTCCGTCATTCTTATTCGGCTGAATCCACAGCTGCGATCATCCGCACGACATCCATCGTTTCGGCTACATCGTGCACGCGCAATATGCGTGCACCTTTGGCAAGGGCCAAGGCCGCAAGGGCGAGACCGCCATATAGGCGCTCACCCACCGGGCGGCCCAAGGCATTGCCTATCATGCTCTTTCGCGAGACCCCAACCAACAGGGGCCGCCCCAGGGCATGCAAGGCTTCCATATGCTTGAACAAGCTCAGGTTGTGAGCCAGGGTCTTGGCAAAGCCGAACCCGGGGTCAAGAATGATCCGCTCGGCGGGAATGCCCGCGGCGGCGCACTGATCCAGACGCTCCACCAGGAACTCACCTACCTCCCTGGTCACATCATCATAGTGCGGGTCATTCTGCATGGTCCCCGGCTCGCCGAGCATATGCATCAGGCACACCGGCAATCCGGTGGCCGCCGCCGCGTCCAGGGCACCATCGCGCCGCAAGGACCGAACATCGTTGATCAAACCCGCCCCCAGCCGCGCAGTCTCACGCATGACCGCAGGCGTGGACGTATCGACCGAGATAATGACATCAAGTTCGCGATGGATGCGCTCGACAATCGGCGCCACTCGCTCCAGCTCTTCAGTAGGCGAGACCGCACGGGCGCCCGGCCGGGTCGATTCACCACCCACATCGATCAGCGTTGCGCCCTCGGCCACCATGGCCTCGGCATGTCGCAGCGCAGCATCGAGCTGGTTGAATCGACCACCATCGGAAAAGGAATCAGGCGTGACATTGAGAATACCCATGACATGCGCATGGGCCAAATCAAGAACCCGGTTGCCGCAAGGCAACCGGGTCGAGGACTGAACAGAAGTCATTTCAAGCCTTAGACATCAGCGGCCGGACCGCCAATCGGTGTTTCCGGACGCTCACCCTGTACTGCCGGAGGTGTACCGGAGGTGCCAGTACCACCCGACCAGTCACGAGGTTCGCGAGGTACGCGACCCGCCATGATGTCGTCGATCTGCTCGGCATCGATGGTTTCGTACTTCATCAGCGCATCGGCCATGGCATCGAGCTTGTCACGGTTGTCCGTGAGAATCTGCCGGGCTGTGCCGTAGCACTGGTCGATGATGCTGCGCACTTCGGAATCGATCAGCTTGGCCGTTTCGCCAGAGAAGCTAGCATGCTGGCCACTGCCACCACGACCGAGGAACACTTCCCCTTCTTCTTCGGCATACATCAGCGGCCCCAGCTTCTCGGACAGGCCCCACTTGGTGACCATGTTCCGAGCGATCTGACTCGCGCGCATGATGTCGTTGGATGCCCCGGTGGTCACGCCATCGAAGCCCAACGTCATCTCTTCGGCGATACGACCGCCGTACAACGAACAGATCTGACTGATCAATGCACGCTTGGACAGGCTGTAGCGATCCTCTTCCGGCAGGAACATGGTCACGCCCAGGGCGCGACCGCGAGGAATGATCGAGACCTTGTAGACCGGATCGTGCTCGGGCACGACACGACCGACGATCGCGTGACCCGCCTCGTGATACGCGGTGTTCTGCTTTTCTTTCTCCGACATGACCATGGATTTGCGCTCAGCGCCCATCATGATCTTGTCCTTGGCCAGTTCGAATTCCTTCATTTCCACGACGCGCTTGCCGGTACGAGCGGCGAACAGCGACGCTTCGTTGACCAGGTTCGCCAGGTCGGCACCGGAAAAGCCCGGTGTACCACGCGCGATGACGGCAGGAGCGACGTCGTCACCCATTGGCACCTTGCGCATATGGACCTTGAGGATCTGCTCGCGGCCACGAATGTCCGGCAGCCCCACCACGACCTGGCGGTCGAAGCGACCTGGACGCAACAGCGCAGGGTCGAGCACGTCAGGACGGTTGGTGGCGGCAATCACGATGATGCCGTCGTTCATTTCGAAACCGTCCATCTCGACCAGCAACTGGTTGAGGGTCTGTTCACGCTCATCGTGACCGCCCCCCATGCCGGCGCCACGATGGCGACCAACGGCGTCGATCTCGTCGATGAAGATGATGCACGGCGCGTGTTTCTTGGCCTGTTCGAACATGTCGCGAACACGACTGGCGCCCACGCCGACGAACATTTCGACGAAGTCGGAACCGGAAATCGTGAAGAACGGCACCTTGGCTTCACCGGCGATCGCCTTGGCCAGCAAGGTTTTACCCGTACCCGGTGGACCCACCATCAGTACGCCGCGCGGGATACGACCGCCCAGGCGTTGGAACTTGCCCGGATCACGCAGGAACTCGACCAGCTCGCCGACTTCTTCCTTGGCTTCGTCGCAACCCGCGACGTCGGCCAGGGTGGTTTTCACCTGGTCTTCGGAAAGCAGCCGGGCCTTGCTCTTGCCAAAGCTCATCGGCCCGCCCTTGCCTCCTCCGCCGCCCTGCATCTGCCGCATGAAGAACATGAACACGGCGATGATCACCAGGATCGGGAAGCTGGCGACCAGGAGCTGGGTCCAGATGCTTTGCTGCTCAGGCTGCTTGCCTTCGACCACGACATGGTTGTCCACCAGGTCGCCGATCAGGCCATTGTCCTGGATTGCCGGACGAATGGTCTTGAAGCTGTCGCCATCGGTGCGCTTACCGGTAATCACATAGCCATCAACGGCTACGCGCTCGACCTTGCCATCCTTGACCTGCTGGATGAAGTCGGAATAGTTGAGGGTCTGCGGCTCGTTAGGGCTGGAGAAGTTGTTCATCACGGTCACCAGGACAGCGGCGATGATCAACCACAGGATCAGATTCTTTGCCATATCGTTCAATTAACTACCCTCTGAAGCAAGCTCCGCTACTGGCGCGCGCTTCGCATGATATTCACCGGCCTAACTTACTACATTACCTACGACTCTGGCAGGCGCCGTCTGTAACCCTTTGTGAAACTTTGACCGGGTAATTTTCGTTACACGGCTTTTTCAACGCGAGACAAAAAAAACTATCGCCTTCTATCAAAGACGCTCATCACTGGCCGCACCTTCAACACCACGAAAGCCCCGCGCCAGCAGATACTGTTCGCGAGAACGGTCACGGGATGACAATGGCTTGCGCATCTGCACCTTGTCGAACAATTTGCGGATGCCCTTGTGGTATTCGTCGAAGCCTTCACCCTGGAAGACCTTGATCAAAAAATCACCACCTGGACGCAAAACCCGCCCGGCAAGATCCAGCGCCAGCTCGCTGAGGAACATTGCACGAGGCATGTCGACAGCCGCCAATCCACTCATATTGGGGGCCATATCGGAAATCACAAGGTCGACCTGCGTATTTCCGACGGCTTCCAGGATTTTCGCCAACACGGCGTCTTCCGTGAAATCGCCCTGGATAAAGGTCACATCAGGGATGCTGTCCATTTCCAGGATATCGGAAGCGATCAAGCGGCCCTGACCGCCAATCAGACGACTGGTCACCTGGGACCAACCGCCCGGTGCCGCGCCGAGATCGATCACGGTCATGCCTGGACGGATCAGGCGATCCTTTTCCTGGATCTCGAGCAATTTATAGCTGGCGCGAGAGCGATAGCCGTCTTTTTGCGCCATTTTGACGTACGGATCGTTGAAATGCTCTCTGAGCCAGTTCTGGCTAGTCTTGGAACGGGCCACGGGCCACCTCTAAAAATAAAACGGGTCGTGATTAAGTGGGCGGTCCCGGACTTGCTCGGGTAAACTGGCCGCCGCTTTTTACAAGATCAGACGCAGGGGTCAGATTATGCCGCTCACTCAAGAGCAGAAGAAACAATACAAATCCATTGGCCACCATCTGAAACCGGTTTTGACTGTGGCTGACAACGGTTTGACTGAAGGTGTACTCGCCGAACTGGAGCGCGCCTTGAGCGATCACGAGCTGATCAAGATCAAGCTCAACATCCTCGACCGCGAAGCCCGCCTGGCTGCCGTTGCCGAACTGTGCAAGACCGGCAAGGCCGACCTGGTGCAGGTCATCGGCAAGATGGCGCTGATTTATCGCAAGAATTTCAGCGTCAACAAGCAACTGTCGAACGTTCACCGCTTCAAGTGATGCCAAAGGGTCAAGGGTGTGCCTCGCACACCCTGCCACTCCACCCGGGAACCGGCTGCAACACCAGCACCAACCCGGAAAAACCCAGCACCAGGTAACTGAATGCCTGCCACTGGCTCGCATCCGGCCAGCCGAGACGCACCGCGAAGAACATCCCGCACGCGTACAACGACATGAGCAACAATTGCCCACGAATGTCGCGCCATAGACTGGCAAGGCCCTCGGCCTGAACCAGCACCAAAGCCTGAAATATTACGCACGCCGCTGAGAAACCCACCAGCAGCGCCGTCAGCATGCCTGCGATTTCATCGATGAGCAGCGGTGCCAGGCCGACTCGACCCAGCACCGGTAGCAAACCGACATGCAACAACCAGACGCCGCCCACCCACAACATCTGGGTGAGCTGCCAGATCATGGCGCCCGCTCGCAGCGGGCGCCTTCGTTCAGATGTGACGGACTTCGACAATCTCATACTCGATGACACCACCCGGTGTCTTCACCGCCACCACATCGCCCTCTTCCTTGGCAATCAAGGCGCGAGCAATGGGCGAACCAACGGAAATCTTGCCGAGCTTGATGTCTGCCTCGTCCTCACCAACGATCTGGTAGGTGACGCTTTCATCGGTCTCGACGTTGGCGATTTCCACGGTAGTGCCAAAGATCACCTTACCGGTGTGCGGGATCGTCGTGACATCGATGATCACCGCATTCTGCATGCGACCTTCGATGTCACGGACACGCGCCTCGACCATCCCCTGCTCCTCTCGAGCAGCGTGGTATTCGGCGTTTTCCTTGAGATCGCCCAGCTCACGCGCTTCACCAATAGCCTGGCTCAAGCGCGGGCGCTCGACCTTGGTCAGGAAAGCGTGTTCTTCTTCCAGGGCCTTCGCGCCCTGAACTGTCATCGGGTACTTGGTTATGCTCATGCCTTCAATCCTGCATGTAGATCCTGCAAGCGACGCACGGTCTTCTCGGGACCGAACTTGAGCGCTTCGCAGATCGCTTCGCCCGCAGCAATGGTCGTGGTGCAGTAGATCTTGTGCTGCAGCGCATTGCGACGAATGGAGTAGGAATCGGCGATCGACTGGCGACCTTCGGTGGTGTTGATGATCAGCGTGACTTCGTCATTCTTGATCATGTCGACCACGTGCGGACGCCCCTCGGTCACCTTGTTCACGCGGCGCACTTTCAGGCCTGCCGCTTCGATCAGCCTGGCAGTACCGGCAGTGGCGACCACTTCGAAGCCCAAGTTGATCAGATCACGGGCTACGCCTGCAACCAGTGGCTTGTCGTCATCACGCACGCTGATGAACGCCGTGCCGCCAGTCGGCAACACTTCGCTGGCACCCATCTGGGCCTTGGCGAAGGCTTCACCGAAGGTATCGCCCACGCCCATCACTTCACCGGTGGACTTCATCTCAGGGCCGAGGATCGGGTCGACGCCAGGGAACTTGGCGAACGGGAACACCGCCTCTTTCACGCTGTAGAAGTTCGGAATGATTTCCTTGGTGAAACCGAGTTCTTTCAAGGTTTTACCGGCCATGACCCGTGCAGCGATCATCGCCAGGGAAACACCGATGCACTTGGAGACGAATGGCACGGTCCGAGAAGCGCGAGGGTTGACTTCGATGACGTAGATGTCTTCGCCCTGCAGGGCCAATTGCACGTTCATCAGGCCGACGACGCCCAGCTCCAGGGCCATTTTCTTGACCTGCTCGCGCATCTCGTCCTGGATGTGCGCCGGCAGCGAGTAAGGCGGCAGCGAGCAAGCGGAGTCACCGGAGTGAACACCGGCCTGCTCGATGTGCTGCATGATCGCGCCAATTACCACATCCTTGCCGTCGCTGACCGCGTCCACGTCCATTTCGATGGCGCAGTTGAGGAAGTGGTCCAGCAGCACCGGGCTGTCGTTGGACACCTGGACCGCTTCACGCAGGTAGCGCTTGAGCTCGTCTTCTTGATAGACGATTTCCATCGCACGGCCGCCCAGCACATAGGACGGACGCACCACCAGCGGGTAACCGATCTTGGCCGCGGCACGAATCGCTTCGTCTTCGCTGCGCACGGTGGCGTTTGGCGGCTGGCGCAGGTTCAGGCGCTCGACCATCTGCTGGAAGCGCTCACGGTCTTCGGCGCGGTCGATCGCATCCGGGCTGGTACCGATGATCGGCACGCCGGCGGCTTCCAGGGCACGGGCCAGTTTCAACGGGGTCTGGCCGCCGTACTGGACGATCACGCCTTTTGGCTTCTCGACGCGGACGATTTCCAGCACGTCTTCCAGGGTCACTGGCTCGAAGTACAGGCGATCGGAGGTGTCGTAGTCGGTGGACACGGTTTCCGGGTTGCAGTTGACCATGATGGTCTCGTAACCGTCGTCGCGCAGGGCCAATGCCGCGTGTACGCAGCAGTAGTCGAACTCGATGCCCTGGCCGATCCGGTTAGGACCGCCACCCAGGATCATGATCTTGTCGCGGGTCGATGGCGCGGCTTCGCACTCTTCTTCGTACGTGGAGTACAGGTAGGCGGTGTCAGTGGCGAACTCGGCCGCGCAGGTGTCGACGCGCTTGTAGACCGGGAACACTTCCAGCTTGTGGCGATGTGCGCGCAAGCTCTTCTCGGTCACACCCAGCAGCTTGGCCAGGCGCATGTCGGAGAAGCCTTTGCGCTTGAGGCGGAACATGGTGTCGCGGTCGATGCTGGACATGCCCAGGGTCTTGACCTTCTCTTCTTCCTTGATCAGATCTTCGATCTGTACCAGGAACCAAGGGTCGATCATGTTCATGCCGAAGATCTGCTCGACGGTCATGCCGGCACGGAAGGCATCGGCCACGTACCAGATACGCTCGGCGCCCGGCACGGTCAGCTCGCGCTTGAGCACGCTCATGCTTTCCGGGTCGGCCAGGTCCAGCTTCGGATCAAGACCGCAGACGCCCACTTCCAGGCCGCGAAGGGCTTTCTGCAAGGACTCCTGGAAAGTCCGGCCAATGGCCATGACTTCACCGACCGACTTCATTTGAGTCGTCAGGCGGGCATCGGCCTTGGCGAACTTCTCGAAGGCGAAGCGTGGCAGCTTGGTGACGACGTAGTCGATGGACGGTTCGAAGGATGCCGGGGTCTTGCCGCCGGTGATGTCGTTCGACAGCTCGTCCAGGGTGTAGCCCACGGCCAGCTTGGCAGCGACCTTGGCAATCGGGAAACCGGTGGCCTTGGAAGCCAGGGCCGACGAACGGGATACCCGCGGGTTCATCTCGATGACCACCATGCGACCGGTGTTCGGGCAGATGCCGAACTGGACATTGGAGCCGCCGGTTTCCACGCCGATCTCGCGCAGCACCGCCAGGGAGGCGTTACGCAGGATCTGGTATTCCTTGTCGGTCAGGGTCTGGGCTGGTGCGACGGTGATCGAGTCACCGGTGTGCACGCCCATCGGGTCGAAGTTTTCGATGGAGCAGACGATGATGCAGTTGTCCTTTTTGTCGCGGACAACTTCCATTTCATATTCTTTCCAACCGATCAGGGATTCGTCGATCAGCAGTTCCTTGGTCGGCGACAAGTCGAGACCACGGGCGCAGATTTCTTCGAACTCTTCACGGTTGTAAGCGATGCCGCCACCGGTGCCGCCCATGGTGAAGGACGGACGGATGATGCACGGGAAGCCAAGGCGCTCCAGGACGGCGTTGGCCTCTTCCATGCTGTGGGCGATGCCCGAGCGTGGGCAGTCCAGGCCGATGGATTTCATCGCCTTGTCGAAGCGCGAACGGTCTTCGGCCTTGTCGATGGTGTCGGCGTTGGCGCCGATCATTTCCACACCGAACTTCTCCAGGACGCCTTCGCGCTCCAGGTCCAGGGCGCAGTTCAGCGCGGTCTGGCCACCCATGGTCGGCAGCAGCGCGTCCGGGCGCTCCTTCTCGATGATCTTGGCGACGGTCTGCCACTTGATCGGCTCGATGTAGGTGGCGTCGGCCATGGCCGGGTCGGTCATGATGGTGGCCGGGTTGGAGTTCACCAGGATGACGCGGTAACCCTCTTCGCGCAGGGCTTTACAGGCCTGGGCGCCGGAGTAGTCGAATTCGCAGGCCTGGCCGATCACGATCGGGCCAGCGCCGAGAATCAGGATGCTTTTTATGTCTGTACGTTTTGGCATGGGTTTGTCACTCAAATCCGCAGGTCAGTCGGCTAGGCCGTCGAACAATCTTTGAAGCGCCCGAAGGGGCCGCCGCGCTCGGGGCCGCCCTCGGGCTTCTCGCGGTCAGCGTCGCTTGGCCATCTCGTTGATGAAGCGATCGAACAGCGGGGCCACATCGTTCGGGCCCGGGCTCGCTTCAGGGTGGCCCTGGAAGCTGAACGCGCTCTTGTCGGTACGCTCGATACCTTGCAGCGTGCCGTCGAACAGCGACTTGTGAATCGCGCGCACATTGGCCGGCAGAGTGGCTTCGTCCACCGCGAAACCGTGGTTCTGGCTGGTGATCATCACCACGCCAGTATCCAGGTCCTGCACGGGGTGGTTGGCACCGTGGTGGCCGTGGCCCATCTTCAAGGTCTTGGCGCCCGAAGCCAGAGCCAGCAGTTGGTGGCCGAGGCAGATACCGAATACCGGGATCTCGGTTTCCAGCACGTCCTTGATCGCCTGGATCGCATAGTCGCAAGGCTCCGGGTCACCCGGACCGTTGGACAGGAACACACCGTCGGGCTTGAGGGCCAGGACGTCGGCGGCCGGGGTTTGGGCCGGCACCACGGTGACGCGGCAACCACGCTCGACCAGCATGCGCAGGATGTTCAGCTTGACGCCGTAGTCGTAGGCCACGACGTGGTAAGGCAGCTCGGAAGCCTCGATCGTCGCGTGACTGTCGGTCTTCAGGTCCCAGACCGTGGAGCGCCATTCGTACTGTTTCTTGGTGCTGACGACTTTCGCCAGGTCCATGCCCTTGAGGCCAGGGAAGCCCTGGGCAGCGGCGATGGCGGCTTCTTCGGAAATGTTGTCGCCAGCCATGATGCAGCCGTTTTGCGCGCCTTTTTCCCGAAGGATGCGGGTCAGGCGACGGGTGTCGATACCGGCGATCGCCACGACGTTGTTGGCTTTCAGGTAATCGGACAGGGACATCGTGTTACGCCAGTTGCTCGCTACCAGCGGCAAGTCACGGATGACCAGGCCGGCGGACCAGACACGATCAGACTCGGCGTCTTCCGGCGTAGTGCCGGTGTTGCCGATGTGCGGGTAAGTCAGGGTAACGATTTGTTGGGCGTAGGAAGGATCGGTAAGAATTTCCTGATAGCCGGTCATTGCGGTGTTAAACACCACCTCACCAACGGTCTGACCGTCGGCTCCAATGGCTTCGCCGCGAAAAATGCTGCCATCAGCAAGGGCGAGTATGGCTGGCTTAGTCAAGAAGACCTCCCGTAAATAAAGCCTGAAAGGGCGATCGCAGGTTGTAAAAAAGCGGAGTGACGTATGGACACGTCACCCCGCTTGTTCACTGAATTATTCTGCGCGCTTTTAGTGGACACACTAAAGCTGTAGCTTACAGAAAAAGGCTTTTTTGGTCCACCGCTAATGAGCCTTGAAGGCAGGGGAATGCGACAGGCCGTCGCGAAGCGGTGTAAAACGGGGCTCAGTATAACCTGAACCCCGCACCTAGCGGCATCAACGCAGGTCGAGAACGTCCTGCATGTCGTACAAACCAGGCTCGCGGCCATCCAGCCACAGCGCCGCGCGAACGGCACCCTTGGCGAAAGTCATCCGGCTCGATGCCTTGTGGGTGATCTCCAGGCGCTCGCCTTCAGTGGCGAACAGCACGGTGTGGTCGCCCACCACATCACCGCCGCGCACAGTGGCGAAACCGATGGTGCTGCGCTCACGAGCACCGGTGTGCCCCTGACGCCCATACACTGCTACTTCCTGCAGATCACGACCCAACGCATCGGCAATCACCTCACCCATGCGCAAGGCCGTTCCCGAAGGCGCGTCGATCTTGTGCCGGTGATGCGCCTCGATGATTTCGATATCCGCATCGTCACCCAAGACCCGGGCCGCCATGTCCAGCAGCTTCAGCGACAGGTTCACGCCCACACTGAAGTTCGCGGCAAACACGATCGGAATGTCCTTGCCCGCTTCGGCCAGCAATTGCTTTTGCGCAGCATCCAGCCCCGTCGTACCGATCACCATGGCCTTGCCATGCTTGCGGCAGATCGCGAGGTTTTTCAGCATCACTTCTGGCAAGGTGAAATCAATCAGTACATCGAACTCGTCGAGCACTTTCTCCAGGCCGCCGGACATCGGCACACCGATACGCCCCAGTGAGGCCAACTCGCCCGCATCGGCACCTACCAGCGTGCTGTCGGGCCGAACGATGGCCGCCGTCAGGCCGGAAAGCGGCGAGCGCTGCTGCACCGCCTCGACCAGCGCCTTGCCCATGCGCCCCGCAGCGCCCATCACAGCTATACGTCGCATGCGAACTCCTTACAGGTCGCCGAAGAAGCGTTTTACACCTTCGAACCAACCAGTGGTTTTCGGGGAGTGACTGTTGTCATCCGCCAGCGAGTTGCGGAATTCTTCCAACAGCTCACGCTGACGCCGCCCCAGGTTGACCGGAGTCTCCACCGCAACGCGGCACATCAGGTCGCCCGCACCACCGCCACGCACTGGCGCGACGCCTTTGCCGCGGATCCGGAACTGCTTGCCGGTCTGCGTGCCCTCGGGGATTTTCAGCTTGACGCGACCGTCGAGGGTCGGGATCTCAAGCTCACCACCCAAGGCCGCATCGACGAAGCTGATCGGCACTTCGCAGAACAGGTGCTTGCCGTCGCGCTGGAAAATCGCATGCTCGCGCACGTTGATGACCACATACAGATCACCTGTCGGGCCGCCCTGGGCACCCGCCTCGCCTTCGCCGGACAGGCGAATGCGGTCACCGGTGTCGACACCGGCCGGGACTTTGACCGACAGTGTCTTGTACTCTTCGACACGCCCTTCACCGTGGCAGGAGTCGCACGGATCGGAAATGATCTTGCCTTGGCCATGGCAACGCGGGCAGGTCTGCTGCACCGAGAAGAAGCCCTGCTGCATGCGAACCTGGCCGATACCGCCACAGGTCGGGCACGTAACGGGCGAGGAGCCCTTCTTGGCGCCCGAGCCATCGCATGGCTTGCAATTGACCAGCGTTGGAACACGGATATTGACGGTAGTACCGCGCACCGCTTCTTCCAGGTTCAACTCCAACGTGTAGCGCAAATCGCTGCCACGCTGAGCGCCGCCACGGGCACCGCCGCGACCGCCACCGAAGAAATCGCTGAACACATCACCGAAAATATCGGAAAAGTTCTGACCGCCGAAACCGGCACCGCCGCCACCCATGCTTGGGTCGACGCCGGCATGACCGTACTGATCGTAAGCCGCGCGCTTGCTCGAATCGGACAGCACTTCGTAGGCCTCGTTGGCCTCCTTGAACATCTCTTCCGACGCTTTGTCGCCGGGATTACGGTCCGGGTGGTGCTTCATCGCCAGGCGACGATAGGCCTTTTTCAGGTCCGCCTCGCTGGCCCCCCGCTCGACACCCAATACTTCGTAAAAGTCACGCTTTGCCATTAGTCTTTGCACTCTTATAGGACGTCCGGCAAACCTCTCCTGAACCTTGCCAAACTCGTTGAGCCCCCATACAGGCCCGGACCCAACTCACGTCGATTCAACGATCCTGGTCTTAAGTTTTTCAGCCAGGGCCCCGGCCAAAACGCAGTGTCCGCCGCTCGGAAAGCAGGAGCATTCCCGATCACACCGCCAGCATCCGAGCGTTGTCGCATGCTGTAAAAATTCATTGACTCCAGACACGCCAACGCGGGAGCAAGCTCCCGCGCGGCGACATCCTACCAGCCACCGCACAAATGCAGTCAACCGGCCGACCAACAAGCGATTACTTGTGGTCTTTCACTTCTTCGAACTCGGCGTCAACGACGTCGTCGGCTTTCTCGGCCGATTCGCCCTGGGCAGCCGCGCCTTCTGCAGGCTGAGCCTGTTCGGCGTACATTTTCTGAGCCACTGGCGCAGAGACCTTGGACAGCTCTTCGATCTTCGCTTCGATGGCGGCCTTGTCGTCGCCTTTGACGGCAGCTTCCAGGGCAACCACGGCCGCTTCGATGGCGGTTTTCTCTTCCGCGGTCACTTTTTCGCCAGCATCAGCGATCATTTTGCGAGTCGAGTGCACCAGGGCATCGCCCTGGTTACGAGCGCTGGCCAGCTCTTCGAACTTGCGGTCTTCCTCGGCGTTGACTTCAGCATCGCGAACCATCTGCTGAATTTCTTCCTCGGACAGGCCGGAGTTGGCCTTGATCACGATCGACTGAGTCTTGCCAGTAGCCTTGTCTTTCGCGCCGACGTGCAGGATGCCGTTGGCGTCGATGTCGAAGGTCACTTCGATTTGTGGCACGCCACGTGGTGCTGGTGGAATCTCGGCCAGGTCGAACTTGCCCAGGGACTTGTTCTGCGCGGCTTGCTTACGCTCACCTTGCAGCACGTGAATGGTCACTGCGCCCTGGTTGTCGTCGGCAGTCGAGAACACCTGGGATTTCTTGGTAGGAATCGTGGTGTTTTTCTCGATCAGCGCGGTCATTACGCCGCCCATGGTTTCGATACCCAGAGTCAGCGGGCTGACGTCGAGCAGCAGAACGTCTTTCACGTCACCAGCCAATACCGCGCCCTGGATAGCAGCACCCATGGCAACAGCTTCGTCAGGGTTGACGTCTTTACGTGCTTCTTTACCGAAGAAGTCGGTCACCAACTTCTGAACCAGTGGCATACGGGTCTGACCGCCAACCAGGATCACGTCGTTGATTGAACCAACGTCGATACCGGCGTCTTTCATCGCGATGCGGCAAGGTTCGATGGTGCGCTGAACCAGGTCTTCCACCAGCGCTTCGAGCTTGGCGCGGGAGATTTTTACGTTCAGGTGCTTAGGACCGGTGGCGTCTGCGGTGATGTACGGCAGGTTCACGTCGGTCGACTGGCTAGAGGACAGTTCGATCTTGGCTTTTTCAGCGGCTTCTTTCAGGCGCTGCATGGCCAGCGGGTCACCCTTGAGGTTCATGCCGCTTTCTTTCTTGAACTCGTCGACGAGGTAGTCGATCAGGCGGATGTCGAAGTCTTCACCACCGAGGAACGTGTCACCGTTGGTTGCCAATACTTCGAACTGGTGCTCGCCGTCGACTTCAGCGATCTCGATCACGGAAACGTCGAAGGTACCGCCACCCAGGTCGTAAACGATCACGGTGTGATCGCCCTTGGCCTTGTCCATACCGTAGGCCAGAGCGGCCGCAGTCGGTTCGTTGATGATACGTTTTACGTCCAGGCCCGCGATGCGGCCGGCGTCTTTGGTCGCCTGGCGCTGGCTGTCGTTGAAATAGGCAGGCACAGTAATGACCGCCTCAGTCACCGCTTCGCCGAGGTAATCTTCGGCGGTTTTCTTCATTTTCTTGAGGATTTCAGCCGAGATCTGTGGCGGCGCCATTTTCTGGCCGTTCACTTCAACCCAGGCGTCGCCATTGTCAGCCTTGGCGATTTTGTAAGGCACCATCTTGATGTCTTTCTGGACGACTTCTTCGTCGAACTTGCGACCGATCAGACGCTTCACCGCGTACAGGGTGTTATGCGGATTGGTCACTGCCTGACGCTTGGCCGATTGGCCAACCAGAATCTCGCCATCATTGGCGTAAGCGATGATCGACGGCGTAGTACGCGCGCCTTCAGCGTTTTCGATGACTTTGGCCTTGCCGTTTTCCAGCACGGAGACGCACGAGTTGGTGGTCCCCAGGTCGATACCGATAATCTTGCCCATGTTAACTCTCCCGGAACTTGGATTTTGTTGCCGCAGCAGTGGTGGCTAACTGCGGTAGCACTTAAACGCTTGACATATAGATGGGGCCGCTACGACCGATTTCAAGCCTGCTCATCAATAGAAGGCGAAACCGGCGCTGGCGTCTTGCTGACCACGACCATGGCCGGACGCAGCAGGCGCCCATTGAGCAGATAGCCCTTCTGGAAAACCTTCAGCACACTGTTTGGCTCGACGTCGGCACTTTCCTGCATCGCCATGGCCTGGTGGTGCTCGGCGTTGAAGGGTTCGCCATGGGGATCAAGGGCTTCGAGCTGATAACGCTTGAGGGTGTCCTGGAACATCTTCAGGGTCAGCTCGATGCCTTCGCGCATCGGACGGATGTTCTCGTCGTCCGGATTGGACAGCTCCAGGCCGCGCTCCAGGCTGTCGATGATCGGCAGCAGGTCGCCAGCAAAACGCTCCAGGGCGAATTTATGAGCCTTTTCTACATCCTGCTCGGCGCGACGGCGGACATTCTGCAGGTCGGCGGCTACACGCAACGCCTGATCCTGCGCACCGGCCAGTTGCTCCTCGAGCACTTGTACACGTGCCGCCAGGTCTTCACCGGAATCCTGGGAAGCCTGATTGGCGTCTAGATTTTGCGTGTCCTGCGTCTGTTCGTCAGCCATAGATTTCTCCTCTCAACTTCGTCCGCGAGCTCGACTCGCGCTTCTGCCCCGGTATATGGGGCCGGGTTTTCCAGCTTCAAGGGCCGCCCGACGAATTAACCTTACAAAAAGCAGCTGCATAATCATTCCTCACAGCGCTAAGAAAATCACTTTCCCAAGCAAATCGAGCTAAGCGCGGGCATTGTCAGGCCGAAACAAAACACTGTATAAATAACCAGACCTAAAGCCTGGGAGCGGCCTTATGCTGGTGCACCTGTCCGTACACAACTATGCCATCGTCGAACACCTCGACCTCGAACTTGATCGAGGCATGAGTGTGATCACCGGTGAAACCGGCGCAGGCAAGTCGATCATGCTCGATGCCCTGGGCCTGACGCTGGGCGACCGCGCCGACAGTGGCGTAGTGCGCCCCGGAGCGGACAAGGCCGACATCCTGGCGACGTTCGACCTGGTCGACATCCCCGAGGCCAGCGCCTGGCTGGCCGAACGCGACCTGGACACCGACGGCCTGTGCATCCTGCGCCGGGTCATCACCGCTGAAGGGCGCTCCCGCGGCTACATCAACGGCGCGCCCTGCCCCTTGGGCGACCTCAAGGCCCTCGGCGAGCTGCTGATCGACATTCACAGCCAGCATGAACACCAATCCCTGCTCAAGACCGACACCCATCGCCGCTTGCTGGATGAATACGCCGGCGCCACCGACCTGGCCCGGCAAGTCCAACTGGCGGCCCAACGCTGGCGCCAAACCCGGCAGGAACTGGATCGACTCTCCAACTCCGGCGACGAACAGCGCGCCCGTCACCAATTGTTGAGCTATCAGCTCGAAGAGCTGGAGAACCTGGCCCTGGGTGAAAATGAACTGGCAGAGCTGGAGCAGGAACACAAGAACCTGACCAACGCCGAAACCCTGCTGGGCATTTGCCGGCAAGTGGTCGAACAATGCAGCGAGAGCGATTCGGGCAATGTGCTCAATGCGCTGACAACGAGCTTGAACCGACTCTCCAGTGTGAACAATTCGGTGGGCGCCCTGAACGAAGCGACGAACCTGCTGACGAGCGCGCAGATCCAGGTCGAAGAAGCCGTCGGGGAGCTGAATCGGTTCCTCGATCATTTCGATACCGACCCGGCCCGCCTGCAGTACCTGGAAGAGCGCCTGGACACCATCTATACACTGGCGCGCAAGCACCGCATCCAGCCGGCCGACGTTGCCGAACTCCAGCAGCGGCTGCTGGAAGAACTGGAAACCCTGAACGCCAACGATGAATCCATCGAGCGCCTGGGGGACGAACTGGCTTCTTATGCCCGTCATTATCAGGAAAAGGCCAAGGAGCTCAGTGAACTGCGGCAGCACGCCGCAACAGGGCTGGCCAGCGCCGTGGAGCAGGAAATCCAGCGCCTGGGCATGCCCGGCGGGCGCTTCACCATCGAATTGCGCCCCAACGCTGGGGACGAGCTCCAGCCCAACGGGCTGGAGCAAGTGGAACTGCTGGTCAGCGCCAACCCCGGGCAACCGCTCAAGGCCCTGGCCAAAGTCGCATCCGGCGGCGAACTGTCACGAATCAGCCTGGCCATCCAGGTCATCACCGCGCAGACTTCTCGCGTGCCGACGCTGGTATTCGACGAAGTGGACGTGGGCATCGGTGGCCCAACCGCGGAAATTGTCGGCCAGTTGCTGCGCCGACTGGGGGAACGCGGCCAGGTACTGACGGTGACTCACCTGCCCCAGGTCGCCGCTCAGGGACACCAGCATCTATTTGTGCATAAGGTACGCGGCGAGGATGCCACTCGCACCGCCGTGTCCAAGCTCAACAAAAACGAGCGCGTAGAAGAAGTGGCGCGAATGCTCGGGGGAATCGACCTCACCAAGGAATCCCTGGCCCACGCGAAAAAAATGGTCGTTACCGCGAAAATCTGAGAACGGCAGAAAGCACGAAGGCGACCCGGGGGTCGCCTTCGTTCGTTTCGCGAACCGTAATAGTCCGCGCGACATGCTTACTTTTTCTTGCGTACGTACAGCACAAGATTGTGATCAACCATCTCGAAGCCATACTTGTCGACGATTGCTTTCTGCAGCCGCTCGATTTCTTCGTCGAAGAATTCGATCACTTCACTGGTCTCGACGTTGACCATATGGTCGTGATGCTTGCCGTCGTCCAGCTCGAAGACCGCATGGCCTCCGTCGAAGTTGTGCCGCACCACCAAGCCAGCTGCCTCGAACTGGGTCAGAACACGGTAAACCGTGGCCAGACCGACGTCCTCACCAGCCTCCATAAGCGCCTTATAGACATCTTCAGCACTCATGTGGCGTTGCTCGGCGGAATCGAGCATTTGTAGAATCTTGACCCGTGGCAGGGTCACTTTGAGGCCGGCTTTGCGTAGTTCGCTATTTTCAACCATGGTCAGCTTTCTCGCGATGCTGCTTCGCAGCTTCTCTTAATGCGGGTATGATCGGCGTTTACGTTGTCCCAGCCAAGATAGTGGAAGTCGCCCACCGATGCAAAACACCAAGCTCTTGCTAACCAGTTTCACCTTTGTGGGACTGCTCGCACTCGCCGGTTGTTCATTCCCCGGGGTTTACAAAATCGACATCCAGCAGGGCAATGTCGTCACGCAGGACATGATAGACCAGTTGCGCCCGGGAATGACCCGCCGGCAAGTACGGTTTATCATGGGCAACCCCCTGCTGACCGACACGTTCCATGCCGATCGCTGGGATTACCTATACAGCTTGCAGCCAGGCGGCGGTGAGCGCCAGCAGGAACGCATCAGCGTTATCTTCAGCCCCAACGACCAACTCGTCAGCCTGTCAGGCGATTTCATGCCTGGCGTGAGCCGTGACGAAGCCATCTTGGGCAAGGACAGCGACAACACCGTTACCGACCCGACCCAGAAAGCCGAACAGCCAAAACCGGAAAAACCGGCCAAGCCAGGTTCGTTGCTGGACCAGATCCAGAAGGATGTGGACAAAGTCGAGACCGTACCAGTCCCGACGCCAGAGCCCCTGGATACATCGCCACAATAAATGGCGGCATAAAAAAACCCGGCATGCCGGGTTTTTTATTGCCTGTCATTCAAGCCAGGTTATTGCTCCGATTGGCGTGCCTGGGCAGCCTTGGCCGCGCGCAGGCGCCGAATTTCCTTCGGATCGGCCAACAACGGGCGATAAATCTCCAGTCGATCGGCCGCCTGCACCACCTGATGCTCTGGATCGGCAACCAGCTTGCCAAAAATCCCCACCGGGCAAGTCGTCAGATCCAGCTCCGGAAACACATCGCCTATACCCGATGCCGCCAGTGCGGCGCGAACACTCGCGCCCTCCTGCACCATGCAGGTGCGCAAGACCTGACGCTCCGCCGAGGCATACACCACTTCTATCTCAATCAACGCTTGAGCTCTGCATTCTGCTTGGCCCGCTGGCAGAACGCATCGACCAGGGTATTGGCGGCCTGATTGAACAGCGGCCCCAGCGTCGCCCGCACCAGAGGGCCGGCGTAGTCGAACGACAGGTCCAGGCTGATCTTGCAGGCCTTTTCACCCAGCGGCTTGAACACCCAGACACCGTGGAGCTGATTGAAAGGCCCTTCCTCCAGATTCATCTCGATGGACTGTCCCGGCACCAGCGTATTGCGCGTGACGAAGCGCTGGCTCAAGCCGCTCTTGGCAATGTTGAGGCTGGCGCGCATATGGGTTTCAGAGCTTTCCAGCACCTCGGCCGACGAGCACCACGGCAAGAACTCCGGGTAGCTCGCCACATCGTTGACCAGGTCATACAGCGCCTGCGCCGGGTAGGGCAGCAAGGCCGAGCGTTGAATATGTGTCGTCATGTAAGCGTCACTTCCACAGCTGGGCGGCAAACACTACAAGAATGCCGATGGGCGCCACATAGCGCATCAAGAACAGGCTCAAGCCGAACAATACCGGGCTACGCAGCGACAGCTCATCACGCACTGCTTCACGCCCCATGATCCATCCTGCAAACACTACGAAACACAAACCACCCAATGGCAGCATGATCCGTGAGGTGAAGAAATCAATCACGCCGAAGAAATCCAGCCCTCCGGTGGCGCCCCACTGGTAGAGATGGAACAGCCCGTCTTCGTTCACGAAAAACTTCGCCTGCTTCCATATATTGAAGGAAAACACCGTGCCCAGGCCGACAAACCAACAGGTGAAGGCCAGCCAGAAGGTTACCCAGGCACGACTGAGCCGGGTCCGTTCAACCAGGTAAGCCACCATGGGTTCCAGCAGGGAGATGGCCGAACTCCAGGCCGCGATGGCCACCAGGAGAAAAAACACCACGCCCATCACCTGGCCGAACGCCATGCTGCCAAAGGCAAAGGGCAGGCTGACGAACATCAACCCTGGCCCCTCGCTCGGATTCAGGCCGGCAGCGAAGACAATCGGAAACAATGCCACGCCCGCCAGCAGCGACACGAAGGTGTCCAGCAGTGCGACGCCGACCACAGTTCGGGTCAGGGAGGCATTCTTGGGCATGTAGGCGCCATAGATCATGATCGAACCGACCCCGACGCTCAGGGAGAAAAACGCATGCCCCATGGCCGGCAGCAGGCCGTCCAGGACTTTCTCCGGCTGGAAGTCGAACATGAAATGCACGCCTTCCATGAAATGCCCGGTGGTCATGCTGTAGCCCAGCAGCACCAGGATCATCACGAACAGCAACGGCATCATGATCCGCAGGCTGCGCTCAAGCCCGGCCACCACGCCCCGGGCAATTACCACCGCCGAGAGCACCATGAAAATCGTGTGCCAGAGGGTCAGCCTCCAGGGATCGGCAATTACATCGCCGAAGTAGGCACCTACCTGATCAGGCGTGGCCCCTTGGAAATCCCCGCGCCCCATGTCGATGATGTAGTCCAGGGACCAGCCACCGACCACACTATAGAAAGACAGGATCAACAGCGCCGTGATCATCCCGGCGAAGGCACCCCACGACCACTTGGTCGAATGGCCGGCCTCTACCGCCAGTACCTTCAGGGCATTGGCCGGGCTTTGCCGGGCCCGACGCCCGATCAGGGTTTCGGCCAGCATCACCGGTGCGCCGATCAGCGCGATGCACGCCAGGAACATCAATACGAAGGCGCCGCCACCGTAGACGCCGACCATGTACGGAAACTTCCAGATACTACCCAGCCCCACGGCAGAACCAGTCGCCGCGAGTATGAAGACCCAGCGGCTAGCCCAACTGCCGTGGACAGAAACCTTGTCTGTCGACATCGTGATCACGCCCAAGCGTTCAAAAAAGAGGCCGCATTGTCCGGGATTCACTCAACGTGCTCAAGCACGCTGCTTCACCGTAGCCGACACGCGCGCAACTGCCTATAATGCCGCCCCTATGGCTAAACAGAAGAAACACCCCACAGGGACCATCGCGCAAAATAAAAAGGCGCGACACGATTACTTCATCGAACAACGTTTCGAGGCTGGCATGGTCCTGGCCGGCTGGGAAGTAAAGAGCTTGCGTGCCGGCAAGGCGCAACTGGTCGACAGCTATGTGCTGCTCAAGGACGGCGAAGCCTGGCTGCTGGGCAGTCATATCACGCCGCTGACCACCGCCAGCACCCACGTGATTGCCGACCCGGTGCGCTCGCGCAAATTGCTGCTCAACAAACGCGAGCTGGAAAAACTTTTCGCCTCGGTGCAACAGAAGGGTTACACCTGCGTCTGCACGTCGTTGTACTGGAGCAAGCACTTGATCAAGTGCGAAATTGCCCTGGGCAAGGGCAAGAAGGAATACGACAAGCGCGATACCGAGCGTGAACGTGATGCCGGCCGCGAGCTGCAGCGTGCGGTGCGCAACAAGGGCAAGGAAGACTGAGTCTTTCGTCCTTGAGACCGCTATCGCGAGCAAGCTCGCTCCCACATAGGATCTTTTGCGAACACAGAATATGTGTACAACAGTGAGCCCGTGTGGGAGCGGGCTTGCTCGCGAATACAGAAGCCCAATCGCCACCGAACTCGCGACCTACATCCCCTTGCGCCGCTCCGCCCGCGCCACCCGCTGCACTTCCTGACGCACCTCTTCCAAAACTTCCTGCACATACAAGATATGCCGGCTGGACACTTCCCGCGCCTGTTCGGCGTGCCCGTCCATGATGGCCTGGTACAACTCCCGGTGCTGGCTGATCAGCATGTCGCGGGTTTCACTGCGCTGCTTGTACATGCCGCCGATGTTGGTCACCACGTTGCGCTTGAGCAGGTCGAACAAGCCGCGAATCGTGTGCAGCAACACCGCGTTATGACTGGCCTCGGCGATCGCCAGGTGAAACCGGGCATCCGCCGCGCCCTCCTCCGCCCGGCTGACCTCGTCGTGGCGCGAGTAACAATCCTGCAACTCGTCGAATGCCGCCGTCAGCCGCTCGCGATCCACATCCGTGGCCCGCTGCGCCGCGTAATAAGCACAGGACGCTTCCAGGGTGTGACGGAACTCCAGCAAGTCACGCTGCGCTTCGGGATTGCTTTCCAAAAGCTGCAGCAGCGGATCACTGAACGTCGAGCCCAGCGACTCCACCACATAGTTGCCGCCGCCCTGGCGACTGACCAACAAGCCTTTGGCCGCTAGCTTCTGGATCGCCTCGCGCAACGAAGGGCGTGACACACCGAACTGCTCAGCCAGGGTCCGTTCGGCCGGCAGCCGCTCACCGGACTTGAGCGTGCCCTCAAGGATCATGCCTTCAAGCCGCTCGACAATATCGTCAGACAAACGGCGCTGACGAATCTGATCAAACCCCATAACTCAATTCTCCACGATCCCGACCGCTCGCCGGGCCCTCTATTCTGGCCCATCCGGGCTTTATCCACACCCAGTAAAAGCCGCTTCTACCAACGGATCAGATGCCATCTGCACCGCTTATTCGACGAAAGTTTCAGGGCGGCAAATTGACACACGACAACCAAGGCTTTTACCCTGGCCAACAGCGATTGTAAATTGGTATTACCAATTAACCAAATCCGCTGGCAGTGCCTGACCAACAACAATTAGGGGCCCACCCATGATGCAAACCTGGCAACAGCTCTACAGCCCGCTCGGCAGCCTCGGCTTGTCCGCACTCGCGGCCGTCATTCCCATCGTATTTTTCTTCCTGGCCCTGGCGGTGTTTCGCCTCAAGGGACATGTGGCCGGCAGCATTACCCTGGCCCTGGCGATCGCCGTGGCGATTTTCGCGTTCAATATGCCCGCCGACATGGCCTTCGCAGCCGCCGGCTATGGCTTTGCCTACGGTCTGTGGCCCATCGCCTGGATCATCGTCGCCGCCGTATTCCTCTACAAACTGACGGTCAAGAGCGGCCAGTTCGAGGTGATTCGCAGCTCAGTGCTGTCGATTACCGATGACCAACGCCTGCAAGTGCTGCTGATCGGCTTTTGCTTCGGCGCGTTCCTGGAAGGGGCCGCCGGTTTCGGTGCCCCGGTGGCGATCACTGCCGCCCTGCTGGTCGGCCTGGGCTTCAACCCCCTGTATGCCGCAGGCCTGTGCCTGATCGCTAACACCGCCCCGGTCGCGTTCGGCGCGTTGGGCATTCCGATCATCGTGGCCGGTCAGGTTACCGGGATCGACGCCTTCAAGATCGGCGCCATGACCGGTCGCCAACTGCCCCTGCTGTCGCTGTTCGTGCCGTTCTGGCTGGTGTTCATGATGGACGGTCTGCGCGGCGTGCGGGAAACCTGGCCAGCAGCGCTGGTGGCCGGCTTGAGCTTCGCCATCACCCAGTACTTCACCTCCAACTTCATCGGCCCGGAACTGCCGGACATCACCTCCGCCCTGGCCAGCCTGATTTCCCTGACGCTGTTCCTGAAAGTCTGGCAGCCCAAGCGCACCGCCGGCGCCCAGATTGCCGGCGCCACCTCCAGCGCAACGGTCACCGCCAGCGTCGGCGGTTTCGGCCAACCGCGCAGCACCGTGGTCTCGCCCTACAGCCTGGGAGAAATCATCAAAGCCTGGTCGCCGTTCCTGATCCTGACCGTATTGGTGACGATCTGGACCCTCAAGCCGTTCAAGGCAATGTTCGCTGCGGGCGGTTCGATGTACGGCTGGGTGTTCAACTTCGCCATCCCGCACCTGGACCAGATGGTGATCAAGGTCGCGCCCATCGTGATCAACCCCACTGCCATTCCGGCCGTGTTCAAGCTTGATCCGATTTCCGCCACCGGCACGGCGATTTTCTTCTCCGCATTGATCTCGATGCTGGTGCTGAAGATCAATATCAAAACTGGTCTTACCACTTTTAAAGAGACACTTTTCGAGCTGCGCTGGCCGATCCTGTCCATCGGCATGGTGCTGGCATTCGCCTTCGTCACCAACTACTCGGGCATGTCGTCGACCATGGCCCTGGTGCTGGCCGGCACGGGCGCGGCGTTCCCGTTCTTCTCGCCGTTCCTGGGTTGGCTGGGCGTGTTCCTGACCGGTTCCGATACGTCGTCCAACGCCTTGTTCAGCTCGCTGCAAGCCACCACCGCGCACCAGCTCGGCGTCAACGACACCTTGCTCGTGGCGGCCAATACCAGCGGCGGCGTGACCGGCAAGATGATTTCGCCACAATCGATCGCGGTGGCCTGCGCGGCGACCGGGCTGGTGGGCAAGGAATCGGATCTGTTCCGTTTCACCCTCAAACACAGCCTATTCTTTGCAACGATTGTCGGCCTGATCACGTTGGCCCAGGCCTACTGGTTTACCGGCATGCTGGTTCATTAAGTCCTACACGCAACACTGAAAAAACCGACGCCGAACCGTGATTCGGCGTCTGCTATTCACCACCGGGTCTGCAAGGCTGCTGAAAGATTTCCTGTCTATATTCAGCAGCCTCAGCGGACGGATAACCGGGACCACCCGGAGACACGCCTGATGAGCGAGCTTTTTTATAACGCCGTGCCGAACGCGACCCGTGTCGCCCCGCCACTGCCCGAGCCTCGGCAGTACCCCAGCGAAAAACCGCAAAGGATCTACCTGTTCGGCACTTGCGTGGTCGACCTGTTCTATCCCGAAGCCGGGATGGATGCGATTCATCTGCTGGAGCGCGAAGGAATCCGGGTGGACTACCCGCAAGGGCAAAGCTGCTGCGGCCAACCGGCCTACACCTCGGGCTACACCGAGCAGGCGCGGACGGTGGCACGGGCGCAGTTGGCCCTGTTTGCCGAAGATTATCCGGTGGTCGTGCCCTCGGGCTCCTGCGCCGGCATGCTGCGCGAGCATTACGCCGATCTGTTCAAGGATGAGCCCGACACGCTCAAACAGGTTCAGGCCCTGGCGGCCCGGACCTATGAACTGGCTGAATTCCTGCTGTTCGTCTGCAAGGTGCAGTTGAACGATAGCGGCGAACCCGTGAAAGTCGCGCTGCACACGTCCTGCTCGGCACGGCGTGAAATGAACACCCATCTGCATGGCCGTGCGTTGTTGGCGCAGCTGCGCAATGTGGAGCGAGTTGAACACAGCCATGAAAGTGAATGCTGTGGCTTTGGTGGGACGTTCAGTGTTCGCATGCCGGATATTTCCGGCGCGATGGTGGCCGACAAGACCCGAGCGCTGAAGGAATCCGGCGCGCACAAGGTCATCAGTGCCGATTGTGGCTGCCTGATGAACATCAACGGCGCACTGGAAAAACAGCAGGAAGCGTTACGCGGCCAGCATCTGGCGAGCTTTCTCTGGCAGCGTAGCGGAGGTGTTGCATGAGCACGCCAACGCTGATCCCGACTGTAGAGGTGCAGGAAGATTTTCGCGCCCGGGCCCACAAGGCTTTGGACGACACGCAACTGCGAAACAACTTTCGCAGCGCGATGGATTCACTGATGACCAAACGGGCAACGTCTTTCAGCGATGCCCACGAAAGAGAACACCTGCGAGTGCTCGGCAATGCCGTCCGCGCCCGCGCGTTATCCAAGCTGCCGGACCTGCTCGAGCAACTTGAAACCAACCTGACCCGCAACGGTGTGAACGTGCACTGGGCGGAGACGGTGGACGAAGCCAATGGCATCGTCCTCTCGATCATCCGCGCTCACGAGGCGCGGCAAGTGATCAAGGGCAAATCGATGGTCAGCGAAGAGATGGAGATGAACCATTTCCTCGAGGCTCGGGACATTGAATGTCTCGAATCCGACATGGGGGAATACATCGTCCAGCTCGACCACGAGAAGCCTTCACACATCATTATGCCGGCGATCCACAAGAATGCCGGTCAGGTCGCGTCCTTGTTCCACGACAAACTCGGCGTGGAGTACACCAAGGACGTTGACCAACTCATTCAGATCGGTCGCAAGGTATTGCGGCAGAAATTCTTCGAGGCCGATATCGGCGTCTCCGGTGTCAACTTCGCCGTCGCTGAAACCGGCACGCTGCTGCTGGTGGAAAACGAAGGCAACGGACGCATGTCCACCACCGTGCCTCCCGTGCACATCGCTGTGACCGGCATCGAAAAAGTGGTGGAGAACCTGCGCGATGTCGTGCCGCTGCTCTCGCTGCTGACCCGCTCGGCCCTCGGCCAGCCCATCACCACCTACGTCAACATGATCTCCGGCCCGCGCAAGCCTGAGGAACTGGACGGCCCCCAGGAAGTCCACCTGATCCTGCTCGACAATGGTCGCAGCCAGGCGTTTGCCGACAGCGAACTGCGCCAGACGCTGAACTGCATCCGCTGCGGCGCCTGTATGAATCATTGCCCGGTCTATACCCGAATCGGCGGTCATGCCTACGGCGAGGTGTACCCGGGACCTATCGGAAAAATCATCACGCCGCACATGGTCGGCCTGGCCAAGGTGCCGGACCACCCGAGCGCCTCTTCGCTGTGCGGTGCCTGCGGTGAAGTGTGTCCGGTGAAGATTCCGATCCCGGCTTTGCTGCGGCGGTTGCGGGAAGAAAACGTCAAGGCGCCGGACAGCCCCCATCAGGTGATGCGCGGCCAGGGCAGCAAATACTCGTCCAAGGAACGCTTCATCTGGAATGCCTGGGCTCGGCTCAACAGTTCGCCACGGTTGTATCGGCTGTTCGGCTTCCTCGCCACGCGCCTGCGCGCCCTGGTGCCCAACAACGTCGGCCCCTGGACCCAGAACCACAGCGCCCCCAAACCCGCCGCCCGCTCATTGCATGACCTGGCCCGCGACCACCTGAACCAGCAGGGAGACCGCCGATGAGCGCCAAGGACAATATCCTCGCCAAGCTGCGTAAAAGCCTGACAGGCACCACGCCGGTTGCCGACAATTTCGATGTCGAACTGGTGACGCAAACCTACCGCTATGCGCCCGAGAAACGTATCCCGCAATTGCGCAAATTGATGGAAGCGGTGCACACCGAAATCCACCTGACGTCCGACGAAGGCTGGCCGACCCTGCTCGCGCAATTGCTGCGCGACCGTCAATTGCCGAGTCTGCTCATCGCCCCGACCACCGCGCACGGGCAAAAAATCACACAGCTCTGGGCGAACAATCCGGACCTGCCAACCCTCAAGGCTTACGATCGCCCCATAGAGGAATGGAAAGCCGAGTTGTTCAACGACACTCCCGCCAGCCTCACCGGCACCCTTGGCGCCATCGCCGCCACCGGCAGCCTGATTCTCTGGCCAACCCGGGAAGAACCGCGGCTGATGAGCCTGGTGCCACCGGTGCATTTCGCCCTGCTCAAGGCCAGCGAGATCCGTGACAACTTCTATGAAGTGCAGCAGGAATTCGAGTGGGCCCAAGGCATGCCCACCAACGCCCTGCTGGTATCGGGCCCGTCGAAAACCGCCGACATCGAGCAAGTCCTGGCCTACGGCGCCCATGGTCCGAAGGATCTGGTGGTTTTGATTCTGGAGGACCAATGACCCTTCCGGCCTCTTTCCTACACGACGTTCAACAACTGATCCCGCAAAAGCGCCGTTTCGACGATCCGCTGTCGACTTTGGCCTTCGGTACTGACGCCAGTTTCTATCGGCTGATTCCGAAACTAGTGGTACGCGTCGAATCCGAAGATGAAGTGATTGCCTTGCTGAAACTGGCCCAGCGCGACCAGGTGCCCGTCACCTTCCGCGCCGCCGGCACCAGCCTGTCCGGGCAAGCCATCAGCGACTCGGTGCTGATTGTGCTGGGGGATAACTGGAACGGTCGCGAGATCCGCGCGCAAGGCACGCAGATTCGCTTGCAGCCCGGCGTGATCGGCGCCCAGGCCAACGCCTGGCTGGCCCCGTTCGGACGCAAGATCGGCCCAGATCCGGCGTCGATCAACGCCTGCAAAATCGGCGGCATCGTCGCCAACAACGCCAGCGGCATGTGCTGCGGCACGGCGCAGAACACCTATCACACCCTGGCCGGCATCCGCCTGGTGCTGGCCGATGGCACGCACCTGGACACCGAAGACGACAGCAGCGTGGCGGCTTTTCGTACGAGCCATGGCGAGCTGCTGGAACGCCTGGCGACTCTGGGCCGCGAAACCCGCGCCAACACTGAACTGGCTGCGCGAATTCGACATAAATATCGTCTGAAAAATACCACCGGCCTGTCACTCAATGCCCTGGTGGATTTCGACGAGCCTGTGGATATCTTGAGCCACCTGCTGGTCGGCTCCGAAGGCACCCTCGGCTTCATCAGCGCGGTGACCTACAACACCGTTATCGACCATCCGAACAAAGCTTCGGCGCTGATCGTATTCCCGGACGTGGAAACCTGCTGCAACGCCGTCACCGTGCTGAAAAGCCAGCCAGTCTCGGCCGTGGAACTGCTGGACCGCCGCAGCCTGCGCTCGGTGCAGGACAAACCGGGCATGCCGGATTTCGTACAGCATCTGTCGATCAATGCCTGCGCCTTGCTCATCGAATCCCGCGCCGCTTCCTCGTCTTTACTGCAAGAACAACTGACCAGGATCATGGCCTCGCTGGCCGGCTTCCCGGTGGAAAAACAGGTCGACTTCACCGAAGACCCACGGGAAAACGCCCGGCTCTGGGCCATCCGCAAAGACACCTTTCCAGCGGTGGGCGCGGTCCGTAAAACCGGAACCACGGTGATCATCGAAGACGTGACCTTTCCGGTGGAACAACTCGCCATTGGCGTAAACCGCCTGATCGAGCTGTTCGACAAACATCACTACGACGAAGCGATCCTTTTCGGACACGCGCTGGAAGGTAATCTGCACTTCGTCTTCACCCAAGGCTTCAACAACCCTGAAGAAGTCGCACGCTACCAGGCGTTCATGGATGACGTGGCGCAGTTGGTGGCGGTGGAATTCGGCGGCTCGCTGAAAGCAGAGCACGGCACCGGGCGCAACATGGCGCCGTTCGTCGAGCTGGAATGGGGCAGCGATGCCTATCAACTGATGTGGCAGCTCAAACGCCTGCTCGATCCCAACGGCATCCTCAACCCGGACGTGGTGCTCAGCGAGGATCCGCAGATCCACCTCAAGCACCTCAAGCCGCTGCCGGCCGCCGATGAGATCGTGGACAAGTGCATCGAGTGTGGTTTCTGCGAACCCGTGTGTCCGTCCAAGGACCTGACCTTGAGCCCGCGCCAGCGCATCGTGATCTGGCGAGACATCCAGGCGAAGAAACGCGCCGGCACGGACACCGCCGAACTGGAACAGGCCTATCAATATCAAGGCATCGACACCTGCGCCGCGACGGGCCTGTGCGCGCAACGTTGCCCGGTAGGCATCAATACCGGCGAGCTGGTGAAAAAACTGCGCAGCCGTGAAGCTACGAAGACGAAAACCGCTAACTGGATTGAAGGAAATTTCGCCACCACGCTGCAAGGCGCACGCTTCGCCCTGCACGTGGCCAATGGTGCGCGGATGCTGCTAGGCGCCCCCCGCCTGGCGAAACTGTCGGCTTCGTTGACGCGGCTATCCAAAGGCCAGGTCCCACAGTGGACCAACGCCATGCCCCAGCCGGAAAAGGCCATCCGTTTCAGCCCTACCGTGTCGGATGAACGCCCGCGGGTGGTGTACCTGGCGGCTTGCGTATCGCGGGTCATGGGCCCGGCGGCCGAGGATAAAGAGCAGATGTCGCTGTATGAAAAGACCCAACGGCTGCTGGAAAAAGCCGGCTACCAAGTCGTCTTTCCCGACAACGTGGACAGCCTTTGCTGCGGCCAACCTTTCGCGTCCAAAGGCTACGCCGAACAAGCCGAGCACAAACGCCAGGAACTGATCGGCGCACTGCTGCACGCCAGCCGCGGCGGACTCGATCCGATCTATTGCGACACCAGCCCCTGCACGTTGCGCCTGGTCCAGGACCTCGGTGAGGTGCGCCTGGACCTGTATGACCCAGTGCGCTTCATCCGCACCCATCTGGTGGACCGTCTCGACTTCACTCCCCAAGAGGCGCCCATCGCGGTGCATGTCACGTGCAGCACCCAGCACCTTGGCGAAAGCCAGGCGCTGATCGACCTGGCGCGCAAGTGCAGTAAAAACGTGGTCATCCCGGAAGGCATCCATTGTTGCGGTTTCGCCGGCGACAAGGGTTTCTCCACACCCGAGCTGAACGCCCACTCGCTGCGCTCACTGAAGGACGCGGTACAGCATTGCAGCGAAGGGATTTCCACCAGCCGCACGTGTGAGATTGGTCTTACGCAGCACGGCGCAATCGATTACCACGGGCTGGTCTACCTGATCGATCGGGTCACCCAGGCCAGGGCGACCTGAAGAAAAATAGAACCCTGGCGCACGGGCACAGTCCACTGATCAAGTCCCGCAAACGCGGGACCTTCCAAAAACTGGTAGCCGTCCTGATGGCCAGCGATATCTGGGCCCTCAGTTCAAGGAGAGACACATGAAACGCTCTGTACTGCTAGGTCTGTTCGTTACTGCCTCGATGATGGCCTCCACTTCGTTCGCCGCAGACAAGCCGAACAGCCTGTGCGAGACCAATATCCAAACCATCAACAACGCCAAGACACAGTATCAGTCATCGGCCGATCTCAATGCCCGTGTGACAACCAGCGTACAGAGAGCACAGGCCCTCAAGGAGCAAGGCAAATTTGACGAATGCGTTGCTGAAACCCAGCAAACCATCCTGGAAATCAGAAAGACTTCTGACGGCACCAACAAATGACCGATAGGCAGGCTAACCTCCGGGTTGGCCTTGCCGGTAGATTGGCGTACACTCTGCACATGCCTGCCGCTCCCACAGATTCACGGAGTGACAGGTTCGGGGCCGTTTAGGATTCGACGCCGGTTGCGAAACTTTAGGTGCATGCCGAGTTGGTAACAGAACTCGTAAATCCACTGTTGCAACTTCTATAGTTGCCAATGACGAAACCTACGGGGACTTCGCTATCGCTGCGTAAGCAGCCTTAGCACTTCCCTTCTGGTACCTTCGGGTCCAGCAATCATTAGGGGATGTCTGTAAACCCAAAGTGATTGTCATATAGAACAGAATCGCCGTGCAGTACGTTGTGGACGAAGCGGCTAAAACTTACACAACTCGCCCAAAGCACCCTGCCCGTCGGGTCGCTGAGGGTTAACTTAATAGACACGGCTACGCATGTAGTACCGACAGCGGAGTACTGGCGGACGGGGGTTCAAATCCCCCCGGCTCCACCATTTCATCATCTAAAGACGTCCACGGACGTCTTTTTTTGTGCCTGAAATCTGGTGAAATTATGGGGCAGTGCCACCGGCCTCCGTAGGCGAACAAGCCGCGTCCCCCGTCAGCGCAAAACCATCAAACCAGAAAATAGGGCTTACGTCCTCAGCGATTTTGACTAGCTCCAATTGCGAGTCTGGGCCAATCGCTCTATGCAATAAAATGAAGCCGAGACTAGCTCAGCTCCTTGGATCGCCCACGTACCATTGACATTTTAACCTGACAGATAATTATTCTTTTGAAGATCGTGATTCTGTCTTTGTTAAATGCCGTCCAGGCGCACAGGGCCGGCTTTGCCGGCCCTGTGCGCCTGGACGGCACGATGCCTATTACATTTCGTCGGCTAACGTCTTGTAATCACAGCCCTTCACCTGCATGAGCCAACCGAATGTGCTGACCTCAAGCACAAGACTATTTTCACCCTGATGGGTACTTTCGTCATGATCAGCGGCCACCAGCATTCAAAAGACCTTAGCTTTGTGGAAATGATGAGCCTTAAAAGCAGCTCACGTGACCGTCAGGTTGATGCTGTCTATGCAGCTGACCCTCAGATGCTTGAAATGGCTGCTGCCCGTGCCAAAGCTGTCCTTCGTGGTAACTCTGGCCCAATCGCCCGCCCACAACGATTTTCTGCGCTTAGCAACTGATGCCCGAAGCGGTAAACGAAGACGCTCCGTTCGCCCTGCTTGAACGTTCAGAGCTCTTCGCTTTCCTGCTCGATCCAATTCAGCGCGTCTACCGTCCCTCAATTCAATCAGCTGTCACCGATTACGGCCTTGTGATCGTTGGCGGGCAATCGCTTACGCTTTGGACCCGGCAATACCTCATCGACGAAATGACAGGCGAGGATGTCGGATTCGTAACTAGCGATGACTTGGACTTTATCGGCAAGCCCAACTTCTATTGATTATTGTGCCCAGGCATACAATTTTCCTCCTCTCCTTTAGGAGAGAACCAGCGACTCAGTAAGCGTTCCAGGTCATCTATATAGGTGAACGCTACAGGTACCACTAGTAAGCTCAGAGCCGTTGAGGTAATCAATCCACCAATAACGGCGATGGCCATGGGTTGACGGAAGCTGGCATCAGCCCCCAGACCCAGCGCAATTGGCAGCATGCCAGCGATCATCGCCAATGTCGTCATGACAATAGGCCGGACACGTTTGTGACATGCGTTAACCAACGCTTCGAAAACGGACAGACGTTGCTGATGAATGCCCATCACCGCGTACTCTACTAGCAGGATAGAGTTTTTGGTCACAATGCCCATCAACATCACAAGACCTATCATGGACGGCAGGCTTAGCATGCCTCGGGTCACGAGCAGTGCGACAAAGGCCCCACCCACCGAAAGCGGGATGGCGAAGAGGATGGTCAGCGGCTGGAAGAAGTCACGGAATAGAAGCACCAGGACGCAGTACACGCAGAACAACCCAATAACAATGGCCATGCCGAATCCCCCCATCAGCTCAGCCATGATTTCCGCATCACCGGTTTCGATCAGCTTGACGCTGGTGGGCATTGCCTGGATCGCGGGTAAAGCTTTAGCCAGGTTCAGAGCCTGTCCTAACGGCATGCCGCCCAGGTCAGCAGTGACCGTGGCGTACCTGCGACGGTCATAACGATCGATCTGCGTAGGGCCACTCTCTACCGCAAGACTGGCAACACTGGACAACGGGACCAAGCCGTCGCGGCCGCGAACCCGAAGATTAGCTATCGTTTCCAGATCTTGTCTTGAGGTATCTGGAATGCGTACCTGAATCGCCACCTGACGGTTGTCCAGATTGAGCTTGGCCATTTTTGCGTCAAAGTCCCCATTGGTTGCAATGCGAACCGTTTCACCAATGGTTGATGTAGTCACACCACGTTCCGCTGCCTGCTGAGCGTCGGGGCGCACGATGATCTCGGGGCGCTCCAAGCTTGCCGTGGAGGTGATGTTGGCAAGACCTGGTACATCGCGCAGTTGCCGCTCCAGCGCCTGCGCCGTAGTTTTCAGCGCTGCTTTGTCGTCACTGGAGAGGATGAGCGACAGTTTCTCTCCCAGACCGCCGGAGCCCATTGAGAACCGGGCACCCGGCACCTCGAGCAGCGCGACACGTATCTGGTTCTCGATGTCAGCCTGGGCTGGACGCGTGCCGCGTGGGGAAAGCACCAACGTCATAGCAGCCCTGCGTAATTCTGCCGCTTGTGTCTGACCGCGACCCGCCGGTTGAGCGCCCCCCACGGTAGTCATTACATGCTCGATGCCAGGAATCCTTCCGATTGCGTGACTCACCGCCTCCGTCGTGACTCGGGTAGCAGCCAGATTACTGCCAGGGGGTAGTTCAATATTGATGTTGCTATAACCCTTATCGGAGGCTGGCATCAGACCTGTCTCAAGCAGCGGCACCACCGCTATCGAAGCCGCGAAAACGAGGACCGTACCTAACAACGTGAGGCGGCGATGGGTGAGGCACCAGCGCACCGCGCCAAGGTAGCGTGTCATCAGCACACCGTCCTTGGACTCCATTTGACCGCTATGGGTCTTGAGCAGGTAGGCCGCCATCATTGGGGTCAGCACCCTGGCCACAAGCAGTGACGAGAGCACCGCCACCACCGCTGTCCAGCCGAACTGCTTGAAGAACAGCCCGGGTATGCCACTCATCATGGCGGTTGGCAAAAACACCACCACCAGGGTCATGGTGGTCGCCATCACCGCCAAGGCAATTTCAGTCACCGCGTCACCGGCTGCCTGTTTGATCGGTTTGCCCATACGACTGTGGCGCTCGATGTTCTCAATCTCGACAATAGCGTCGTCCACCAAAATACCCACAATGACTGCCAACGCCAGAAGGGTCAGAGTGTTGAGCGAATAGCCAAGCCAACTCATGACCAGGAACGTAGGCAGGATAGACAAGGGTAAAGCAGAGGCAGAGATCAGCGTTGCACGCCAGTCGCGCAGGAACCACCAAACCACCAGGACGGCCAATAAAGCCCCCTCGTAGAGCATGTGCATCGATCCTTCGTACTGCTCATGCGTGTAGTCCACCGTTCCAGAAACCTTGGTAAAGCTGAGTCCTGGATCAGCGCCGTGAAGCTTGTCGAGCGCTTCGGCCACCCCGGCTGCCACGCGCGTTTCGTCAAAATCCTTGGCGCGGAATATCCTGAATCCGACAACGGGTTTGCCATCGAGCGTGGCGATCTGGGTGCGGTCCGCATAGCGATCCTTAACCACCGCTACCTGGTCCAGGTTGATGCGGCGACCATTGTCGAGCACCACGGGCAGGCTGTTCAATTCCGCAGCCGTGCGTACTGTCGCGATGGTACGCACCGCCTGCTCAGTACCACCCACCTGGCCTTTCCCGCCGGAGGACTCTTGCTCAACCGTTTTCAAGGCCCGTGATACATCGGCGGCTGTTGCCCCCATAGCGGCGAGGCTCGCAGGGTCCACTTCTACCAGCACTTGGCGCTGGACACCGCCGACCCGTTCGAACTTGCCGATACCGGGCACGCTCAGGATGGTCTTATTAAGGGTGTCGTCCACAAACCAGGACAGTGCCTCTTCGTCCATTCGCGTAGAGGCCACGGCGTATAGCAAGGTCGCTTCATCACCGCCCACCCGCACCGCACTGATCGAGGGTTGCTCCAGGTCGGTAGGCAAATCGGAACGAACTTTGTCCACCGCATCTTTGGTTTCAATCAGGGCATCGGAGAGTTTTTTCTCGAGGATGAACTCAACGTTAATCATGACCAATCCGTCGACGATGGATGTGCTGATGTGCTTGATGCCTGACAACGTCGCCAGGGAATCCTCGACCTTACGTGCGACCTCGGTCTCCATTTGGGCGGGCGCTGCACCTGGCTGCGTCAGAGAGATAACGACCGTTGGCAGATCAATGTCCGGCATGTTGGCGATTGGCAAGGCACGAAAGCCAAGGATTCCGGCCAGGGAAAGCAGGATGAAGAGCAGGATGGAGGGAATCGGGTTACGGATCGACCAAGTGGCAAAGTTCATTGTCTACTCCTGCGCTGCAACAGATGTTGCGGCAACATGCACCCAATCACCTTCGTTCAAGAAGCCGGCGCCCTGCACGGCCACCTTATCGCCGACATGAATGCCGGAAACGATCTCCACTTCGGTATTTTGCCGACGCCCCACCGTCACTGCCTGCATGACGATCCGGTCCCCCTTGAGCAACTTGGGAACATAGCTACGACCATCACGGATCACCACGCTCGCAGCAGGTACGACGACAGCGGAGCGTTCAGCCAATTCAACCGTGCCCTGCGGGTACATGCCCGCCCGAGCCATGCTGCCGGGCTCAATGTCGGCATAGACCATGCCGAGCCTCGTCTGGCCGTCCAGGCTTGGCGCCAGCTGGCGTACCACAGCTTCGGCTGAGGTACCGTCTGGTAATATCAGGTTGATGTGCTGACCGGGTTTTACTTGGGACAGTTGTACGGCAGTCAGTTCGCCACGCCACTCCAATCGATTTTGGCGAATCATGCGGAATAACTCTTGCCCATTGCTGTACACCGAGCCCACCGTGGCACTGCGGCCGCTGATAACGCCATCGTCAGGCGCTATCACTTTGGCGTAACGCAGTTGCAACAGGGTGCTCTGTAGCAATGCCTTCGCAACACCAGCCTGAGTCACGTACTGAAGCACGTCCTGTTCACTCATACCGCCCGTGCCCTTGAGTTGCAAAGCACGCTGGCGGTTGACTTCGGCCTGTTGCCAGGAAGTCTTGAGACGCGACTCGTCGGCCCCCAACAGGTCTGCATCGAAAGTAGCCAGCAGTTGCCCACGCTTCACGCGATCACCCACGTTCACGAAGATTTCAGCCAGTCTCAAACCCGATACCTGAGCGCCGATGACAGCCTCTTCCCAAGGCGCAATAGCGCCACTGGCTTGAAGGGTTATTGGCCATTGGACCCGGTTCGCAGTAGCGGCAGTGATCGTCAGGGCTGTGGCAGGCTGGATTGGCGCCGGAGTAACGGCGGCATCAGAGACGAAAAAAAAGACGCCGCCCACCATCACGCTGGCGCAAAGGGCAACGATGCTCATTGACTTGCGGCCGACGCCAGCAAATGCAAAAGACAAGTTATTCATGGGATGTGTTATCCGGAATGAGGGCGATAGCTGCGCCGGTAGCTTTGACTAGAGATATCCAGGCCTGAGCCTGATCGCGACGCGCAGAAATCTGCGCATCCTGTGCAGAGGCGAACTGGCGACGGCTGTCTTCGAGCTCGAACAAGCTGACGGCGCCGACCTTCCACTGAGCATCGCTGGCCTGCAGTGTGGTGCGAGCGGCGATCTCCCCTTCACGGGTCGACGAGACTCGGGATTCGGCCGATGCCTGAGCAGCGATGGCGTTTTCCACGTCCTGAACGGTCGTGCGCAATGTACTTTGCAAACTGGCTACGGCACGCCGGTACCGAGCGTCGGCGACCTTTACATTCGCAGCACCCGCACCGCCGTCGAACAGCGTGCCGGTCAGGCTGGGACCTATGGACCACGTGTTGAAATCCAGGCTGGAGCCTGCGGCTCGGACCCATTGACCGGTCAAGGCTGCCGTCAGATCAATGCGCGGCAGGCGATCGGCGCGGGCGACAGCAATATCCGCCCAGGCTGCGGCGACCTCTCGCTCAGCCGAGATAACATCGGGGTGTTGCGCCAGTACGGTCGCAGGCACTTCAGGTACAGCTGCCGGTGCTCTAGGCATGAACACGGGCACCGCATCCGGCGTCCGCGGTGCAACGCCTACCAGCGCCTGAACCCGGCTCGAACTCTGGCCACTGAGGGCGACCAAAGCGTTCACCTGGCGGGCGCACTGCTCTTGCTGAGTCGCCAGATTGGTACGGGACGTCGCGAGGCCGGTGAGTATACGAGCCTCGTCAACCGCAGCAGCAAAACCACTTTGAAGACGACGTCGCGTCAGCGCCAGGGTCTTTTCCCGGGAAGCGATGTCCTCAACCAGCACACGCCGACTGTTCTCGCAGGCACGCAGGATCAGCACATCATTCGCCACATCGGCTGCCAGAGTCAGTCGCGTTGAGGCAGCATCAGCCGTGCGGGCATCAAGGCGGTTTTGGGAGGCTTCAACCGATTCTTGAACCCGCCCGAAAAGATCAATCTCCCAGCTGAAGCTCGGCCCCGCCGAGGCCGAGGTGCTAAGCGCAGTCGTGCTAGAAGAAAAAGGAGAAGTGTTCCGGCTTTGATCCCGCGTCAAACTGGCGCTCGCATTAATGGTTGGCAGCGTAGCGGCGGTACTCACTCCCAGCGTCGCCCGTGCTTCGTCGATACGCATAAGCGCCTGGAGCAAAGTTGGGTTGTCAGCGAACGCCGCATCGATCAGCTTGTCGACAGCATCGTCCCCCAGGTCGTGCCACCAAGGCTTCGATGCCGGCGAATGCTGACTGTTCGCGGCGCCTGACTTTTCAGACCACACGGAGGGTATCGACAGGGTCGGTTTGGTGTAGGCCGGCTGCAACGAACAACCACCGGATACCAACATGGACGCGGCGAATGCATACATCGTCAAACGCCAGTACCACACCCACTCGGACGGACTATTCTCAGCATGACTGGCATTACTTATGATTCTGGAAGTCATCTCAGATAACCGAAAATAAAGCACGTTAAGACGTTAATGACAGTCGCAACGGCCGTAGCCGGCCACGTCGATCATGAAGTCGTCTGGTAGAGGGCAATCGCGATTTATCCTTTGCTTTCAAAGCAACCACGGAGTTTTCAGGTCTGCGTCAGTCAGGCAGTGAAAGGCGCCTGCGCCCCTCTAAGTAAGCGCTAGTGCGAAACCACGATATCGTTGATGGGGTAGCGCCACCGCTCCTCGATCCTTGCGTCATCCGCGCGATATCCAAGTGCAATCACCAGCGGAATCACAGCGCCCCGAGGAAGGCTGAGAAGTTTGGCTACCTGCGACGCGGAAAAGCCCTCCATCGGACAGGAGTCGATCCCTTTCGCAGCCGCGCCGAGCATGATTGTTTGAGCAGCGAAAATCGCATTGCGCGCGGCCCACTGACGACCGCCGATGTGCCCTATGGGAATCAGCGATAACGTCGGACGAATCAGCGCAGCGAGCAAAACAAGCGGTGACCAGAGTGCCGAAGAACCCAGTCCCAGAACTTTCTGAAACATACCTATTTGCTTGCGGTAATAAACCTTCGAGTCGGCGCCCAGCGCCGCCGAATCTTCAACATGTGCGAGCTGCGCCTTAGCGGTACGCAGGCCTAGCGCGGGGCTAGCCACTACGACAATAAAGTCTGCCGCTGACGCAGCCGCTTTCTGTCCATTGCAGGCCGCAGCGACTCTGACTTTCAAGGCCGGCTCTCGAATCCAGTGCAGCTCGTACGGTTGCATGTTCCCGCTGGAAGGTGCAAAAGCCGCTTCAGCGAGCAACGCATAAACTTCATCTTCGGGAATCGTCGTCGAGTTGAATTTACGGATTGCCCTGCGAAAGCGGTTCGCCGCCTGAAAACCGTCCCAAGGGAGTACGGGCTCTTGTGTATTCATGATTCAGATGCTCTCGATTCGTGAAGAGTGTTGTGTTTCCTCGTTTCAAATCGTAAGTTAAAGCTTATATTTTAAAAACTCGCGTTCTGGAGCGGCCCATGAGCAGAAGCCGAACGACCGTAAACCCGCGTAAACTCCCGGCCCAGGCACGCTCCCGCGCAACTGTCGAAGCCATTATTCAAGCGGCGACTTACATTTTGACCAAGGTCGGTTGGGAAGGCCTGACGACCAATGCGATTGCAGAGCGCGCGGGCGTCAATATTGGTTCGCTATATCAGTTCTTCCCGAATAAGGAAGCCGTGATCGCAGAGTTACAGCGACGTCATGTCGCTGCAACGCGAACTGATCTGCTTAACGCTTTGGAAGTTTTGCCAAGGCAGCCGTCTCTTCGAGAGGCGCTGACAATGATCGTAGAAATGATCGTCGTGGAGCATCGCATCGCGCCTGCTCTTCATAAGGCTATTCATGAAGAGCTACCACGTACCGTTCGGCAGGCAGATGATGAAAAAGATCATCTGCAGCGACAGTTCTCAGACGTCCTGAGGCCTTTCATGAAGAATGTTCCCGATCCGGATCTTTCGATTTACCTGATGGGCATCGCTGCGCATGCGATCATCCACACTGTTACCGCTGATCGACCACAATTGCTGGGTCATCAGAGCTTTATTACTGAGGTTGTCACCCTGCTTGAAAACTATCTTTACAGGCAAACGGATAATCAAGGGCAAAAGCTAAAAGCTTCTTGCGGACATCATTGAAGAGTTTGTTGTGACGTAAGTGGCAATGAAATGATTCGAGGTGCTAGGGAGATGGTTCAAGACACGATATTCAACAATACCGATGAGCCTTATGAACACGTTCATTAGATATATGCCTGACGGGCAAGGGCGATAGAAGCTTGCTACCCCGACGCTTCTGGTCCAGAGCGTGCAAAAATGTTCATGACCTCATCGTCTTGGATCATCGATGGTCGTTTCCTGAGCGATCAAGTGGAATGCCATTACGCAGGGTATTCCAAGAAAAAACGAAAACATACATTAACATTATAAATCAACAGCTTGAAGAACAAATTCAACTTACCCCGGCCTCTAAAGACATCCACGGACGTCTTTTTTTGTGCCTGAAACCCAGTGAAATCAAGGGTTTTAGAGCTACTGGGCTGGCTACTCGGCGTTGGTGCCGGCAGTGGCCATAGTATTTTTTGCGCGGGTTCCTTGGGGGAATGAGCGCGGGTTCAGGAAGTGAAGATGTGCGCCAGATACCGTTAGGCCGCTTTGCGGCCCTTCGCGGGCGAACCTGCTCCTACAGGTACTGCGCAATCTTGTAGGAGCAGGTTTGCTCGCGAAGGTCTGCAGGGCAGCCCAATTTGGCTCAACCGACTGGCACTACTCCTTGCCGAGCATCTTCATGCATTTGCCTCAAGCCGCGCAGGCGATGATGTCAGGGCATTCAGCTTGGCTTTCACGGTTTGCAGCTTGGCTTGGTTGGCACTGATGAAGCGCGAGCGCTCTTCCACCGTCTCGACAATCTTCTCAAACGCCTTGAGCTGCGGTGCGAAGAAGTCCAACAGCTTTTCGTCGTCAGCAATGATGTCGTAGATATCCTTGAAGGCGCTTTTGATCATCTCGGCAATCGACTCCTTGGCGCTCTTCAACTCCTGTTCCAGTTCATGCGCTTTATAGGCGTTGAGCAGGTCCGAGGTAAGTGTGATTGCAGCGCCTGCAGGGCCTGCCCACTTTGAAATGGCGCCGGCGATTTTGGTCGCTTGCCAAGGCTTGAATTTGATCGCCACGCCAGTCACTGCGCTGAGCGCATCGCGGGCTGCAAACACCGCCCCCTTGATGATGTCTGGGCTCAGGTTGGCAATGCCCTTGGCAGCCCCGCCCATCGACTTCAATGCACTGTCACCCATGGCATTGAGGAAGCTCTCGCTGGAGTTGAGCTGGCGGCCAATATCCTGAGAGATGCGGCTGGTTACTTTGGAAGACTGGTCGAAGGAGCGGTCAATTGCGCCCTTGATTTTCAGGTTCAACTTGAAGCCTACGCCATCTTCGGTGTAACCCAGCTCGTCCTCGAGGAATTCACGAATGTTTTCCAAGCCAAGCGGACGTAACTTGCCCAGCATGCCTTTCTCAAGGTTCTGAAGTTCTTCGAACAGCTCACCGGCCAGGCGTTTGACTTCACGACGACCCGATTCAATGTCTTGGGTGATACGTGCCGATTCTTCGGCATTCTGCTCGGCAAAAGCCTTGAGCCGCTCCAACTGTTCTTCGGCGCGCACCACATGCTGGCCGACGAGATCTCGCACTACATCCATGCCCGTCTTTGCAATCAGCACCGCAGGCACATTGTGCCGCAACACTTGCGTGGTCATGGCTTTGAGATCGTTGATGCGCGAGCGGCTTTCATAGTGCTCTGGCTTGCCAAACCAGAACGGCAGGCCGCGTCCATTCGGGTTGGAGGCCAGGCAGACGATATTCACCTTGGCCAGTTCATCCGGGCTCAGGTTGGCTGCACGCTGCAGTTTGCCTTTGAGGTTGTCCTTCTTGATCGTGGCCTGAGCATCGAACAGTACTTGCTCGGTGAGGTCAGTCACTTCGTCCATCTTGTTGATCACGAAAATGGTCGAGGACAGCTTGTTCAAGTCCCGCAGCACCCACTTGACGATGTCGTTGTGGCTTTCCTTGAGTGGGTTGGTGGCGTCCACGACATACAGAATCAGGTGCGCCTCGGAAATGTAGCGTTTGGTCAGGTCTTCATACATGACCTGCTCGCCGTCGACACTTTTTTCCTTGTCGCCGAACAGGCCGGGGGTGTCGACGATTTCGCACTTCTCCGGCAGCCCCTCTGGAGAATAAATTGCCAAGCGATCAGAGGATTCGTCCATGTTGATGTTCATGTCGGCCATGATCTTGCCCAGCCAAGCGGCAATAACGCTTGTCTTGCCGTCGGAGAAGGCACCCAGCAAGGCGATGCGCAGCACATCGGACTCAACGGCTTGTACTGCCGAGTCGATCTTTTGCAACTCGCTACCGACGTCGGCGCCCATCTCACCCAACTCGTCGAGCACCGCACGCAGCTGCTCCAGCCCCTTGAGCGCTGCCTGCTTCTCAACGTTGAACTGATTGAATTGTTCCATACGGCATGTTCTCCAACTGCTCTTTAATAAGGGTCATCAGCGCGATCTGCTGTTCGATGACGTCCAGAGGGCGCTTGAGCGACTCCTCAAGCTGCTGCACGCGGGGCAATACGGTTTCGTCAATGTGCTTGCGAACAGGGGTAAACAGCGTTTTGCGTTCTTCCTTCAAGGCGTTACGGGCTTCGGTGCATGCGTCATCGATCTTCTCCTGAACTTGCCCCTGTGCTTTGCGAATGCGTTTTTCCTTGCTGGTAAAGATGCTCAACACACTCACAAAGATGCCCACTACAGCGCCAGCAACGGCGCCGATCAGGTTGCCGATCACCGGAAACGCGGTGCCGATGCCTGCCCCAGCCAATGCGTAGGAGCCTATGTTGAAGGCCATCCACCCGTAGTCACCCAGTTCGAAGCCAAGGTCCAAGTCAGGTGTTTTGTAGTTGATATTCAGGGATTCGGCGTCATAGAGAAGCTGCTCGAACTCTACCCGTGCAACGTCTTCCATCAGGCGCTGGACGGCTTGATGCAGGTCCTGCCCCAAATCATTTAGGTAGGCTTCGAACTGCTCCTGGAGTTTCTCCTTGAGCTCATTCTGCCCACGCTTGAAAGCACGATTGATCTGGCTGGAAATAACGTCGTTTTCACCGAAGTTCTTTTCGACGATATCGTCGGCATCTTCCTTGAGGTCGTTGAAAAGGCTATCCCAAAGATTCCGCCTTCCCGCAACGACCAGCCGTTCGAATCGCTCCCGGGCCGCCTTGATCGCTTCGCGGCACTTCTCGAATTCCGGCTCAGTCCTGGCAACGAAGGCTTCATGGGTTGCGTGCAACGCTTGCAAGGTCGAAATATTCTCAACCAGCAATTCGTACACCTTGGTCTTGTTGCTTTCGATCATGTCCTCTCGGAACGTCGCGAGCTTGGTATGCAGCACCTTGGCGACGGACTTGATCTGGCTGAATTCATACATCTCTTTCGACGAGGCGAAGTGCTTCTGATAATTGCGCTGCTGAATCACCAGGTCCTGGCTACGGGCGGGGTCGATTGTGGTACGCCCAGTTTGCGCATCGTTCGCCAACGACGAAAATGCCAGCAGGCCCTGCACGTAGTGGCCTGTCTGTAAAACTTTGCTGCCCAGTACCGAACGCAGTACGTCCTCGGTCTGTTGCAACGCGGCGGTGGAGTCGCCGTGCGCAGTCAGTGACTCGCGGTCTTCCTCGAACTCGTAGGCGTCGGCATTGCCACGCACGTTGACCAAGGGGCACACCTGAGTCCCCAAACGTAGATAAGAACGAATTTTCTCTGCGGTGGCTTTCTCAGGCTTTTTATTGGTGCCGTTCACATAGAAAACGAGATGCGCCTTGGCTACGGCCTCGCGGACCATATGCGCATACTTGGCCTCGTCACCCTCAATACCAGGCACGTCGATCAACTGAAAGCGTTTGCCCTTGTAGTTCAGAGGGTAGAGCGTATTGCCCTTGGTGAAATCGGCTTCACCCGTGCCGATGATCGAGCCGTCTACACGATGTGCCTGGGCCTTCTTATGTTCATAAGCCAACAGATCGTCGTGCAGCCCTTTGAACTGCTGATTGAGCAGGCCATCCAGTGCAGGAGAGCGCGTCTCAATGCGTTGGAGAACCGGCGTGTCATCGGGGGAGACAGGCGAAGGGGTCGAGACGGCCTCATCGAACAACTCATCAAGTTCGTGCTGGGACATTTCAAGCTCCTGCCAACTTCAGTACCGCCACCGCAGCACCAGCGCCGATCAGCACTCCAGCGATGGCGAACATCGACAGCCGGGCCTTGAGGCTCGATATCGCGTGCGCTCGCGCAATGTCCAGACGCTGTGAGGCTTCCTGTTGCTCCAGTGCCTGGCGAGCGCTGGACTCCTGTTCGGCGAGGGTGCGCTTGGCCTCCGCTTCTACCTCAACTACCTGTTGGCGATGCGCGGCTTCCTGCTGCTGCAACTCTAGCCGTGCCTGAGTTTCTTGCTGGGCAAGCCGCACTCTAGCATCGGCTTCAGCTTGAACAATCGCATTTCGCTCCTGGGCTTCGCGCTGAACGATTTGCGTCAGCTGGGCTGTGCTTTGGCGAATGCTGACCACTTCACCCGTGTACTCGCTGTACAAGGCGTGCAAGCCTTCGCGCACATGCTCGAGGCGAGCGGTAAGGGCTTGCGAGAACTGCTCCAGGTCATCGGCATGCTGTTGCAGCAGTGCCTCGCGGGATTCTTCCTTGAACAGGATGCGCAGTGATTCGATGATTGTGCTCTTGCCAGCGTTGGTCTCACCGAAAAACGCCAGGGTGAACGTGTCCCACTCGGCGTGGGTTTTCAACTGTTCCAGTTCGCTGTCGAACCGCCCCCGAATGTCACGCAGTTTTTCGGTGATGTTACCGATTTCACGCTTGCCATCTTTGTGCTCGACGTTAAGCGCGAGAATGTCTTCCATGGCGCTGCCAATACTGTCCGAGACATCGGTATAGAGGCGGTTGAGATCTTCAGTGGCGTTCATTGCGCGTCCTTGTAATGAAGTAATGTCAGGCAGGATTTTGTTTGCCAATAAACGCAATCAACTGGAGCCCTGAACATGCGGGGTAGCCGAGGCTATGGTAAACGCTCAAGCATTAATGGCATATAGCCATAATGTTGATATGCCCTGCACATCGACGGGCTGGCACTGGCTTATGCGCATACCAGGGTGCTGGAAGTGCCTGATCGGCCGATTCGGCCCGAGGTGCTGTGCCCTTTGCTTAAGGCCTGCCGCGAAAGCCTGCGTCTGGAAACCGAATACGTATCAGTCACTTAGCGATTATCGCAAGTGCCTTTTTTGCGCCTAAAAGAAAGCCTCAGCCCCGCCTTCAACCCCCCGAAGCAAGTTTCACAGCCACAACCATAATCTCCACCAGCACCTCAGGCCGCGCCAGACGTGCCTGAACAGTGGCCCGTGCCGGAGCACTATCAGCTGGCAGCCAGGCGTCCCACACCGAATTCATCAGCGCGAAATCACGATCAATGTCTTTGAGCCAGATCTGTGCGCTCACAAGCTGGCCCTTGTCGCTGCCCGCCAGCGATAACAAGGCTTCTATCTTGGCCAGCACCTGCTGCGTCTGCTCTTCGATGCCAACCTGTAGATCAGTGGGCACCTGGCCGGAGAGGTAAAGCAGGTCGCCGTGACTGACCACACCGGACATCCGCGCGCTGCTCTGAAAACGTTGAATCGTTGCCATCGGGTTTATTCCATGAATTGAGGAAGTTAAAGCGCCGTGCCGCCGATCAATCGGACCAGACGTTGGGCGCTGCCAAATGCCAAGGTCATGCCCAGGGCGCCCTGGCCGCAATTGACGTACAGATTGTCACAACCACTGACTGCCAGAATCGGCCGTCCGGTGGGGGTCGCCGGACGCCAACCGGTCCAGGGCTGGCAATCATCGGCGTTCCATTCCAGACCGAACAATGCCTGCGTCGAGGCTTTCAGTTGCTCGATACGCTTAACGGGAATCGACGCATCCAGCCCACACAGCTCGACCATCCCAGCGACGCGCAAGCGATCACCGATCCGGGCGAACACTGTTTTACGCCGCATGTCCGTCACGCTGACCGTCGGTGCATTCATCGAATCAGTGATCGGCAACGTAATGCTGTATCCCTTGAGCGGGTAGACCGGCATGCGCACACCGAACGCAGATAACAACCCCGCACTGTAAGCGCCAGCCGCCAGCACGACCGCTTGCGTCCCTAAAAGACCAGGGCCTTCGATGGCGTGGTGAATCTCCAACGCGGTGATGCGGCCGCGTTCACGTCGGAAAGCGGCAACCTCACTGTCGAACAGAAAACGCACCCCCTGCGCGCTCAACAACCTCGCAAGCTCCTGACAAAGCTTGCGCCCATCGACCGCGCATTCGCTGTCGGTATGGATCGCGCCGTGAAACGCGTTCTTATAGCCCTCGAGTGCAGGCTCGATCGACAAGGCTTCGGCGGGGCTGACGATTTTTTGTTGCCTGGCGCCTTGGGCGGCCTGGAATTTCACCTGGTCGCCGGCCTTGCGCAGGCTTTCAGCATCGGGGTACAGCACCAGTTTTCCGGTACGGGCGAAATCGCATTGCACCTTTTCCTGACTGATGAAGGCGTCCAGCGCCAGCCGACTTTCATGCGCCAGTTCCAGCAACTCGACAGTCGTCTGGCGCGAAACGGACGTACGGCAGGCCGCGAGAAACTCCACACACCAGCGCCATTGTTCCAAGCTCCATTGCGGCGAAAACTTCAGCGGGCCGTTGCGCGCCAACAGCATTTTCGGAATGCCCGGCAACAGGGAGGGATCAGCCAGCGGTTGCACATAGCTGTAGCTCAATTGCGCCCCATTGGCGGCACTGGCCCCCATGCCGGCCTCCCCCGCACGATCGATAACGGTGACGGTATGACCGGCCTTGTGTAGAAACCAGGCACTGCTCAAGCCAACGATTCCAGCGCCGACGACACAGATTTCCATTACGCCACCACCCTGTCCGACAGGTCCCAACCCACAGGTCGCCGTTGGTGCCAATCACTGACTTGCTGGTAGGCATGGGCGATCCGCAGCACCAACGGCTCGGCGAAGGCACGCCCGACAATTTGCATCGAGACCGGCATGCGTTGCTCGTCGAAGCCCACCGGCAGCGCCACTGAACAGAGATTGAGCAGGTTGGCGAAACGGCCGAGCAAGGCCAGCGGCGTACCGTACTCATCGACCTGATTCAACGGCACACTGCCAATGGCATTGGTCGGAAACGCACAGGCATCGACCTGGGACATGGCTTCGTCCATGGCTTGACGGGCAGCACGTCGCTGGTTGTGCAAATGGATGTAAGCCGCCGCGTCGATGGCGCGCCCGCTCAGCACCCGACGCTGCACATGAGGATCGAAGCGTAGATCGTCGCGCTCGAACAAACTGCCAAGGCTGGCGTAGCCTTCGGCGCTCATGAGACCACCGGCAACGTGCATGCACTGCTCCAGTGAAGTCGGTAGCGGCTGTTCGACCAAATGCATGCCCAGTGCGGCCAATTGCTCAAGCCCCTGGTCGTAGGCTGCCAATACGCCGGGCGCGATGTGTACGCGTTCGGTCTGTGGCAGCACCCAGATACGCAGACCGGCCACCGGAAGATTCAAACCTGCTGCAGCGCTGAAGACAGGCGACTTGGCCGAGACCGGATCCAGCGGGTCCGGCCCCAGCAGCGCGTCAAGCATCCATGCAGCGTCTTCGACGGTGTGCGTAATGGGCCCCACCGAATCCAGCGACGGACACAACTCAATCAAACCGTGACGGCTGACCAACCCACGCGTGGTTTTCAGGCCAACCAGACCACACATGCCTGCGGGAATCCGCACCGAGCCGCCGGTGTCGGTGCCCAATGCCGCGCTTGCCAACCCGCCGGCCACGGCCACCGCTGAACCACTGCTCGACCCCCCTGGCGCACGATGTACTTCACGGTCCCACGGGTTCCACGGCGTGCCCATCACGGCATTTGTGCCCCACCCTCCGAAAGCGAATTCGACGGTGTGGGTCTTGCCCATGATGATCGCCCCGGCGCGCTCCAGCCGCTGGACTGCCGTGGCGGTGAGCCGAGAGATGCGCGGCGTCTGTGCCAGCGAACCACCGGTTATGGCCTTGCCGTCGATTTCGAACAAATCCTTGATCGCAATTGGAATGCCGTGCAACGGCCCCAGGTGGACACCGGCGGCCCGCTGCCGATCGGCCGCGATGGCGGCACCGAGCGCGCGCTGGGGATAGGCCTCGACATACGCATTGAGTTGACCGTTGAAGCGCTCGATCCGCTCCAGTTGCGCGCCAACCAGGGACTCGCTCGTGAGCGCTCCGGACTCCAGCGCTTGCCGCAACTGGCCAATGCTCTGAGAAGCGGTTCGATCCATGATGTTCATGTGTTCAACCTCGAATGGTTTTGCGCCCGCGAGAAAATCGTGCTTCCAGCGCTCGCGACAACAGAGAAAGAGGGAAAGCGATGACGAAATAGAACAACCCCACCAGCAGGAAAATATGCATCGGCAAAAAGGATTCGGACGCGATGGCCCGGGCCGCCAGCATCAACTCATCGGTGGCGATCAAGGCGCACAGGGAGCTGTCCTTCAGAATCGACACGTAGGCATTGAGCAACGGCGGCAACATGCCGCGAATGGCTTGCGGAAAGATCACGGCGGTGAAGGCTTGCAAGGGCGTCAGGCCGGTGGCGATGGCCGCCTCACGTTGGCCGCGATGCAAGGAGTCCAGTCCGCCGCGCAGGATTTCCGCGACGTAGGCCGAGCCCTGCAAGCCCAGGCCGATGACCCCGGCCCAATAACCCGACAACGTCAGCCCGAGGCTGGGCAGGGTGAAATACAGCGCCAGCAGCAACGCCAGGAGCGGCACCGCACGCATCCCCTGAATGAAGAACACCGCCGCATGCTTGAGCCAGACGCTGTGGCTCTTCATCGCCCAGGCCAGTAACGCGCCCAACATCGCCGCCAGGGCGAAGCCTGTCAGGGACAGCTCGGCGCTGACTCGGGCGCCGAGTAGCAGGCGCGCGACCCAGTCGCTCCAGTATTCCGGGTATTGCTGGAAAAAACTGATCATCGCGCCGCCCCCAGATGACGTTCAAGTCGGATGAACCCCACGCCAATTGGCAGGATCATCGCCGCATAGATGCACATCACCGCCAGATAAATCAGCGAGGTCTGGAAGGTGGAGGTCACAAGATTGCGTGCCAGGAACATGATCTCCGGCACGGCGATGGCCGAGGCGATGGACGTGTCCTTGATCAGTTGCGTGACATAGTTGGCATACGCAGGCAACGCAACGCGCAGGGCCTGGGGCAAGAGGATGTAGCGCAGAATCTGCATACGGTGCAGGCCGATGGCCTGCCCGGCTTCATGCTGGCCAACGTGCAGCGACTGCAAGCCGGCTCGGAAAGTATCGGCCAGCACTGCGCTGCCTACCAGGCTCAAACCGACGATGGCCGCCAGCCACGCGGGCAGATTGATTCCCAGATAGGACAGCCCGAAGTAGATCAGAAACAGGTGCGCCAGCGCCGGCACGTTGCGCATCCATTCAATGAAACAGGCGATGGCGCCGTGTACCAGTCGCGATCGGCTGAACGTCAGTAACACCGCCAGCACCAGACCGCCCACGCTCGCCAGCACTAAGGTGCAGAGGGCAATTTCCAATGCGCTCATTGCGCCTTTGAAGAGCAAGGGCAACAGTCCGAGGAAAGCTTCCAGGTTCGCCATCAAGCGCTCTCCACAGCCATGCGCCCAAGAAAACTGCGGGTACGTTCGTGACAAGGGTTATCGATCACTTGCGCCGACGGCCCCTGTTCGACAATGCGCCCGCCGTCCATGAAGATCACCCGATCCGCCACATCGCGGGCAAACCTCACTTCATGGGTGACCATGATCATGCTGCGGCCCTCTTCCGCCAGCTCGCGAATCACGGCCAACACTTCGCCCACCAACTCCGGATCCAACGCCGAGGTCGGTTCGTCGAACAGAATCACTTTTGGTTGCTGGGCCAAAGCCCGGGCGATGGCGACCCGCTGTTGCTGACCACCCGACAATTGCTCGGGATAAGACTCGGCCTTGTGCCGCAGATGGACTTTTTCCAGCATCGCGTCGGCCAACTCATACGCCTGCTTGCGCGGTATCCCCTGGGCCTTGATGGGGCCGAGTGCGACGTTGTCGCGAACGTTCAAGTGCGGCCACAGATAGAACAACTGGAACACCATGGCGATCTCGCGGCGCTGTGGCGCCATTTCCCGGTCGCTCATCAGCCGCGAACGCTGGCCATCCCTGACCTGACCGATCAACTCGTCTCCCAACCAGATCTCGCCACTGGTGGGTTTTTCCAGGTAATTGATGCAGCGCAGGCAGGTGGACTTTCCAGATCCGCTTGGGCCAATCAGTGACAGGGTTTCACCGGGTTTCAACTCCAGGCTGATGCCCTTGAGCACCTCCAGAGCGCCATAGTTCTTGTGGAGTTCGTGCACACGCAGCAACGCCGCACCGGATGGGTTCGACATGTTGGCTCACCTCTTATTGTTGTAGGCCTGGCGATGAGTCGTGCCGGTGTCTGGACCCGCCCCATCGCCTCACACTTACTTGCAGCCGGGCAGTGTCCAGTCCGCTGGACGATCGACGCCCAGGCGCAGGTCCTTGCCTTCGGGCATGAACCAGACATCCTGAGTCAGGCCGTAGCGAGCGCCGATCTTGCGCATCTCACAGTTTTTCCAGAGCGTCTGAATCTGTGCGTTGACCGCCGTTACCAGTTCCGGGCTGGCCTTGTTGAAGCCGAACACCACCTGGCCCAAGCCAGTCAGCAGTGGGAAATTCGGATCGTTGTCGACAAAGGCGTTGAAATGCAGGTGCCATTGCTCATTGCGGGAAATGGCGTATTGCATGACCGGTGGATCGCCGATCACCGCATCGATGCGTCCGGCGAGCAGATCGCGAACGGCCGCATCGGATGTGTCATAAAGGGCGACTTGCAGGCCATCGATCTTGCGCATCTCAGGGATGAACGAAAAGCCGGTGATGGTGCCGACTTTCTTGCCTTGCAAATCCTTGAGGCTGTTCCAGTTGGTCTTGTCCGTCTGGGTAATACCGTTCTTGAAGTAGTGAATAGGATCGCTCAAGGTCATGATTTTCGAGCGTTGCTCGGTCCAGCCCATGGTGCCTGCCATGACATCCACTCGCTTGGACTGCACCGATGCGATCGTCCCTGACCACTCCATTAATGCCGGTTTGACCTTAAGGCCCAGTTTTTCAGAAATTTGTTGAAGGATTTCACCGTCATAGCCGACCATCCGACTATCTTGATACCCTGTTCCTGGCATATCACCACTGAAGGCGATGGTCAGGCTTCCCGGCTCTACTGTCTCCAATGCGAACACCGGTGCCGCAGCCAGCACGGACACCAGAAACCCGGCACAAATACCGGAAAAACGCTTAACTTTGGACGTCTTCATCGGATGCTCCTCGATAGTTTTCAGGGTGGCAGCGGAACGTTTCGCATGGGCCCATCGTAGTGGGAGCGGCGGTATAACCAGTTGGATGCTTTGCACGAATGATTGAACATTTGCGACATTCTGGCGGCGCAGAGAATGTGCCCCCTCAGGAAAGCCTCGTGGACGGGCTCGATCATGGGCAGGCGCGTCATCCCCCCATGCGCCGCGGCACCGCCGAGTTGTCTATTGGCATCATGTTGTGGCCACGCTTCCCCTTGCTGTCACTGTCGGGGCTGACCGATGCGCTGCGGCATGCCGCCGATACGGGTGATCAAAGCCGCCCCATACGCTGCCAATGGAAAGTACTCGGCACGCCCGGGCAAAGAGTCATTTCCAGTAGCGGCCTGGACGTACCGATCGACAGCGAGCTCACTGACCCGGAACGTTTCGACTACATCGTGGTGATTGGCGGATTGCTCGATTTCATCGAGGCGGTGCCGAAAACCTATCCCGCGTTCCTCCACCAGGCCGCCGCCGCACAAGTGCCGTTGATCGGCCTGTGCACCGGCAGCTTCGTGCTCGCGCGACATGGCCTGATGGAGGGGCGAACGGCGTGTGTCCACGCCTATCATGGCGACGACTGGAAGCACCGGTTTCCCACGTTGCGCTTTGTCATCAACAGAGACTTTCTGATCGACCGGGACCGGATTACCTGCGCTGGCGGTGTTTCAGTTATCGAGTTAGCGCTTCATCTGATCGGCATGCATTGCGGGCCGGATCGTGCCGGCAAGGTTGTGCATCAGATGACGGTGGCAAAGAACACGTCCAACAGCTTCGTCGACCGACGCAAGGCTCTCGGATACGCCAGTTCATCCAATCGTCGGCTACATGAAGCCGTGATGTTGATGGAAAAACACATGGCCCACCCCCTCGATATCGAGGCCATTGCGCACCTGCTCGGCACCAGCAAACGACAGTTGGAACGCCTGTTCGTCGCTGAAACCAACAGCAGCCCAGCCCAGTTCTACCGCCAGGTCCGACTCAGGTTTGGCAGATGGCTGCTGGTGAGTTCCGATCGCCAGATTGGCGAGATCGCCTTTGAATGCGGCTTCGCGGATGCACCGCATTTTATTCGGCACTTCCAGAGCATGTTTGGCCTCTCCCCGGGAAAGTTACGCAAAGCCTTGATGCAACAAGAAGGGAAGTAACGCCGCACGGCTTCAACCGTGTCGTCAGCGCTAATGCGACGACACATAAATGGACGGCGTGGCAGGCGCCGGCAATGCATAGGTCGCCTTCAGTTTCCATGGTGAACGGCACGGGAACGGACACCACCAGATAATGCCGGGCATCGTAGACGTAGAGGTCATTCCCCAGGCAGCCGCGCTTGCGCCCTTGGCACAGGATCACGATACCGGGGTCATACAGGACCGGCGTGCGACTCAATGGCCGGTTCGAGCGCAGGAAACGTACGTCCTCCAGGGCGCTGAGGTTGTAGCCTTCCACCGGCGCCAGCCGCTCCATCAACGCCACCATGCGTGCGGTATGCGGATCAGCCTGGGTCATCCAATTCTCCTTTCTGCGGTTCGCTCAGCCGTCGGTCGAACGGGTCAGCGCTTCCCATTGATCGATCTCGCTGGCGGCCCGACTGAGCTTATCGCGCACCAGGCTCAATGCATCGCTGCCCAGCAACAGATGGACGGGCGGCGTCGGGCTGGCGATCACCTGCAACATCGCCCGCGCCGCCTTGTGCGGGTCGCCGAGTTGCTTGCCGCTTTTTTCCTGGCGCGCCTGGCGAACCGGGTCAAAGCTGGCGTCATAGTCGGCAATGCTGCGCGGGGTGCGCTGCATCGAGCGACCGGCCCAGTCCGTTCGAAACGAACCGGGCGCGACGGCTGTCACGAAGATATTGAAGGGTTGCAACTCCTTGCTCAGGGTATCGGAGATCCCTTCCAGGGCGAACTTGCTCCCGCAGTAATACGCAATGCCCGGCATCGTGATGGTGCCCCCCATCGACGTGATGTTGAGGATATGCCCGGCGCGGCGCTCGCGGAAATAGGGCACGAAGGCCTTGGTCACCGCCACTGCGCCAAACACATTAACGTCGAACTGGCGCCGCAGCTCTTCCAGCGGCGATTCTTCGAAAATTCCCTCGTGGCCGTAGCCGGCATTGTTGACCAGCACGTCAACCGGGCCGTGGGCGGCTTGCGTGGCGGCGACCACGCTGTCGATTCGGGCGAAGTCGGTGACATCCAAAAGAACACCGTGGGCCCGGTCGGCAGACAATTGCTCGAAGGCCTGCAAAGCCGCCTCGCTGCGCACGGTGCCGATGACCCGGTGGCCAGCCACCAGCGCTTCCTTGGCCAGGGCGTTGCCGAAACCACTGCTCACGCCGGTGATGAAGAGGGTTTTTATGCGGTGCATGGCGAACTCCTGTCGGTAGGTGTGCGCCATGGTAGCCACCGACCTGCGGGCCACCTATGCCGGTTTGCCTCGCAGCCTTGCCTATTCCTATCAGGCAAAGAACACCGTGGCGAACGCCAGGGTCGGCAAATTTGCCCTGGGGTCCCGGGCCTGAATATAATGCGAGTCATTATCAATTATGTAGTTTCCGGGATGCTGATGCGCAGCAACGACACACTGGGTGATGCCAATCTCGCGCTGCTCTATCGCAGCCACCATTCCTGGCTGCACAGCTGGCTGAGCCGGCGCATCGGCTGTCACGAGAGCGCAGCGGACCTGGCGCAGGACACGTTCGTGCGTCTGCTCAAATCCCGTCAATCAGGCCCTTTGCGCGAGCCCCGAGCCTACCTAAGCAGCATCGCTCGCGGCCTGATGATCGATCGGTATCGCCGTCGCGAGCTCGAACGCGCCTACTTCGAGAGCCTCGCGCTGCTTCCTCCTCAAGCGGCCCCCTCCGAAGAAGAACGCTTGCTGATTCTTGATAGCCTCGAGCGCATAGACCGCCTGCTCGACCAACTCAAACCGAGGGTTCGCGAGGCTTTTCTACTCGCCCAGCTCGACGGCCTGACCTGCCTGCAAATAGCCGAAAAACTGTGCGTTTCCCGTTCTACGGTTGAACGCGACTTGGCCAAGGCCCTGCAACACTGCTATCGCTTGCGTTATGCCGAACAGTAAGGCGCAAGCGCTGGATCCGGCGGTGGTCGACCAGGCGATCCACTGGCTGGTGCGCCTGCGCTTCAATCCTGCCGATGAGAAAACCCAGCGCACGTTCGAGCACTGGCTGCAGCAGCGTTCGGAACATCGGTTAGCGTGGCAGCGTGTGGAAGCGCTTGGCGATGACTTCGCCGGCGTGCCACCTGATTTGGCCCGGCACACCCTCAAAGGCGCCCGCTCAGGCATGCATCGACGCCAAAGCCTCAAGCTACTGGGTGCATTGGTCACCTTGGGTGGTGCGACCTGGCTGGGCCGCGACTACACACCGCTGCCGGCCATGCTGGCCCAGCAGCACAGCAGAACCGGCGAGCGGAAGCGCTTCCAACTCGATGATGGCAGCCTTATCCAGCTCAACAGCGACAGTGCGGTCGACAGCTATTTCAATGCTCAGCGGCGCCTGATCGTTCTACGGCGCGGCGAAATCATCGTCAATACCGGCGCGGACGCAGGCTCGGTTCAACCGCGTCCTTTCTGGGTACAAACCCGCGACGGATTGATAAGCACTCTGAATGCCCGGTTCCTCGCGTATGAGCGTGACGACGGGACCCTCATCGCGGTGCAGCGCGGCGCAGTCAGCGTCTTTCCTGGATCCAGCCAAACCCTTACGGTCAACAACACCGTCCAGGCCGGCAATCAGCGGCTGTTCACCTCGGATGGCGTTCGTGAATTCAAGGATAACGGCCTGGATGTATGGAGCTGGAGTGACGGGGTGATCAGCGCACGCAATATGCGCCTCGGTGATTTCATCGGGGCCTTGTCGCGCTATCGCCCCGGCCTGTTGCGCTGCGCCGAAGAGGTCTCGGGCCTGCGGGTTTCCGGCACCTTTCAACTCGCCGACACCGACCAGGTATTGGCATTGGTTGCGCAGTCACTGCACCTGCGGATCGATTATCGAACCCAATATTGGGTGACGTTGAGCGCCGCCAGCTAAGTATTTTCTTCGCCGCCTATCAACATCAAATAAAAATGAGGTGATTTCTCATTCTCGTTCGGCATGTAAGAAAAGGCCGACCTACAGGCCGATCTGCCGATCCCCTTTAACGGAGCGAGTCAATGAGTGCGTCCCCTGTTCCCCAGCGTCATCTACTGAATCGCGCCATACACGGTGCGGTCTTTGGCGTCATCGTCAGCACCTATGCGCTACCGTCTCTGGCGCAATCATCGACCGTTGAGCAGACCCACCAGGTTCACCCGTGGAACATTCCCGCCGGTCCCCTGGCACCGGCGCTTGACCGCTTTGCGCGCGAGGCGGGTATCAGTCTTTCCTTCGACGCTTCAAGCGTAGCGAACCGCAATACCCGGGGCGTGAGCGGCACACTCGATACGTCCGAAGCCCTGTCATCGTTGTTGCAGGGGAGCGACATCGCGATACAGCAGCAAGGCCCGAACGCTTACTTGCTGACGCCGCAACCCAAGGCGAACGCCGAACCCGAGGACTATCGCCTCGCGCCCATCCTCGTCAACGCCAAGGCCAGGGTCGATGGCACCGAAGACCCCAACTCGGTGGTCGCCCAGGAACTCTGGGTCGGCGGCAAGGTGGCCACCAGCATCCTCAACACGCCCGCCTCGGTGTCCGTGGTGACCGACAAGGAAATGAAGCAACGCAGCGTGAGCACGACCGAAGAACTGCTGCAATACACGCCGGGGGTCATTACCGACTATTACGGCACTGACGACCGCAACGATTACTTCCAGATCCGCGGCTTCCAGGCCACGACCTATCGGGACGGCCTGACCCTGGGCTCGATGCGCGGTGTGCGCGAAGAACCTTTCGCCTATGAGCGCGTTGAAGTAATACGTGGAGCCAACTCGACGCTGTTCGGCCCGGCCGACCCGGGCGGCTCGGTGAACTTTGTCAGCAAGAAGCCGCGCTTCGACAAGTTCGGCCAGGGCTACGTCACCTACGGTTCTTTCGACCATGTCGAAACCGGCATCGATGTCGGGGACTCGTTGAACGAAGAAAAAACCGTGGCCGGTCGCTTCACGGCAAAGATGCAAGACAGCGATCGCGAGTACGACCATTCACGGGATGACAATAAGTTCCTGATGGGCGGCCTGACCTGGTCACCCACGGACTTCACCTCGGCCTCGGTGATCGTGGATTACCTGAAAACCCAAAGCTCGCCCAACAGCGGCGGTTACCCGCTGGACAAGGAATACGACCGTGACAAGTTCTACGGCGAGCCCAGCTACAACTTCCACGATGTCGAACGTACCAACATCAGCGGCACCTTCAGCCATGATTTCGACAACGGCTTCGTGCTGCGCAGCAACCTGCGCTACAGCAAACTGACCGATGATTTCGGCTATGTGTTCCTCAGCGACTCCCCTACCCGCACCGGCACTACCGTCCCGCGTTATATCTTCGGCACTGACAGCGACGCCGAGCAACTGAACGGCAACTTGATGCTGCAATACGATGCCCGCTTCGAAAACATCGACAGCAGTACGTTGGTGGGCGTGGAGTATGGTGATTCTTCCACCGAGGAACGCTCCGTCTATGCCACGACAGGCTCCATCGACCTGGCCAACCCGGTGTTCACGGGTGTGCCCAGCGGCGTAGCGCCGTATAGCAACGACAAGCTCGACACAAAAACCAAGGCCGTGTTCCTACAGCAGAACCTGTCCTTCTATGAGCGCTTTATCGTCACCGCCGGTGTGCGCAACGACTCGCTGGATCTGTCCAATACCGACATCAACAACGTAAAAGAGTCGGATAACTTCTCGGAAACCTCCTATCGCGGCGCACTGACCTATATCGTCAACGACGAAGTCTCCACCTACGTCAGCATGGTCGAGTCGGTCTCACCGCCAACGGTGGGTGTAGTGCCGAAGACAGGCACGCAATATGAAGTGGGGGTGAAATATGCGCCCATCGGTATGGACGCGTTGTTCTCGGCAGCCGTCTACGACCTGACCCAGGAAAACGTCAGCATCGCCGTCGTACTGCCCAGCGGTGTCATCGAGCAGCAAACCGTTGGCGAATCACGGGTACGCGGCCTGGACCTGGAAGCCAAGGCTGAGCTGACCCCCAACCTGAGCCTGGTGGGTGGCTACTCCTACATGGAGTCCGAAGTGTTGCGCGGTACGTTGTACGACGGCAGCTCACTCAAAGGAAATGAGTTCGCCACGGCGCCAAAACACTCCGCGTCGCTGTGGAGCTATTACAACATCCCCGACACCGATGTCAGCGTTGGCCTGGGCGCGCGTTATGTGGGTTCCTATTACTTCGACGCGGCCAACACCGGCACCAGCGATGGCACGACGCTCTTCGATGCGGCCTTCAACTACAAACTCTTCAAAGGCACTGACCTGGCGGTTAACGTCAGTAACCTGCTGGATGAGCAACATGTGGTTGGTTCAGGGACTGCGAACTACTACAACCCGGGTCGTGAAGTCACCGCTAAGTTGAGTTACAACTGGTAAAGAGTTGGCCGTTCATGATGGGGCGTCGGCTTGATGCGGGTCAGTCATCGAACGGCGAAAACCGTCGGAGGGGTTCAAACCCTCCGACTTCAAAAAATTAATCATCGAAAATCATGCACTTAGAGAATATTCAACTGCCACTTTGTATCTGAATAGTTGGTTCTGAAGCGCAAGGGGCTGAGCCTGCTGACAGAAGGTCCCAACAACCAGTTGAGTATCCCAGCAAACGATGTAGACTCGCTTTAACGCATAACGTTAAGCATTAAGAGATGATAAGAAGCTTCAGATGCGCCGACACCCAAGCTCTTTTTGAAACCGGCAAAACCCGGCGCTGGGCAGCCATCCTTTCAGTGGCAGAACGAAAGCTGGGCATGCTCGATGCTGCGGTCGATCTCAACGACCTGCGCTCTCCTCCTGGAAACAGGTTGGAGCAGCTGTATGGCGACAGGGAAGGCCAGCACAGCATCCGGGTTAACGGTCAGTACCGGATCTGTTTTGTCTGGGGCGCCAACGGCCCCGAAAATGTAGAAATCGTAGATTATCACTGAGGTGAATCATGTTTAAGAATGGCATGAGACCCGTACACCCTGGAGAAATTCTCAAAGAAGAGTATCTGGAACCGCTTGGCCTTACCGCAGCTGCGCTTGCAAGGGCATTGCACGTTTCTGCCCCCACCGTAAATGACATTGTCTTGATGCGCCGTAGCATCAGCGCCGATGTTGCTTTGCGCTTGGCCGCCGCATTGGAAACGTCAGCGCAGTTTTGGCTGAATCTGCAGACTGCGTATGATTTACGTACAGCTGAGATTGCTAAAGGGGAACAGATTCACAGGGAAGTGGAGAAGGTTCCTCACTGCGCATAACCAGCACAAAACAGAAATTTGAGCCCAGCAAAATAACTGGGCTTTTTGTTGGGCATACAAAGACACCACGCGTTTGCCGCAAGCGCTTTTTGCGCCAGGACGATAAGTGACTAGCGTCAGCCTATATACCTGGCCCCATCACGCGAGCTGGCAACCTGACCAGCCGATCCCAACCCTCGGCACTGATCCCGGAACAGTTCAGCAACGCCAATGTGTGCAGCGGCAATTGCTCCAACACCGGCACTGCGGCTGAGGTAATCCGCGATTCCCCGGGATCTGCCGAAATCGTCAGAGCACTCAACGGCAGCCGAGCAAGGTGGGCCACCCCAGCGTCGGTGAGCCAAGGGCTGTCATACAAACCCAGGCGCCGCAGCGGCAGATCACGCAAGCAGGCCAGGTCGGCATCGCGCAGATCCAGGCCGCTTATTTCAAGTTGCTCCAACGGCAAGCCCAACTCGACGAGCTTGCGCAGAACCTTGCCATCCACGCCGCGACAAAAGCTGAGATTCAGTCGCTTCAGTGGCAGGCCAGCGAGTTGTTTCAGTTCCTTCCAAGTGAGGTCGTTCAATGACAGGTCCAGGGACTCCAACTCCAAACCGCGCAGATCGCTCAACGTATCTGCATCGATGCCTTGCACATCGGAAAGCCCCAGGCGCTTGAGTGGAAAACTGTGCAGCACATCGAGCCGCTCGATGACTTGCCGTGAAGATTTGAGATCCAGGTCGGCGAGCGGCATGCCCTCCAAAGCCTCAAGATCGTCCTCGCCAACATACGAAGACGAGAGCAAAAGCCGTTCGATGGGCAGCCCCGCAATGGCGTGCAGCGTGGCGTCCGTTGCGTAACATTGATCCAGGCTCAGGGAGCGCAATGCGCTCAGGCGGGAGAGCCATGCGGGGTCCTCCAGAATTGCACCGCTCCAACCGAGGGACAGTTGCTCAAGGGGGTGACTGCATAAATGCGCCATCCCACGGGACGTCAGCTCGCCGACGCGCTCCAGCGTGAGTGATCGCAACCTGAGGTTTGACAGCCCGAGAAGGCCATCATCGGTGACGTCATCGCAACGGTTCAGCGACAGTTCTTGCAGCGGGCTATTGCCGAGTTGCGTGAAGAATTTGTCGTCGAAGTCCTGGCCGTAGGTGCTTAACGTCAGCCGGCGCAGCCGATCGAGGGAAGGTAGGCTGGTGGCGTTATCGGCGCGGGAGAATCCGCTGATCTCCAGGCCCTCGAGAGCGAGGTCTGGCACGCGTTGCCATACACTTGGATCGCAGCTGAAACGTGGGCTGTTGAGCACCAACGTGCGCAAGGGCAGCCCAGCCAGGGCGTCGCACCAGGCCAGCTCGGCGTTATCCAGCTCCAGATGATCGACCGGCAGGTTGCGAAGCTGCGCCAGCAACGGCCCGGGGCGATTGGTATGTGCCGTGGTATTCAACTGAGTAATGACGACGTTAGCGGCCGGATCGCACAGGCCAGCCGCAACGCGTACTCCCTCCACTGACGCCTCACCGGCGTCGAGCAGATCGCGATAGAGCGACGCTCGCGCGGCAATGTCATCGGGGTTATCGGCGAGTTGGGCGATCAGCGCGTTGCGGGTGGGGTTGTGCACGGTTTACTAGTCCGAAGTGGGCGGGCGTAGGTGCTGCGAAATGGAGTTCATCTGCCTGCTGCTTACTGATGCGCACCGATTTGCGATATCAGTCCAGGATCATCGATGAGAACAGCGGTTCGCTTCACTGGCTTTTCCTTGGGCAAAAAAAAGCTCAGGACTGCTGCGCAGGTTCTAACAATTGCCTGCGCGCTGTACTGAGCTGCTGGGCAAAAAACTATTCGCCTACGCCGCCTATGTCAAGGTCAAATGGCTCATCCTGAGATGCTTCAGGCTCATCACCTGTCAGGTGTGCGCTCTCAAATCTGCTGGCGGCAGCTAGCCACCGCAACCGTTTAAGCGAAGGAAACCCTGTGGCGTTTCAACTGCGCAAAGCCACTGGTCTTAAGCGTCTCGTGGACGAGCTTGGAGTAGCTGTTCTGGCTCCTTTGCTCCTCCGGAACTAACGTGACGGAAATACAACCACCGACAGACCAAGAATCCTACATGAAGCTCGGAAAGTGACGTCTTGTAGCTCTCAAGCAGGGCGGCCTATATTCCGTCGTCGCCCTAATGGCGACTCGGGTTTGGCGACTCGATTAACGAGGTAGCTCCTTTCAATTGAATGAGGTACTACCCATGAAACGATACATGCCCATCACCGGCATCGACTGCATCCCCGCCACCCTGCTCATCGACACCGAAGCCCCGCTCGACGTCCTCTTCGAAACCGCCGACTACCGCATCCGCACCGTGACCCAACTGCTGGAAAACATCGCGTTTCGCTCGGAAATCAACTCCGACACGCTGGTGCTCTCCGACTTTTGCAAAATGCTGACGATATCGCTGCGTGATGGGTGTGATGTGATGGATGTTATTGGGAGACGGTTGCGGGCGCAGGCGGCTGAGTAAATGAAAACGGGCAACCTTTGGGGTCGCCCGTTTCACGATCCGTTAGAGACATTGCCACTGCCGTCATCGATGATGTGGTGAAGGACTGGAAGCGCTGGGGAGTCAATCTGCCAGGTTGGTCGATAACCCAATGCCACCCATTTAAGCGGGGCAGCATTGGTTTTATTTGTGGCCATGACGTAATCCCGACCGTCGGAGCGACTACATCCATCTGCTGCGATGAGCTGTGGCGCAGTTCGTCAAGAACTGCGCCACAATTGCGCCAAAATCTCCTCAAACAGCGCCAACACAACCATGCCTTCGCCACGACCGGAATCGATCAAGCGAAAAAGGGTAAGTGTCCAGTTAAGTCATCTACCGATCCAGCTATCAGCATGAGGATGACTGCTTGCCGCCCATGCCGTAAGGTTCGCTACCAAAATCACCACAGCCTTCCAGTGGTGGCAATACAGCAAAGAGAGCGAACAATGAACACCTTCAGATCATCAATCCAAAACGTAGCTGCGGCCATAGGTCTCATCGCAGCAGTGACAGTCGGGGGATGCGTGATGATCCCTTATGACACGCCGGAATCAAAAGCCCAAATCCAGCGCGATCTGAAAATTGCACCATCGGATATTCAAGCCGTGTCGGAAACGAACTGGTGCTTGTTCCCATATGGAAGCGAAGGCAGCTGCAAAGCCACTCAAGGCCTGGGAGTGTTGACCAGCAAAGGCCTGATCCTCAGCCTCTACAACAACCACACCTACACTGAAACCGCACGCATCCTCCCAGAACAAGTGCAGTGCGTGAAGACAGTTGGTGGTCGCACTGGAGTCGAACCGTTCGTTGTATTCACCAAAGACCGAGCGATCATGCTCGCCGTCATTACGCCTGGTGGACAAATGAATGTGCCTGTGAAAGTCAGTTTCTTTGATTACCTGACGAAGCCAGGGCAGCAAGTCTTCACTGGAACGGATGGCGGATATGTGCGCAAGTCGGGTCGACAGCAAACCGTAGGCGGAATGGTGTCAGGCACTGCCATTCCGTGGCATACAACACTCGACGTAACCGAGGTTTTTAACCCTTGCCCGCAGGTTGCAGATTAACAAGGAGTGGTGCGTTCCCTCGCAAGCGGTGCGCGCAGGCCGAAGCCCGGGGTATGAAGGATGAAGCCCGAAGGGCCAAGAGCCCCGGTGGCTCGGTTCGCGACAGCCGCCCTCGAAGAGGCCCCCCTTGAGACAGCAATTACAGGGCTTTTAGCATCCGCGCAAGCGTCTGATGTCCCCCAAGTCGATAGCAGTAAAAAAGGGGACACCCATTAGCCGGTCTCAGATTTATTTTAGAACACCGAGCAAGCCAATAAACCGCTCTCTCTGCAGCTGTACCTAATAAATCCGCCCCCTTTATCCACTATTTTTTAGGTTCGGCAGGCTGTAGCGTCTATACCGGCGCGTTGTAAGAAACATCTCCCGAGTCGCGCCAAACTCCATTCGAAAAGCTCACAGGCCGCTGTGGGTAACAAACCAACAGCCCTTCGAAGAACTGAGAGAAGGACAGGTCAAGTCGCGTTATCCAACGCATATTGTCGATTTCCAACAATCGCCAGTTGTCTCCGCTATCGAAACCGAAAGCAGTCCCGGTGCTATCCCAACCGAACAGCCACACCTCGCCCTTCGCGCCCGGTTCATAGGGCCCGTCTTTATAAATTCTATCATCACCGAAGTAGTCTGCCGCAGCAGGACGCAACGTCGGTTGAATCGTCAAAAGCGGCAGCGCGCAGTCATCCTCCTTGATCTCACCGTGCCCTCGTTCATGCATAAAAGCAAAGTACTCGTCAGGAGCCGACGGCCACTGCAGCCGCATCATACTTACTTCACCTGAAGAAACAGGTGTCAGCCGCTCCAATAGCGCACATCCCAGTGCATTAAAGGTTTCTAAATTTTCGTACATGCTCATGTTAGCCTCGGGGGGCTGCGAAACCGCTGTTGTAGTTGGACTTGCTGAGGCATGGACGCCACCTTGGTAAGGTGAGCTGGGGAGGCCGGCCAGATGACTCTCAGATTTATTTAGAACACCGATCAAGCCAATAAGCCTGCTCTCTCTGCACCTTGTAAAATAAACATGTCCACTTTTCGCGACTCACTGATACCGTATTTACACACTTTAGTTTTTTGCTCTCGACGCTAAAGCAGAAACAGGGAACAAATTTTATTTGCGCCCCCGGACCAATCAAATAAAATCGACTTATTTCGCCCCTCAAGTAGCAGGCATCGCATTTACATCAAAATCACCCTTACTATCAATTTCAGCATCTGCTCTCAACACCTCAAAATCCCCCGCCCCTTTATTCAAACGAATGTTTATCTCACACAACTCACCCGGGGAGGGACTGATAAATTCTACCCGAAGATCATAGTCCCCTGCAGAAAGCTCTAGAGAAACCGTATCCGAGATACTACCAATCTCAATACTATTTTCCTTAACAGTGAATGGAACTCTAAATGCCCGCACCACCTCAGGTCCCAAATCAGGCCCCTCCTCATTGAGGAAAATATTAATTTTATGACCCCCCTCCTGAACCAATGCTCTAAAAGAAGCACTTCCTACTCGCCAAGAGAATCCTTGCGTATAGTTCCGATCACTCCAGTCGTTATACGGCTGATTGAGCGCACTCTGAAATACGCACAATTGCGAGTATGACAAATACAGTTTTCCTTCAAACTTAGCCATCAGACCACGACCTTATTAGCATCATAACGCAGCCCCTTTTTTGCGCAAACCCGCTCCCTTTTTGCTAAGAGCACATCACCGCTCAGAATCCATAAATAAGCGATACTTATTAAACACCTCAACAGTATCTTTACTTCCCTCTACAAGCCTCTCATAAAAAGTCGGATCTTCAGCCCACTCCTTAAATACCAAGGAGCTAGAGGACTCTCTAATCCCTTGAGAAAAATATGAAAGTCTCCAACACCTAGAAATTTCACCAACTGACAATTCAAAAAAATCCATAGCTATTGGCTTAGGATAGTCATTCCCCTCGTCTAAAAAAATATAAACCAGGGGAGCATTATCCCAAAACGTAACTCCATATACGGTGTATTCCTTACCCAGAACAAGGCCAAACCCACCATCAGGAGAATTAATATAACCTTTAAGCCTATCCAAAGTGTCAACGTCTTTTATATGATATAAATTATCTATCTTACATACAACTTTCATACAGCTAATCCGAACCAGGAAGTTTATAAGGAGCATGTGCAGGGGAAACTGACGGATCATCGCCCCACGGCCTGATATTTTCCACGCTATGCTTTTTGAACTTAAAATCCATCAATTCGCCATTTTTCGGATCACGAACATAGTGCACGACAGTATCTTGACCATTTGCAAGAAAAAAGAAGAAAAAAGGAAAAAAAGGGACAGATTTATTTTAGAACACCGAGCGAGCTAAATAAACCCGTTCCTTCTGACCTCATAAAATAAATCTGTCTCCTTTTCGCTGTATTTAAAACTCTGAAACATCAACCTAGCAAGATATCCTGAGTATCTACAGCCTCCACGGAGCCGTTAGTAACCAGGACCCCCAAGCCAAGCTGAGGATCGAAAGTCGCGTCAAAAATAAAACCGATTTGACGCAATCCCACATCAAAAGGAGACATCATCTTAATACACCTAAGAGAAACTAAATACTGCATATCATCAACTGCATGGATCTTGGGTGCCTTGATGTCGGCCTCATCAGCATCAAAGCCCTCTCGGTATTCCTCGACCCGACAAAGATAATAGTTAAAGACTGCTTCTTCTACAGCAGAAGCAACAGTAGCTTTATTTAAATTAAACTCTCGAAATGCGACCCTCTGATTTTCGGCGATAGAAGCACCATCAAAAATTTGAACAACAAGTTCCACCTCATACGACCTTCCAAAAATCAGTATTTCACATACTCCGGTCCAAGCACCGTCAAAATGCAGCTCACCAAAATCTCTATCTGATATACCAGTCATTTATCACTCCAGTCGTTATACGGCTGATTGAGCGAACTCTGGGGAAAAAGGGGACAGATTTATTTTAGAACACCGAGCGAGCTAAATAAACCCGCTCTTTCTGACCTCATAAAATAAATCTGCCCCCTTTTGACCGGGTACGACGGGTTCAACCAGGCAGGTTGGGGCAAGGGAGATCCCAGCAGTTAAAAGCTGCAGGGCGAGTTGGCTTTTAGCCTTGACTTGAGACCGGCTAATGGGCGTCCCCTTTTTCTGTCCCGCTTCAGCTATAAAAATCAAGCCATTAGGCTTCGCGATACTCGCCCCACCTCAAAGAACTGTCTAAATACATCTACTACGACCTCTGAATCCAAGCAAACGCCTGAGGCATCAACAGCGTCCCCTAGGATATAAACCACCTTCCCTGCACTTCCGCCTCCAAGATAAGACCGAACAATGTAATCCTCCCCATTATCCTCACCTAAAGTCATTGCATACGCCCCACCATCCGCAACAACTTGCAAGCTCAACAGCTCAAACCCATTAAAACCCGTAAGTTCCAATGTAACTGAACCAGAGGCATCACATACTTCTCTTAAATGAAGTTCAATGTCACTCCAAGAGGGCTCTTTAGCGCTACTCCCCTGACACTCACTCCCAAACCCAACAGCCCATGACAGAGAAAACCTCACTTCCTATCCCCCTCTTTCAGAGCCCGCATTCCAGGCTGCCAATATAAAGTTTTTCCGGTCGAAAAAAGGGGAGATTTATTTTAGAACACCGAGCAAGCCAATGAATCGATTCTCTCTGCACCTTATAAAATAAATCTGTCCCCTTTTTCCCGTCTAAGCATGAAAAAGCCCCTAGCGAAACTAGAAGCTACGGCTGAAAACGGTTTAGCCTGACACAACATCCTCGAGGGAGCACTCGGCCAGACGTTTTAATTTTTATAGGTGTATCAGCTGGTTAGTCGTTAAGTAAGTGCCATCTGGGACAAATTATTTATAAACCGAGCAAAACCAACAAATCTGCACTCTGCGTTTCGCAAAATAAATCCCCTTTTCGAAAGTGCCAGATCAATTTGAAGCTTTTCTACAGCTCAAAGCAACCAGCTCATCTTTCAACCATTGTTCATGCTCATGAACAACGTGATCATAGTTCGATTCAGAGTGGTATTGATGCTGCGGCAAAGTCATCGCACCAGAAATCATCGACAGTGGAGCATCAACAGGCCAATCCCAGCCTGACCAAAACTCAGACAACTTTATCAACCCATAGAGCGGGTCCGAGTCCAGGTTTGCTAGTAATTCTTCCAATGCGACCGCTCGCCATATTCTCTTAGCTCGTTGCATTTCTGCATTTTGAAAATCGCTCATTTTTTTTAACTGTGGGCATAGCTCAGATAGAGGCAGATCACTATCGTTAGCTAAACTAACAATCACATCGAGCATGGGATTATTCCCAGCAACCTTTTCAAGTTCAGCGCTTGCAAAGTCTTCCACACAAGACGTTGGCAATCTCCCCAAAAGGCTAGGAACACCACAGACGCCCTGAAGCAAAACGGCCCAATCGGTCAAGCCATACTTGGTAATTCGTTCAAAGACTGCTTGAATCATGGTTTCACCGGAATACCGTTAACAGTTCCATTTGGTACAAACATTCTGTGTGTTACACCACCCAACTTCGGATCTACAATCCATTCAAACCTACCCGACACACCGTTGTAGCTACCTGATGCTTGGTAAAGCGACGAGCCGTTGTTGAGAGGAAACTTAGTCGCACTATTTGCATAGTTATCGACAATATCGGGAAAACCATGCGCAACCGGAGTCGATGGGAACTCTTGAGTGGCATAGGGACTATTGAGCCTCTCTGGCTCTGAGTACACAGGTATTGGTTTCCCATCAGCTCCAACAACTTGTTTATTCGGAAGTTGGTCTACTTTGTTTCCGCTACCTTGCCCCTTCGTACCATTCCCAATACGCGCTTCGACTAGAATATCATTCGATAGCGCTCCTCCCCCTTTTGAACCGCTTAGAAGCTCATCTGCTGTACCACCCAGATTGGGAGCAGCTCCACCTTTCAAAGCATAGGAGAGTTCTCCGGATAGTGCCTTACCCCCAACGTGCGCGGCTAGCAGTTCTGCCAGCGACTGAGCAGCCTTATAGCCGAGATCCCCGGTCGGGCTCGCTTCTCCGGGATACCGAGCAGGATCAAATGAAGCGAGAACTCGCTCACCCTCTGCTGAGATATAAGGAGCATTGGTCTGGTCGAAAGATTCGGCTGCGCTTGCAAACGCGAGAGTTCCCATCGATCCCAAGGCGAATGGTGCCGCGCAACCTACAACGCTTACGCAGGCAGGGGCGGAGCCGACCATACCCATATAAGAGAGCGTGCCCGCTCCCGCCCCCATGGCCGCATTCGCCGTCCACCCTAGGTCGTTAATTAACTCATCATGAGCACTGAGGGTGTCGTCTATCCGATCTCCAAAGCCATAATCAAACTGTCCTGTGCTTTTAAGTAGCGCGAGTTCCTCAGTAAACCCTTGCCCTAGCGTTTCTCGTTTCACGAGCTCATCGTAGTGTTTATCACTCGACGGAACGGACTTACTGCAGTGGGTCAATGCACATGCAGCTGCATCGAGGCGGGCCTTGTTATCGGGGTTGCGTCGACGTTGCTCATCCAATGCAACGGTTTGCATTTCATGCAACGAATGGTTGTACTGCGTAGCGTTCCTCGCCACCCAGGCACCTTTCTCTAGCTTGCTGGTATCTCCATCCGCCTGCGAAGCTGCCGCAAGCAACCCAACCATCTGGGAACTCATGCTCAGCAGGTTTTGATCACCTTTAACCAGATCGTAGAGATGCCCAACTAGAACCTCGTTAGCCCCCGCTGCCAAGGCTCCGATTTTGAAATCACTGCCAGTAGCTTCGGCGAGAAGCCCGCCCACCATTGCTTGAATCACAATTTTCGGTGGCGAGCCCGTGGCGTACACATTCTTCGTGTAGTCGCCCACCGCGTTGAAGCTTGCTGCCGCCAAGGTGTTGAACAGCGCGCTTTTCAACGCATCGCTAGCACTCCCTCCCTGTCCAAGCGCCTTGCTCAGCAACATGGAGGTTCCGTTCTGCAACGTTTGGTTGGCGGCAAATTGACCGACGCCTTTCCAAGTGCTCAGTGAGCTCGACGTGCTTACTTTGTCGATTGCCGTATTCGTTTCAGTGCCAGTCCACCCATCAAAATAGGCAGCCGTCAGCCCTGCTGTAACGCCTGCAATGGCATACCCCTTCATTGCATCCGAAGAAGTCACGTCCTTGAACACGGCGCCAAGATTGCCGCGATTATTGACAACGCTGACGGTCGCGTTTGTTGCAGCTCCCGCTGCAACGGCGCCTGCCGCGGCGGAAATACCAGCAGCCGTCTCCGCCGTAATTGTTCCGGCGGCAACCATCCCTCCAGTCGCGGTTCCCATTGCGCCGGCCGCCATTGGGCCAACAACTGCCGCCATCACAATGGCGATGATGATCTGCGAAGCCGGCCCCAAGCCGGAGTTGCTGTACTTGAAGCTGTCGTGGATCTCTTTGACTTGACGCCAGTCCACATCACCACGTTTTTCCGCGTCCTTGAGCCATGCCAATTGCGGATCAGCCTTGACCATCGCATCGATGGATTGGCTGACGGTTTGCTGGTTAACTTGTTTGATATCGATCTGCAGGCCATTGACGGCTTTGATAGCGACACTGCCCTCAGCAATAAACTGGCTTTGGCGCAGGGTTTCGTCAGTTTTGCCCTTACCCTTGGAAGAGACCCAGAACGCGTTGTTATCGGTCTTCTCGTGGCTCTCCTGATGCAGATCCTTCACGCCTTCGAAGGTAATGGATCCGCTGCTGTCCAGCGTGATGTCCTTGCCGCTCTGCAGTTTCGCCACCTGATACCGCTGGTCACCACCGCTGACCAATCGCAGGTCGCCCCCGGTAGTGATTTCACTGCCGATGTTTTTCACATCGGTCACTTCATCCCGCTGAGTCTTCTTACTCCCCCAACCACCCTTCTTCTTCATGTCATACAGCGAATAGTCGCTGTTCTGCGCAGCCAGCAGCTCAAGCTTGCCACCCGCCACGAAATAGGCCTCGTTTGCAGCGTTGACCTTGCTGGCGATCATCGCCAAATCCTGCCCCGCGCTCATTACAACGTTGCGCCCCGCATTAACCGTCGAGGACACCTGACTGACGTGATCCTCCTGGCTAGTCACCTTCTTGCTCTTGCCGTAGGAATGCTGCTCATCCGCCGCCGAGGCGAAGGTCAAGTTTTCTTGAGCAGACATGGCAACGTCGCGCTTGGCATCGATCTGACTGCCGACAACGGTGAGGTTGCGACCGGCGTTGACGATCACGTCGCGGCCGCTGTCGAGACTGGAGCCGTATTGCTTGATGTCTTGGTCGCGATGCCGACCGCCTGTGCCGCTGTTGATACGTTCGGCGGAGACGAGATTGACGTCGCGTGTGGCGTTGAGGGTGGTGTCGGCGCCGCTTTTCAGCACGCCGCCAACACTGTTGATGTCACGCCCTGCGCTGATGGTCAGGTTGTTGGCCGCTTCGATACGGGCGGCGCTGTCGATGAAGTCGGCGCGTTCAGTACGGTAGCCGCTGCTGCTTTCGTGGGTGGTAACAGTTCGCTCGTTAGTCACGTCGCCAGTCAAAGCCACAACACTGACATCCCGCCCAGCAATCACCCCACCCGCCCTGTTAGTCAGGTTATTACTCGCCAACGCATCCAGCCGACCACCCGCTTCCATCAACCCACTGTTGACCAAGCTGTCGCCAGCCGAAGCCCTCAGGTTGCTGGACGCACGCAAGGTGCCCGCATTGTTCAGGTTTTTACCCGCAATCAGGCTGACGTCGGCGCCCTGGATCAGCGCACCATTGGCCGCCAGTCGATTGTTGGCCTGGGCCAGGTAGAGCACCGGCACCAGCACCTGCTCGTTGTTCACCGTCCGGTTTTCCATCCAGACGATGTCGTGGGTCAGGGCCGCGACTTGTTCGGCGGTGAGGCTGACGCCCAAGGACAGGTTCAGTGCGTCCTTGCTGGCGATGGCGTTGTTCATCAGGTACTTGAACATGCCGTCGTCGGAGGTCTGGCCATCGAGGAAGCGCTGGCCGGTGCGGGCGATCACGGCTTGTTGAATCAGGCGTTGTTCGTAGAAGCCGTCACCCAGGCGCTTGGCGGCAGCGTCGGGGTCGTAGCCGAGGTTCGTCAGCAGGTAGTCCGAGCTCATGAAGCGGCGCATGTCGGTCAGCGCCGGGTTGGTCTCGATCAGGTACTTTTGTGGGTTGGTCCGGAACGAGCTGTCCGGCAGGCCGCGCACTTGGGTCAGGCCTGAGCCTTGGGTCGGCGTGGTCGAGGCGTCGCCGCTCATGCGGAACAGGCCGTTTTGCCCGGTCGGCAAATCAAAGCCCGGCAAGGCCTGCGGATCGACCTGTTGCTGGGTCAGGCTGGGGGGCAGTTGCCGATTGACGCTGACGCGGGTGGAGAAAACGTTGTCAGCCTGGGTATCGGTGCGCGGGCCGGCGCCGACGTAGTTGTAGCCACCACGCACGACACTGTTGTCGATGTTGCCCGAGGTGCGGACATCGACTGCGCCGCCGGCCTGGATAATCGCGGCATAGGTCTGGTTGTCGGTAGTACTTGTCTGGGTGCGGAACTGCGGGAGCTCACGTTCGGTCATGCCGATGAAGCGGCTCATCGCTGCCTCGAGGCCACCCAGGTCATTGGCGTTGTAGCCTGGGCTCTGCAGCCAATACTTGTTGGTGAAGTCATTGGCGGCGGCGCGCCAGCCACCTGGGCTGCGCGTACGCTCGGACATGAAGGTGCGCGAGGTTTCGGTCTCGCCGGTCTCGATGCCGATGTTGTTCAGGCTGACGAGGTTGGCGGTCAATGCGCCGCCGACACCGATGCTGCTGCTCCGGTTGGTCAGCACATCGCCCTGGATGTCCAGGTTACCGCCAGTGGTGATGCTGGAGGCAGCGCTGGCGGCGGTGACTTCGAACTTGTCGCGCTGGATGATCTGCCAGACGTGGTTTTCCTTGCCACCGCTGCAGTCGCCGGCGTTGACCCCTTCGATACAGGCCACTTCCCTGATCGAGGCGGTGTAGATGCCGGCGTCGTGGGTGGTCAAGACCTCGCGGACGTTGTCGATCGTGCTGGCCGCCAGGCGCATGTTGCCGTCGCTTTGCAGCGTGCCGGAGCTGTTGAGGATGCGGCTGGCACGTGTGCCGAGGCCGTCGCGATCGATGCTCAGGTCACCGAGGCTGTAGATATCGGCATAGCGGTTGGTCAGGCTATTGACGCGCAGGCTGGTATTGCCGCCGCTGAAAATCAATCCGTGCTCGTTGAGCAGGTCGCCGGTCGATACGCCGAGCGCGCCGGCACTGCCGAGGGTGCCGTAGTTGTTGATCGTGGCGGCAGAGACGTTCATGTCCGCCGCCGAGGTCAGGCGACCGTAGCTGTTGAGGACACCATCGACCACGACGGTTGTGCTGCCGCCGCCGGCGATGCTGCCGTTTTGCTCCAGGTTGATCAGCGCGGCCTTGAGGCCCAAGGTGCCGAGACTGCTCAAGCGGCCGTTGCCTGCGTAGGCGCCGGTCAGTTGCAGGTCGATCGCCCCATCGCTGCCGATCAGGCCGTCGACACGCCAGTTGCTGCCACGGCCTTCCATGCTGTTGGCACTGAGCAACTGGCCGGTGGCCGTCTGGGTCAACTGGTCGACATGAACCACCAGGTGCCCGGCCTGGATCGCGGTGCTGTTGGTCCAGCTGTCGGCCGTCACCGTCAGGTCGCCGTAGGTCACCAACTGTCCTCCCGCCTGCCCCAGGTTGGCCTGGCTGATGCCAAACAGTCCCAGGCCGGTGTGCAGTAGCTTGCCACCCACGTTCTGGACACTGCCGGTGTCGAAGCCCACATCATTACTGGCGGTTTCGAGGGTGCCGTCGCTGTTATCGAACAGACCACCGATGTTGAACGCCGTGGTGCTGTTCTTGCCCAGGGTGCGCAGTTGGCCTTTCTGGTTGCTCAGGCTGGCGGCCAGGATATCCAGGCTGTCCTGGCTTTCGATGATGCCCGCGTTGTTGTTCAGCGCGCCTGAAAGGTCAAAGTCGATGCGACTGGCGCTGATCTGCCCACCGCCGCTGTTGTCCATGTCCCGGCCAATGACCCGGACCTTACCGGTGGCGTACAGGCCGCCGCTGCGATTGTCGATATCCGCACCCGCGTTGCTGATCTCGATATCGCCCGCTTGCGCGGCCAGGCGCCCGCCGTCGTTGAACAGTCCCGCCAAGGCCTGGATGTTCAGTCCTTGGGCCTGGATCGTGCCGCCCTGGCGGTTCACGTCATAGCCATTTCTCAGCACGCCGGTGGTGCGCGCTTCCAGTGCAGCCTTGACGCTCGACAGCACGCCGCCGCGGTTGTCCAGGTTGGTCGCGAAGACACTCAGCTTGGCGTCCTGGGCGATGATGCTGCCGCCCTGGTTGTCGATATCGCCCGCGACATCCACGGTCACCAGGCCCTTGCCTTGCAGCGTGCCCCTGGCGTTGTCCAGGCTGGCGGCCTTGAGTTCGACGCCGGCACTGCGGCTGGCGATCAGGCCTTGGTCGGCGTTGTTGACCTTGCCGGTCGCCGTGACCAGCAGCTTGCCGTTGGCGGCGACGGTGCCTTTGCTACGGTTGTCCAGGCTGTCGGTGCGCACGGTCACGATGCCTTGGCTGGACAGCTCACCACCCTGGTTGTTGATCGCGCCCGCGTTGGTGACGTCGAGGGTCTTGCCGGCCATGACCAGGCCGGTCAAGTTATCCAGGCTGCCGAGGATCAGGGTTACGCTGTTCAGGCTGGATAATTCACCGGCATTGTTTTCCAGATGGCCCAGGTTGGCCGTCAGAAGTCCCTGGCTATTGATCAGGCCGCCCTGGCTGTTCAGGACCTGATCGGCGGTCAGGTGCAGTTCGGTGTTGCCGAGAATGCGGCCTTTGTTGCGGTTATCCACAGCGTTGCCGGTGACGGTGGTCTTGCGCTGCCCACTGAGCGTACCGCTCTGGTTGTTCAACGCCTTGGTGGTCACGTTCAGGTCACGACTGGCAATGACGGTTTTGCCGCCGTTGTTCAGTTGCTTGGCCGTGAGGGTGACATCGCCCGTGGTATTGCGGCTGTTATCAGCGTTGACCCCGGCTTCGATGATGCCGTTGTTGCTCAGCGTGCCGCCACTGTCGAGGTGAATGCTGTCGCGCGCCACCAGGTTGTTCCGGCTGGTCAGGTCGCCCTGGGTCTTCACGTCCAGGCGGCTACCGGCGTACACCTGCCCCTGGGTTTCCAGACTTTTGGCCTTGATGTCGATGGCACCGGCAGCAGCCGTCTGCGCCAGGCTCAAATGCCCATTGGCATCCAGCTGAATATCCCCGCCACTGGCAACCATCTTGCCGTCCAGCTTCACCCCGACTCCGGCCTCGGTGCCCACCAGCTTGATCGCCCCGGCGTACATCCCACCCAAGGCCGAGGAGTCGATGGCCAATTCGGGTTTGGCACTGCCATCATCGGCCCGGGCAGTGGCGTTGAGGGTATTGGCATTAACGTCATTGCGCCCGGCCACGATGGTCAGGTTCTTCGCCTGGATCTCGGCATTGATCTTGGCGCTGCGGGTGATGATTTCGAAGCGGTCGACGTTGTTCGCGTTCAAGCCCGCGCCTTCGATGGCGACGCTGCCCTGGTCCACCTGATAGCGGCTCACCTGGCCGTTTTCGATGATCGGCTTGCCCGTGGTCAGGGTCGCCTTTGGGGTATTGATGAAACCGCAGCCGTTACAGCTGATGCCGTAGGGGTTGGCGACGATGACGTGGGCCGACTGCCCTGCCACTTCGGTGTAGCCGCGCAGTTGGCTCGGGTTGCCGCCGTTGACTTCGTTGAGGATGGTGGTGGCGGCCGTGCCCTGGAGGTTCGGGTTGCCGAGGATGATCCCGCCCAGTTGTGTGGCCTGGGCCGAGTTGGTGGCGTTGTTGAGGATTACGCCGTTGCTGCCGACGTTGTAGTCCTTGAACTGGTTGTGAGACAGCCCGCTGCCGTTGGGCTTGGCGATGTTGACCACCGGCACGCCATTGCCGGCCTGGCCGAGGCCGGTGCCCGGGGCGCTGACCACGATGCCGCCCGCCTGGGCCCACATCGGCTGCCAAAACATGACGTTGGCCAACAGGAACGCCAGGCCGCGCTTGGGCATGCCCCAGAAGGCGTCGCGGTTTTTCAGGGCAGCAGAAGGCTGGCGGGCCAGGAAGGCGTGTTGGCGGTCGTCCATGATCAAGTCTCGTTGCAGCAGAAATTAGATGGATACATCCACGCGGAAGTAGATCGGCGCTTCGCGCTCGGTCAGGGCATCCGGACGTTCCAGGGAATGGGCGAAGGTGACGCTGGCGTTCAAGTGCTCACCGCGGGCGAACAGCTCCAGCGAATTGCTCGACATGCGCCCATGCTGATCACCGTTGTAGCGATCGCCACGAATCACACCCTGGTCATAACCGAGGCTGGTGCCGTATTCGGCAAACACCGGGCGCAGCCACTCCAATGTCACCGGACGGCTCCAGCGCAAGTCGTTGCGCCAGTAGCCGCCGCTGTCGCCAGACAGCGTCTGGTCTTTGTAGCCGCGAATCGACGACAGGCCGCCCAGGCTCATGCGCTGGGGGCTGAACAGCACGTCTTCGCTGCGCTGGCCGGTCATCAGGCTGCTGAAGCTGAAGGACTCGCCACCCAGCATGAAGGGCTGCAAATAGCTGAGGGTCGCGGTGTATTTGCGGTAGCGCGCATCCGGCAACCCCGGCCCCGGCTCATGATCGCCCTGGGCATCGAGAGCACCGATACCTTGTTGCAGCCCCAGGTCGAGGTTGACGAAGGCATTGCCGATTCGCCGGCCATGGTTGATGCCGAACTGCGCCTCGCTGATGCGATTGCTGCTTTCGGCAAGCTTGCTGTCTTCGATGAAGTTGTTGGTGCGCAGGTACGAAAGGCCGGTGTTGAGCGAGGTCTTGCTCATGGCATCGCGATGGACCACCCGTTCCAGGCGCACCTGATGGTTCTGGCTGTCGCCGCTCTGCTTGAAATTGAAGCCGTTGGCCTGGCCCACGGCGCGGTACTCGCTCTGGCTGTAGGTGTAGCTCAGGTTCCACCAGCCAAACGGCAGGTTGTAATAGAGCATGCCGTTGCGCGAGGTTTTCTGGTGATCGCTGACGGCATCGTGGCCGCCGCGCAAGGCCAGTTGGTCGGCCAGGCCCAAGGGGCTGTCCCAGTCCAGGGAGGCGCCCCATTGCTGCTCGCCGGTGCTTTTCTGCCCGTCGTTATGCCGTGACAGGCCGGCGCGCCAAGGCTTTTGCGGGGTGTTATTGACCCGCACTTCGCTGCCGCCGATGTTCTGCCCCGGCGTCAGTTCCATTTGTGCACGGTTGGACGGCAAACGGTTCAGTTGATCGACCATCTGCTCCATCTCCCGCAGGTTGAGCAGTTCGCCGGTTTTGCCGGGAAACGCCATCGCCAACTCACGGTCCGACAACTGGCTGTTCTCGGCACCTTTCAAGCCTTCCAGGCGGCCCTCGACGACCAGCACTAGCAGGTGACCGCTGGACAGGTCCTGTTGCGGCAAGTAGGCGCGACTGGTGACCAGGCCTTTGTCGAGATAATGGTCAGTAATGACTTTGAGCAGCTCGTTCAGTTGCGGCACGCCCAGGCATTGGCCGATGTAAGGCTTGAGCAGGCGTTCGCGCTCCGCATCGGACAGAGCATCGGCGCCCTTGAGCTCGATGGTCTTGATCGGGAAGCAACGGGTATCGACAGGGGCCGTCGGCTGAGTCGGCTTCGCTTCCTTGCCGGGCAGGTCCTTGAGTTCTTCCAGGCGCCGACGCTGCTCTTCGAGCAGGCGATCCTGACGTTCACGGATCAGGTCCGTGTCGCCGGGGGTTGGCGCGGCGACGGCAATGTTCATCGCTAGAAAACACAGCGACGCAACGACTAGCCTCGTCCCTAAGGCGAATACGGACATGTTCGATCCCTCGATACAGAAATGACAGCAGGCATGCACAGCAATGCGCGCACACCAGACCCTGCATATCGCTTTCGGTTCAAGAGAGCGGGAATTTTCCACTCAAAAAAGAGACGCGTCTCACAGGACGCGTCTGAAAACACAACAAAAACGACTGCTCGGATTGCGCAGACGCCTACAAACACTCATCCAGGAAACTCACCACGGTTCCCATGCAAGCCATCCGCTCCTCGATATGGGGCATATGGCTGGAGTGTTCGAACAACGCCCAGCGAATGTCGGGCACATGATCCACATAGGGTTTGACCACCAACGGCGTCGCTTCATCGTATCGGCCTGAAATCAGCAGGGTCGGCACGCTGATCCGAGGCAAGCGATCGGTGATGGACCAGTCCTTCATGCTGCCGATCACATGGAATTCGGTGGGGCCATTCATGGCGTGATAAACGGTAGGATCGGCATCGATCTGGGCAAAGGTACGGGCAACGTCATCGGGCCAGGGCGTGACACGGCAGACATGACGGTCATAGAAAACCCGAGCGGCCTCAAAATACTCGGTAGACGTCAAGGTTCCAGCCCGCTCGTGCTTGAGCAGTGTTTGCTGCACCTCAATGGGTAGAAGCTGGCGCAAGCGATTGACTTCAAGGAGCCAGGTGGACATGTCCGCCGGGGAGTTGGCGATAATTAATGCGCGCAAGCCCGCGGGCTGGAGCACCGCATGTTCGCTGGCCAACATGCCGCCCCAGGACTGCCCCAACAGGGCGTAATTGTCGCCAATACCCAGATGATCCAGCAGGTTCGCCAACTCATCGAGAAAGAGCGCCACGTTCCAGAACGAGGGGTCTTTTTCCGGAAGATGGGTGGAACGCCCATTGCCCAGTTGGTCGTAATGAATCACTGGATAGCCACTGTTGGCAATATCCTTGAAGGCATCGACATAATTGTGTGTACAGCCCGGGCCGCCATGCAGGATCAGCAGCGGCGTACGGCCACTGCTGAAATCGCCAGTGATGCGATACCAGGTCTGATACGGACCAAAAGGCGCAAAGCCTTCGTGCGTTACGGGAAGATCCATTTCGTGCCGCTCCCTAGAAAACCTGCCGCACACGATACCGGGGACTGGCTGGCGGAATAACTAGAGAAACAGATAGGTTTTTGCCCGATTTCAGCTATCGAGCAACCGATAATGCACCGCCCTGACCACGGCTTGGACCCGATTCCTGGCGCCGAGCTTGTGCATTGCAGAAGTCAGGTGGAGGGTGATGGTGGCCAAGGAGCGATTCAGTTGCCTGGCGATGTCCGCCGCCGTCAACCCGTCAGCGGCTAACCTCAAGCACTCACGCTCTCGTTTGGTCAGGCGAACCGGGCATGCGCGGGCTTCCTTGCCGAGCAGCGGAAAAGCCGCCTCTTGCAGGGCATGGGAAATCAGGCTGAAGTCGCCCAGCGTTTGCCGGACATCCTGCAGGGTGCTCCCCTTCGTATCGGCGCGCAGCCCGGTCAATGTCGCAAAGCCGCCTTTGGGCAAATGCATCGGCACCGTCACGCCACAGGTCATGCGCGAATCCTGCAGGTAGCTCACGACCGGTGCATGACTCTGGCCGATGAACGGCTGCAGCACCGTGTCGGCCTCCGGTCGATAGGACCAGACAAAAGGAGAAATGGCATTGATTGCCAGATGCTGGACGGGGTCGATCTGGTAATAACCTTCTTCACACCAGAGCGAGTGCCAATCACGGGGGGTATTGCGCAACTTCAGCACAGTCGGGGTGATCAGTGCCCCATCATGATCCAGCGGCACCGGACTGTAGTCGTACACCAAGGCATCAAAGCCTAACGCCTGGACCATCCCCAGGGTGTTATCCATCTGTTCGTCCAGGCTCCTGCCAGACAAAAGACGGGTATTGAAGTCAGACAGCTTGGCCTGCATCCATTCAGCTCCCGTATTAATTTCAATCCTGAAATCGTGCAAGTAGAATGCCACGCCTGAGCGAGGGAATGCCAGATCAAACCTATAAGAATTGCTAGCTTATGGGCGCGTAGCTTCCTCGGTAAGGTTTAGCCAAAGCGGCACCTGAGCAGGAGAGCAATGATGTGGCGTGAGATCGAGCCAGACCAGCGGTACGACGTGGAAGTCGATGGTCATCGTCTGGTGGCCTATGGCTTTGGCGACGGCGACGAGGTGCTGCTGTGCCTCAATGGCGGCCCGGGGTTGCCTTGCGATTATCTGCGTGACAGCCATGGCTGGCTCAAGGAAAAGGGCTTGCGGGTCATCGCTTTCGATCAGTTGGGCACCGGCGCCTCGGCCAAGCCTACTGATGAATCCCTGTGGGACATCACCCGTTATGTGGCGGAGGTAGAGACCGTCCGCCAAGCCCTCGACCTGGGCAAAGTGCACCTGCTGGGGCACTCCTGGGGTGGCTGGCTGGCGATCGAGTACGCCATTCATCACCCTCAATCGCTGAAAACCCTGATCCTGGAAAATACCGCCGGCGATATCCCTCACCTGTCCCTGGAGCTCGAGCGTCTGCGGGCTGCCCTGGGCAGTGAGACCGTCGCGATGATGCAGCGCCATGAAGCCTCGGGCACCCTGGATCATCCGCAATACCAGGCGGCCATCACCCTGCTCAACTATCGTCATGTCTGCCGTCTGGACGAGTGGCCAGCGCCGGTGACACGTTCCCTGGGCGACTGGAACATGGGGCCCTACATGACCATGCAGGGCCCCAACGAATTTCTCTATACCGGCAATCTCAAGGACTGGAATCGCATCGAGCAGATGGCCGGCTTCGAAATGCCCGTGCTGATTACCACCGGTCAACATGATGAACTGACGCCAGCCTGTGCAATGCGCATGAAAATGGCGCTCAAGGATGTACAACTGAATGTATTCCCCAACAGCAGCCACATGCCGTTCTACGAAGAGCCCCACGCCTATTTCCCAGTCCTGCTGGATTTTCTGCACCGCCACCGGAACTAGCCCATGAACCTGGCGCGCTACCGTTTCATACTGTCGCGCCCGCTACAGCTATTGCCCGTGCTGTTTGGCATCAGCATGATCACCTTTGTGCTCGTGCGCTCAATCCCCGGGGACCCCGCCCGGGCCCTGCTGGGCTCGCGCAGCACGCCGGAGGCGCTGATCAGGATTCGTGCCCAGTACGGTCTCGACCAGCCGTTGTGGATGCAGTACTTCTACTTTCTCAAGAACCTGCTCAAAGGCGATCTCGGCCAATCGCTGCTCTACAAAGTCGATGCCTTGCAACTGATCAGTACCCGCATTGAGCCAACCCTGTTCCTGGTGCTCGGCAGCGTGCTGCTGGCGCTGCTGATTGCCGTGCCGCTGGCAACGGTGGCGGCACGCAACAAGGGCGGTTGGCAGGATCACCTGATTCGCCTGTTTACCACGGCAGGGCTCGGCATGCCGGCGTTTTGGCTAGGCATCATGTTGATCCTGCTGCTCAGTGTGCAGTTGGGACTATTCCCGGTCTCAGGCTATGGACGCACCGCTTGGGACAAACTGCATCACATGGTTTTGCCGTGCCTGACCATTGCCTTGGCACTCTCCGCCGTGCTGGTGCGCAATCTGCGCGCCAGCATGCTCATGGAGCTACAAGCCGATCATGCCACCGCCGCACGGGCCCGGGGCTTGTCCGAGCGGGCGATATTTCGTCGGCATGTGCTGCCCAACTCCCTGGTGCCGGCGGTCAACCTGCTGGCGGTGAACATCGGCTGGTTGATCAGCGGCACGGTGGTCATCGAAAGTCTGTTTGCCATTCCCGGCATCGGCCAATTGCTGGTACGCGGCATTTTTACCCGCGACTACATGGTGGTCCAAGGCGTGGCCATGGTGCTGGCCCTCGCCACCGTCACGGTCAACTTCCTCGCCGATGTGCTGACCGTGATGATCGACCCGCGGGTGAACATGCGATGAGCGGCCAAACCCTCAGTCCTACCTGGCGTCTTGCGCTGCGTTTCGGCTTGCGCAACAGTCGCCTGGCCACCGTGCTCGGCCTGGCGATTCTGTTTGGCTGGCTGTTGCTCGCCCTCTTCGCCCCCTGGGTCGCGCCCTTCGATCCGATTGCCCAGAACACCGATATCCGCCTGTTGGGGCCGAGCCTGGCCCATCCGTTCGGCACGGACAATTTCGGCCGCGACGTTCTTTCCCGAGTGATCTGGGGCGCGCGCATCGACTTGCAGATTTCCGTGATCGGGGTGGTTTTCCCGTTCTTGATCGGCACTTGCGTCGGCGCCTTGGCCGGCTATATCGGTGGCCGGTTCGACACGATCTGCATGCGCCTGATCGACATTATTCTGGCCTTCCCCTTCCTGGTGCTGATGTTGGCAATCATGGCCATCCTCGGCCCCGGCCTGAGCAGCTTTTATATTGCGATGGCCCTGGTAGGTTGGGTGTCCTATGCGCGGCTGATCCGTTCGCAGATCCTGGTGCTCAAGCAAAGCGATTTCGCCTTGGCGGCCAAAAGCCTGGGCTTCGGTCATGGACGCATTCTGTTTCGGCACCTGTTGCCCAATGCCATGTTCGGTTCGATCGTGTTTTCCATGTCCGACGCGGTACTGGTATTGCTCAATGGGGCGGCGGTCAGCTACCTCGGCCTGGGGGTCCAGCCACCCACCGCCGAGTGGGGCACGATGGTCGCCGAAGGCCAGAGCTTTATCACCAACGCCTGGTGGATCTGCACCTTCCCGGGACTGGCGATCGTTACCCTGGCCATGGGCTTCAGCCTGCTGGCCGACGGTGTCGCCGAGCAGCTCGGAGAACGCCCATGAGCACACCGGTGTTGCACGTCGAGGACCTCAGCGTGATCGCCGGCCACGGTGAGGACGAGATCACGCTGGTGGATCGTGTGTCATTTGACCTGGCCGAAGGCGAAATCCTCGGTCTGGTGGGTGAAAGCGGCTCAGGCAAGACGATGGCCTGCCGGGCCTTGATGCGCTTGCTGCCCTCTGCAAACCTGCGGGTCCAGGGCAAGGCCCTGCGCCTTGCCGGTGAGGACCTGCTATCGCTGGATGAAGCCGGCATGCGGGGCATACGGGGTCGACGATTAGGGATGATTTTTCAGAATCCCGGCAGTCATCTTGACCCGTTGATGCGTATCGGCGAACAGATCGGCGAGGGCATACGCCTGCATCAGGGAGCGTCCAAACGTGAAGCACGGGCGAAGGCCATTGATGTGTTACGCCAGGTGGGCATTCCCGATCCGCTAACGCGGGTCGACAGTTATCCCCACGAGTTTTCCGGTGGCATGCGTCAACGCGCCATGATCGCCGTGGCATTGGGTTGCAACCCCCAGGTGCTGATCGCCGATGAGCCGACCACCGCCCTGGATGTCACGGTACAGGCACAGATCCTGCGCCTGCTCCTGGATTTGCGCGACCAGCGCGGGCTGTCCATCATCATGATCACCCACGACTTGGGGATCGTCGCCCAGACCTGTGATTCCATCGCAGTGATGTACGCCGGTCGGCTCTGCGAACACGGCAACAAGCTTGATCTGCTGGCTCACCCACGACATCCCTATACGGCGGCCCTGATCGACTGCCAACCGGCTACCAGCGCCGGCCATGCCATGCTCAAAACCATCGCCGGCCAGCCTCCTCTGCTGGATGCGCTGCCCAGGGGTTGCCGCTTCAACCCACGCTGCCTTCAGCAGGGCAGCCAGTGCACGCGGCTGTTGCCACAGATGCAAGCCACGGCAGAGGCACACCGGGTCGCCTGCCATTACCCGCTGCCAGTGGGTGCCTCGTCATGACCTTGTTGCACGTGAAGGATCTGCAGGTGCGCTTCGCCGCCCCTGGCAGTGGTCCGTTCGGGATCCACAGGCAATGGGTGAAAGCCGTCAACGGTGTGTCGCTGAGCCTGGCCCCCGGGGAGGTGCTTGGGCTGGTGGGGGAGTCGGGCAGTGGCAAGAGCACCCTGGGTCGGGCCATCTTGCGCCTCACTGAGGTCAGCGCCGGACAAATCCTGTTCGATGGCGTGGATATGGCTCAAGGCAAGCGGATCGACATCGAGCGACTGCGCCACGAAACCGCGATGATTTTCCAGGACCCTTATACCGCCCTCAATCCGCGAATGAGCATCGGCGACACCCTGGCTGAAGTGCTGCGAGTGCGCTGTGCGATTCCTGCATCGCTGATTCGCCAGCGGGTCGATGAACTGCTGAACCTGGTCGGCCTGCGACCGGAGCTGGCCGACCGCAAACCGGGTTCGTTGAGTGGCGGTCAATGCCAACGTGTGGGGATCGCGCGTGCACTGGCCATCGAGCCACGGTTGATCATCGCCGATGAATGCGTGGCTGCGCTGGACGTTTCCATCCAGGGCCAGATTATCAACCTGCTGCTGGAGCTGCGACAGCGCATGAACCTGGCGATTCTGTTCATCGCTCACGACCTGGCGATCGTTCGGCGGCTATGTGATCGGGTCGCCGTGATGTACCTCGGCGAGATCGTCGAGCAAGGCCCCACGGAGGCCGTGTTCAGCAACCCGCGGCATCCTTATACCGTCGCGCTGATCCAGTCCATTCCACACATCGACCCGGCTCGACCTTTGCTGAGCGAACCCCTGCCTGGCGAGCCACCCAGCCCCCTGAACCTTCCATCCGGCTGCACTTTTCACCCGCGCTGCCGGTATGCACAACCCATCTGCGCGAAAACGCCGCCCCCCATCCATGACATCAATGGACATCGTTATAGCTGTGTGCTCGGAGAGCCATTGCTCTAAAAAACATTCATCAATAGGGAGTTTGACCATGCGATCGAAACATTTGAAGTTGCTGACCGCCGCGACGTTGACCGTTTGCACACTGGCGGCCGGTGTCGCCCAGGCAGCAGGCGTGCTGACCATCGGTTGCCGTGAAGAAAGTACGACGTTCGACCCGATCAAAAGCGCGCAGAACCGTGATAACTGGGTGTTCTCCAATGTCTACGACGTATTGGTGCGCGTCGACAACACCGGCACCAAGCTGGTACCGGGGCTGGCCGAAAGCTGGCAGGTTTCCGACGATGGCATGACCTATACCTTCAAACTACGCTCGGCCAAGTTCTCCGACGGTTCACCGATTACCGCCAGCGATGCAGCGTTCAGTCTGTTGCGCATCCGCGACAACAAAGGGTCGCTGTGGAGCGACTCCTACAAGATTATCGACAAGGCCCAAGCACCCGACCCGCAGACACTGGTGGTGACACTCACGAGCCCTTCAGTGCCCTTCCTCGCGCAGCTGGCGTTGCCCAACGTCTCCATCCTGTCGCAAAAGGCCATGGAGAAAATGGGTGAGGAAGCCTATGCCCAGGACCCCGTTGCCTCTGGCGCCTTTATCGTCAAGGAGTGGCTACGCGGTGATCGCGTGGTGCTGGAGAAGAACCCCAACTTCTGGCAGGCCGACAAGGTGAGCCTGGATGGCGTGGAATGGATCTCCATCCCGGATGACAATACACGGATGTTGAAGGTACAGGCCGGTGAACTGGATTCGGCGATCTTCGTGCCCTTCTCGCGCGTCGAAACCCTGAAGAAAGATCCCAACCTGGTCGTACACATGGACCCCTCCACCCGCGAGGATCATCTGCTGATCAACCATGAGCACGGACTGCTGGGCAAGCCTGAAGTACGTCAGGCCCTGGACCTTGCGATCAACAAGAAATCCCTGGTCGATACCGTGACGTTCGGCCATGGCCAGGTGGCTTATTCCTACATCCCTAAAGGCGCGCTTTATCACAATGCCGATAATCTGCAGCGCCCGTACGACCCGGAAAAAGCCAAGAAAATGCTGGCGGATGCAGGCGCCTCAGGCCTGAAGCTCAACTATGTGGTCAATGCGGGCAATGAAGCCGACGAGCAGATCGCCGTGCTGGTCCAGCAACAGCTCGCAGCCGTTGGCGTGACAGCCACCTTGCAGAAAGTCGACCCAACCCAGAGTTGGCAAATGCTGATCGACGGCAATTACGATCTGTCCGTGATGTACTGGACCAACGACATCCTCGACCCGGACCAGAAGACCACCTTCGTCCTGGGACATGACACCAACATGAATTACATGACCCGCTACAAGAACGACAAGGTCAAGGATCTGGTCGCGGCGGCGCGGGTAGAAGTGGACCCGACCAAGCGCAAGCAGATGTATACCGACCTTCAGGCAATCGCCAAGCAGGACGTCAACTGGATCGATCTCTACTACAGCCCGTACATCAATATTTCACGCAAGAACATCGAGCACTTCCAACAAAACCCACTGGGGCGCTTCTCTCTTGAGGAAACAGTGAAGCGCTAGCGAGCAGTGGCTTTCATCCGAGTCGGATAGGGCCAGTGGCAACGCCTTGATCACGAATCGAGGCTTGCCACTTGATGGCCAAGCAAGATCGGCCGCTCCCCGGTCATCTCGCACAGCAGCGCTGTGACGGCGTTCCCTTCAACCGTGCCATGCTCCTGCAGGAAGCCGGCCACGGCGCTGACCGCCGGCCAGTAACGGTGCACCAGGCAACTGCAGCGGGCGATCGCCTGGGCTTGGGCGTCGAGCAGCTTGCGCGGTGGCAGCAGGCTGATCAATTCATGCCCCCGGTCCAGGTCACCGCGGCCGCTGCCCCTGATCAACCGGTCGGACCGGCGGTGCCGGTAGACCGCTTCGGCCACTGGCCCGGCGAAGCAATGGAGCAGGTCACGTTCAATGGCATCGACCATCGAGGGCAGGAATTCAGCGATCCCCGGGGCGTCGAAGGCCGGGCGCGCGACCAGGTAGTCAGCTTCCACCAACCCTTCTGCGTATTGAGGGTTGCCGCGCAGGTCGAACAGCGGCCCCGCCCAGGCTTCGACCTTGGTACGCACGGTGATGCGCTTTATCGGTAGGCCATTCCACCAAAAGGCCAGGGCATGACCCGCTTCGTGGAAGGCCGTGCTGCGCGGGCATTTGTTCATTATTGGGTCCGTCACGGCAGGCGCCATTCATATCATCTGCTTCGCCGCTTGGCTTCGATAAAAGATTATCCCTATCGACCGTTAATACTGCGCCTATTAGCTATCTGGCAAAGGAGGACTAGCCTGAATTCAGGCTGGTGTAATCCGGCCCGTGAAACCTGACAAAGAGATACGAAGCGTTCAGAAACGTACTGGGCTTGCCGTGGGCCACCGTCCTTGCAATTCGACATTGCAGCGTGGCCGAACATGATCAGTTGAGCGAACTGTGAGCCCTGCGCCCTGTGTATTTCGCCTGTCGCTATTCGAAGCCTCGCCGGGCCGGATAGCTGGATGAATACGACCAAAGGTAGCTTCTCATGGCAAACGAATCGAAATGCCCGTTCAATCACGCCGCTGGCGGTGGCACGACGAACCGCGACTGGTGGCCAAACCAACTGAATCTGAAGATCCTGCACCAGCACTCCTCGCTGTCCGACCCGATGGGCGAGGATTTCAACTATGCCGAAGCGTTCAAGCGCCTGGACTTCCAGGCCTTGAAACAAGACCTGAATGCACTGATGACCGACTCGCAGGACTGGTGGCCGGCAGACTTCGGCCACTACGGGCCGCTCTTTGTCCGCATGGCCTGGCACAGTGCAGGCACCTACCGCACCGGTGACGGGCGCGGGGGGGCGGGTTCCGGCCAGCAGCGATTTGCACCGCTCAACAGCTGGCCCGACAACGTCAGCCTCGACAAGGCGCGTCGGCTGCTGTGGCCGATCAAGCAGAAGTATGGTCGCAATATCTCCTGGGCTGACCTGATCGTCCTCACCGGCAACGTCGCGCTGGAATCCATGGGCTTCAAGACCTTCGGTTTTTCCGGTGGCCGCGCCGATGTCTGGGAGCCGGATGAAGACGTCTACTGGGGTTCGGAAAACAAATGGCTGGGGGGCGATGTTCGCTACGGCAAGCCCGACAAAGCCGCCATGCAAGACCCCGGCGAAGGCCAATTGGTGGCCGAGCCCGGCAACGAAGAAAGCCGCACCGACGAGGGGCGCAACCTGGAGAACCCGCTGGCCGCCGTGCAGATGGGGCTGATCTACGTCAACCCGGAAGGCCCCGAGGGCCAGCCGGACCCGGTCGCCGCCGGGCTGGACATTCGCGAAACCTTCGCCCGCATGGCGATGAACGACGAAGAAACCGTGGCATTGATTGCCGGCGGCCACGCCTTCGGCAAGACCCACGGCGCAGGCCCTGCGGACAATGTCGGCGCCGAGCCCGAGGCCGCGGGCCTGGAGCTGCAAGGCCTGGGCTGGAAGAGCACCTTCGGCACCGGCAAGGGGCCCGACACCATCACCAGTGGCCTGGAAGTCACCTGGACCACCACCCCCACCCGCTGGAGCAATAACTACCTGGAGAACCTGTTCGGTTTCGAGTGGGAGCTGACCAAGAGCCCTGCAGGCGCGCACCAATGGACGCCGAAAAACGGTGCCGGCGCGGGCATCATTCCCGATGCCCACGACCCGTCCAAACGGCGTAACCCAACGATGCTGACCACCGACCTGGCGCTGCGCTTCGACCCGATCTACGAAAAAATCTCCCGGCGCTTCCTGGCCAACCCGGACCAGTTGTCCGACGCCTTCGCCCGCGCCTGGTTCAAGCTGATCCACCGCGACATGGGCCCGCTCTCACGCTACCTCGGCCCGGAACTGCCCAACGAAGAACTGCTGTGGCAAGACCCTATCCCCACGGTCGACCATCCGCTGGTCAACGACAGCGACATCGCGGCCCTCAAAGGCAAGCTACTGGCCTCGGGCCTCACGGTTTCACAACTGGTGTCTACCGCGTGGGCCGCGGCTTCCACCTTCCGGGGTTCCGACAAACGCGGCGGTGCCAACGGTGGCCGCCTGCGCCTGGCCCCGCAGAAAGATTGGCCGGCCAACCAGCCCGAACAATTGGCTCAAGTGCTGGCGACCTTGGAAAGGGTTCGGAGCGAGTTCAACGCCGCCCAATCCGACGGCAAGAAAATCTCCCTGGCCGACCTGATCGTGCTGGCTGGCAGCGCCGGCATCGAACAGGCGGCCCAAAATGCCGGGCTCAGCGTGACGGTACCGTTCGCGCCGGGACGCATGGACGCGAGCCAGGGGCAGACGGACGTCGAGTCGTTCGGTTTTCTCGAGCCCATCGCCGACGGCTTTCGCAACTACCTCAAGGGCCGGTACCGCGTTTCCGCCGAGGCTTTGTTGATCGACAAGGCACAACTGCTGACCCTCACTGCCCCGCAAATGACGGCATTGATTGGCGGCCTGCGGGTACTGGACACCAACGTCGGCCACACGGCGCACGGTGTCTTTACCCAACGGCCAGGGACCTTGAGCAATGACTTTTTCGTCAACCTGCTCGACATGGGCGTGGAATGGAAAGCCCTTTCCGACACCCAGGAAACCTTCGAGGCCCGCGATCGCAAGACCGGCCAGGTCAAATGGACCGGCACGCGCGTCGATCTGGTCTTCGGCTCCAACGCCCAGCTACGGGCCTTGGCCGAGGTCTATGCCAGCCCGGATGCCCAGGAGCAGTTCGTCAAGGACTTCATCGCGGCGTGGGTCAAGGTGATGAACCTGGATCGGTTTGATCTCAGGTGAGCAGCGTACAAGGGCATGAGGTCTGGCAAGGAACTGGCCTCATGAACTTTTCTTCACCCCACGCCCCCGCGTGATTGGGTACAGTCGCCTCGCTCATTCAAGAAACTAAGGTTTTAGCCCGCTCTCCCAGCGGGCTTTTTTTTGCCTGGAATTCAGCGAAACCGCGATATCCGGAAAAAATCTTTCAGATCCAGTCCCCGCCGCCGATAAAGCCCTGCACACGTTTTTGCTGGCTCTTAACAACAACAATCTTCCAGCGTACTGACGATCAAGCAGCACAACGTTCCTGGAGGAATTTGATGAATAGCTGGTTTGGCAACATTAGCGTCAACATGAAATTGGGCCTGGGCTTCGGCCTGGTGCTGGTATTGACTTGCCTGCTGGCCCTGACCAGTTGGACCAGCCTGGGTGGACTGATCCAGCGCAGCAACTGGATGAGCGACATCACCCAGCTCAACGCCGGCCTGACCAAGCTTCGGGTCACGCGCCTGCAATACATGCTGACCAACGGTGACGAGACCGCCGCACAAAATGTGCAGACCACCCTCGATGGTTTCGTGGCGCAACAGAACGCCCTGCTCAGCAGCTTCAAGAGCCCGCAGAACGTCAAGTTGCTCAAGGAGCAGAGCGCAGTCATCAGCGCCTACCAGGTGTCCCTGAACAAAATGCGCAGTGCCTACCGCACCGGCAACACCGCCCGCGACGCCATGGGCGCGAACGCCGAGATTGCCTACAAGTTGATCGAGACCATCGATTCCGACGTACGGAAAATGGCGCTCAGCGATGAGCGCTTCGCCCAGTTCCAGGCCATCACCCAGGCCAAGCAGGACTTCATGCTGGCCCGCTATGAAGTGCGCGGCTACACCGCCAACAGCAACGCCGACACCGAACGCAAGGCCGTCACCCAGCTGGACGCCGCCATCGCGTCGCTCAAGCCGTTGAACGAGCACTTCTCCAGCACCCGCCAGGATGAACTGCGCCAACTGGAAAACGCCCTGGCCCAATACCGCAGCGCCGTGCAGGCCTTCAAGCTGGCCACCGCCGACGCGGTACAGGCACGCAAGGAAATGACTGAACAAGGCGCGTCAATCGTGACGTTGAGCGAACAGCTGTACCAGATCCAGCTCGACCGCCGCGACGCCGAAAGTGCCCAGGCGCGCACCCTGCAACTGGTCAGCACCCTGCTGGCATTGCTGGTCGGCGTCATTGCCGCCGTGATCATCACTCGCCAGATCACCGGCCCGCTGCGCGACACCCTGGCCGTCGTCGAGCGCATTGCCGGTGGCGACCTGTCGCACACGGTCATCGTCACTCGCCGCGATGAACTGGGCGTGCTGCAACAAGGCATCGCGCGCATGGGCGTGACCCTGCGCGACCTGATCAGCGGCATCCGCGATGGCGTGACCCAGATCGCCAGCGCCGCCGAAGAGCTGTCCGCCGTGACCGAGCAGACCAGCGCCGGGGTCAACAGCCAGAAAGTCGAGACCGATCAGGTCGCGACCGCCATGCACGAAATGACCGCCACGGTGCAGGAAGTGGCCCGCAATGCCGAAGAAGCCTCCCAGGCCGCGGCCGCCGCTGATGGCGAAGCCCGTGCCGGTGACAAGGTGGTCAGCGAAGCCATCGCCCAGATCGAACGGCTGGCCAGCGAAGTGGTTCGCTCCACCGACGCCATGACCGTGCTGCAACAGGAAAGCGACAAGATCGGCAGCGTCATGGACGTGATCAAGGCCGTGGCCGAGCAAACCAACCTACTGGCCCTCAACGCAGCCATCGAAGCGGCCCGCGCCGGTGAAGCCGGACGGGGTTTTGCCGTGGTCGCCGACGAAGTCCGTGGCCTGGCCCAGCGCACGCAGAAATCCACCGAGGAAATCGAAGGCTTGGTGGCCGGCTTGCAGAATGGCACCCAGCAAGTGGCGGCCGTGATGAACAACAGCCGCAACCTCACCGACAGCAGCGTGGCCCTGACACGCAAGGCTGGGGAATCACTGGGGAACATCACCCGCACGGTGTCGAACATCCAGTCGATGAACCAGCAGATCGCCGCTGCCGCCGAGCAGCAAAGCGCCGTGGCCGAGGAGATCAGCCGCAGCATCATCAACGTGCGCGACGTCTCAGAACAGACCGCCGCCGCCAGCGAAGAAACCGCCGCTTCCAGTGTTGAATTGGCGCGGTTGGGGAATCAGTTGCAGATGATGGTGAGTCACTTCAGGGTTTGATCATGAGAAACGCCCGTTTCCAATTGGCAATGGGCGTTTCGCGTGAAGGCTTTGCTCAAGGGTTCCAGGGGTTGATGACTTCAACGCCTGGGAACTTGAAGTCTTTGGTATTGCGGGTTGCGATCAGAGCGCCGTGCGCTCGGCAAATGGCTGCGATTTGCGCGTCGGCCATACCTGCCGCCCGCCCCTTAGCCTCGCATGACGCAACCAGGGCCGCGTACTCGACAGCTGCGTGGGCATCAAAGGGTAGGATCCTGTCGACAAAATCCTCTTCAAACATTGCCATGGCATGGGACTCGAGCTTTTGCTTGCGCTTGCCGAAAGGCAGCCGAGCGATACCATGAAGAATCTCCGCAACTGTAATAGCGCAAATAACCAGGTCCATTGCCGGCTGTGAATCGATCCACGCCAGGACGGTTGCGTTCGGCTCGGCGCGCATGAACTCTGAAATGACATTGGTATCGAGCACTATCATTCAGAAAGATCCACCGCCGTTGCTTTCTCGTCACGCGAAGGCAGATCCAGATCAACTCCACCCAAGGAGCTGAACCTGTTTCGGATACGACTTCCTAATCCTCCCGCCGGGCTGACTGTCGCCAAGGCACGCCCCAAGATCAGCCTTGCCTCTTCCTCCATGGAGTGACCGTTGTGGGCGGCGGCGATACGCAGTTGTTCCTTGATCTGATCATCAAGGTTTCGAATCGTGATGCTGGCCATAATCCTCTCGCAATCAATGAAATCATTGATTTCAAACTTAGGTTAATCTCTCCTGCTTGTCCAGCTACCGTTACACACTCATCCATAACGACTGTATCAACTCCCGCTCAACCAAGATCCAGACAACGCATCGCCCTTTCGTACAAAACCCACCCCCTCTCGTCCTACCGCCTTTTGTCCCACGCTCCTGTACGGTTTGCCCTGGACCGCACATTCCGTTCTAACAGGAGATGGACAACACATGGACGCAAGCAACGACTCACTGTTGCACCGGCTCATCGACACCCCAATCGGCGATGACAACGCCCAGGCCGATTTCAAGACAGCCCTGCAGCGCATGGGATTGACGTCGGTCTTCGACGTCATGCGCATGGGCAAGGCGCAGTTCATCCTTGAGCTGGGCAAGCACACCGACGTGGATGCCGGGCAGGTCTATGACAATGCCGCCAGCTATGCCGGGCAGGTCAGTCGCCTGTATCAGGAGCACCTGATATCACCCAGCTATACCCGGCGACGTGCCCGGCGCAGCCTGGGTTCGGACTCAACCTCGGCGTCCGTCAGCTATCAAGCGCTGTTCAACGAGCATTGGGATCAGTTCTGCAAGGAAGGTGACATCGCGGCCATCGACTCGCCCGTGGCCTATCTGCGGGCGCTGTATCTGTTTGCCGGCCAGCTGGAAAACGCCTCCCCATCAACCGACAAAATCCCCCTGGAGCAACGGCGACCGGACCTCAAGGGGCTGATGCTCGATCACCAGAGCGCCTTCGTTGCGCGGCCAATGCTGGACATCGTCAATGACACCTTGCGTAGTGCGATCGAAGCCCATCTGGCAACGAGCGACAAGACCGTCCACCAGGTCCTGGCCAGCGAACACTACCCCTTCTCGCTGCCCTACGACCTGCATCATCACCAGTGTCTGCTGGGGCTGGGCGCAAACAAACCGGTGCTGGGCGAATTGAATTATCGGGTGAGCCTGAAACTCCCGTTTTCACCAGGGGATTCACCTTACGGGCGTGTTTCGCAATCCCATGTCGAGGCGCAAAGATTGTTGTCCGGGCTCAGTCCTGAGCAACAGAAAATCCTGCTCGCGCCGGCCAGTTCAGACCTGGACCTTGGCGTCCTGAAGAAAAGCTACGGCACTGAAAACCCCAATCGCCTCCACGATCTTTCGTTCTTCAAGGAGCGCACCGGGCTGACCACGGAACAGGTCGAGCAGTTGCTGGCACAAGGTGCCTACAGCCCGCGAACCTCGACCGAGAGCCCCCCCTCGATTCATGCCAGCAATTATGGAGCCGCTTACATCAACGGGCCGGAATCGACAGCCACCCTGACGACTCTCAAATCCACGGACACCGTCATCCATGCATCTCGCGAAAGGTTCGCCCGCATGCAGCGAATGATCCGATTGCAGCGCTGGACCGGTATTCCCGTTGCCGAACTGGACACGCTGATCGTCAGTGCCCTGCGCTCGGAAGGCAGCACGACGATGACGCTCAACACCAATACCTTGCGCACCCTGGGGGTCTATCGCTACCTGAACCAACGCCACGGCATCGCACCGCAAGAGTTTGCGTCGTTACTGCACGACATACCGATTGCTGCTTGCGGCCAGCAGGTGCCCTTGTTTGACCAGGTGTTCAATCGAACCCAATTGCTCGAACACCCGCAGGTGGAAGACCTAGTCACGACGGACCTGAAAACCTTCAGCTATCTCAGTGCGGGCCTCGGACTTCCCATGACGCAGGATTCGCTGCTGTTGCTAACGAAGCAAACCGAAAAATACCTGTCTTCGTTTAAACACGATTTATCCACAGTCTCGTCACTCTACCGCCAGGCCCGTATCGCCCGGATGTTTGGGCTCTCTCCCTTCGAATGCACGGCGCTGGCCCACTTACTGGGTGGGGAGGATTTCTGCAAAGCGTTGGTGACAGGGGCATTGAGTACTTCGCACGCCTCACAGCCCGACGTTCTCGATGTGCTGATGGCGTTGGATTGGGCCGTCGACTGGCTCAAGCAAGACAACCGGGATGTCGCGTCATGGTGTCGTCTGTTCGATGTTGTCGAAGACGACGTGCCAATGAACAAGAGCCTGGAAAAACGACTGTCGAGACTGCTGGCGCAAGACCCCCAACCGAGCGGAGACCGGCACGTGGTGGAGACCTTGCTGCACGACCTTGCCGACTTGTCTGCGGAGTACTTCCCCTGCGTGATGCGAATGGCCGACACCCATGCAACGACGATTGTCGCGGCCATGGAGAGCCCCCCCGGGAAAATGCCTGCATTGCTGGCGACGGTATTGCGCACGGCCCAAGCGTGCAAGGGATTGCACCTGAGCAGCAGCACCCTGCGACAATTGATGAATAACCCAACCTGGCTGGCCACAGGCAGCACAGGAACGCTGACGCCTCAAACCCTGTATCTACTCGAACGCTTCAGTCACTGCGCCCACCATCAAGCCCGGTCAGAAGAACACCTGCTGCATTACTTGCAGCTTGCCAACCAGGACACGCCGCAAGGCACAGGCGAAGAAGCCAATAAACTGCTGGCCAGCCTGCTGGACTGGAGCACTGACGAAGTCAGTTGCCTGACCGCACACCTGGAACATAAACGCGCCCAGTCCATGGAAGCCGTGGATTGGATCATGCGCTGCCAGGCGTGCTGCCAGCACACCGGGCTGTCGGCCAGCCTGCTGCTCAAGGCAACCGCACTCAACAACGACAGCGAGACATCGGACTGGAGGACCGTCGGTGAAGCGCTGATCGCGGCCTGCCACTGACACGTCCACCGTCCTCAACATTCAAGGATTGAATATGACCGTTGCCATAAAAAAGCAGCTTGATGAAAGCCTGCGTGATGCACAGTTAGCGCTCTATCTGAACCAGGTCGCGCCCAACAACCCTACGACAAGAAACCTGAAGCTCAAGACGGCCGAGGCGCTTTACGAATACTGGTTGCTCGATGTGCTGGTCAGCCAGGACGTGCCCACCACACCCGTGGCGTGTGCCATCGCCAGCCTGCAGCAATACGTCCATCGCATCCTGATGAACCTGGAACCCGGCTACGACTCGGCAAGCCTGGGCGCCGAGCACCTGAAGACTTGGCGCAACGAGCTGCATCAATACCCCACCTGGGCCGCCCATCAAAAGTTGCTCTATTTCCCGGAGATTTATCTGAACCCACTGCTGAGGGCCAACAAGAGCGACAACATCCGGCAACTGGAAAACGACCTCAATCAGAACCAGATTCAACCCGATGCGGTCCAGTCCGCGGTCAAGGCATACCTGACCCGGTTCGAAGAAGTCGCCAACCTGAACATTCTCACTGGCTACATCGATGGCGAGGACTTTGCCAACAGCACTTACTATTTCATTGCCAAATCACGCTCCGAGAACAGCTATTTCTGGCGTTCGCTGAACATGGCTCAACGCCCAATCAACGGCACGCCACCGCCCTCGCCTGCCACCCCGCCGAAACTTGACCAGCCCGATCCCTACGCCTGGTCGGACTGGGAAAAAGCCAACGTGCCAATTTCCGATAACGCGGTCGAACATTCAATAAGGCCGGTCTGGTTCAACAATCGTTTGTTCGTCGTATGGGCCGAATGCATCCATCAGGATCCATCAGCCACCCGCAATGCTTCTTCACCGTCACAAGCGACCACCCATCATCCGCTATTACGCTTGAGCCTCTGTTTCAAAAAACCGGATGGAGGCTGGAGCACCCCGCGTGTTTGCCTGCAGGGCTATTGCGAGGACAACGCGCTTCGCAGCATGGAGCTGGATGCGATCAAGGCATTGGTCGGCACTGTTGCTGTGCAATACCGCAAGGGTGCGCGCGATGTGTTGTTTCTCGCCTTGTGTGCACGTGAAACCAGGACCGACTCGCTCAATTCAACCGGCAACCACTTCACGTTCATTAAAACAACGTGCATCGATAAAAACCTCACCCCTGAGCCCGGTAGCTCAGCCACCACGGAACAAGCAGCGAAAGAGCATTATCGCCAGCACAACGCCGATGAAAAAACACTCATCAGCGCTACGGCGCAACGTATCCAAACCAAAACATCCGCCGAAATCGTCCCCATTGAAGTTGCCCTCCCCGAGAATATGGAAGTCTCCATGTCGGATTTCGATGGGCATCGGCAACGCATTGGAATCGAATCAGTCGAGGGGCCCACAGCCTCTACCCTCACGCTGCGTATGAGCACGGTCATCGGCCTTGACGGCGGCGCTATCGGTACGCCTTCAAATCGTAAAGAAATGCGCTTGAGACTAACGACCTCGCCCTATCACACGCCTCGACTTCATTTTGGCTGGGTGCTTCCTGCCCGAAGCTTGCCGGAAACGCCCTATGTAGTACTTAACGCCGGTTCGTTTTCTTCAGTAATCAATGCACCTTCGAAGGCCCTCGATCAAAACTACCGACTGTCGTTCGATCACATGACCGATGTAATCAAGGATAACGAACACTCGCTTGGCCTTACATTGTCAGAGGACTTTCAGGGGAAATTAATTTCCACCCAAGCAGCACAACACCTGATCGCAGCAAGCAGACGTGTGACTGACACCCGGATATCCGGCACGGTGCAAAACCTGACCCTGCACGCGAACAATTCCGCCCCGCTGAACCTGGGTGAGACATTCGTTAGTCTGGACGAACCCCTCCTCCTCCAGTACGTGATTTTCCGCCGCCCGGCCGCCTCGCACACTCAATCGCTAACGTATGAAGACCTGACGGTCGTAGCAGAGTCCAGCCCCGCACCGAACCTGGAGAAGTTCCTTGAGTTCACCTGGCGCAGCACAGACCTCGCCAAGCACGGTGACACCTTCCTTTGTGGGGTCGCCTTCGTTCACCCCGAGGAGCCGAAAAAAAAGCTCTACTCCGCCCTCAAGGCGATCCAGCTGAAGTTCACTCCGGCACGCCGCCAGCCGCCAACCATTACTCACGTATCGACGCCAGGCCTGGGCACCAGTCAATCCATCAATTTCGCCGGTTCCGCCATCAACGAAAGCGATGCCCAGAACAAACCGCGCCAGCCCATCAGGTTGAACACCCTGTTCGCTCCAGAACTGATCCGTCGTACCGAAAACAGCCTGGATGATTTGTTTGATTGGCAGACCCAACATTTGCCGGAACCGGCCTTACCAGGCGTCGTCAGCAACAAGATGGATTTCCACGGCCCATACGGCCGTTACTTCACGGAGCTGTTCCTCTACGTACCGTGGCTGATCGCCCACCGGCTAAACACCGAACAACGATACGAGGAAGCCGAACGCTGGCTCCGATATGTCTTCGACCCGAGTCGCGCAAATGAGGGGTGTTGGAGAAGCGTGCCTCTGGTCGACAGCAATATGACGGCCTATCACGACCAGGCGCCCCACGATCCACACCAGATTGCCCTCAGTCATCCGGTGCACTTTCGCAAAGCGCTGTACTTCCTGTACCTCGACATCCTGATCAACCGAGGCGACGCCGCGTATCGCGCGCTGACACCCGATAGCCTCAGTGAGGCCAAGCTATGGTACGTACGGGCGCTGGAGTTATTGGGGCCGCGGGCGGTCGTTCAGACACTCGATCAATGGACGAGCATCAGCCTGCAAGCGTTGAGCGAAAGCAGCAATGAAAACCTGCGCGGGTTCGAACGTTTCCTGAGCCAATCCGACACCCCCCACCCGTTGCGCATTCGTGGTAACCCTTCGCCGTCGTCCTTGCCTGCGATCGATACCCCGTACTTGCGCGTACCGTTCAACCCCGAGCTGCTCAAACGCTGGGACATCACCGAAAGTCGCCTGTACAACCTGCGGCATAACCTCGACATCGTCGGCAAGCCGCTGCATTTGCCGCTGTTCGCTCCGCCGCTGGATCTTCGCGCCTTGCCCGGCGCCAACGCCCTGAACATCGCCGACAGCGCCGCGTCGGGTCTATCGCTCCCACACCTCCCGAACTATCGCTTCATGGTCATGCACAGCCAGGCACAGAGTGCCGTTGAAAGCCTCAGCCAGTTCGGTGCCACGCTGCTATCGCTGATCGAGCGCAAAGAGCAGGCTCAATTGCAGGAACTGCAACAACAGCAAGCCTGGGACCTGGCGAAAATCTCGGTCGACCTGCAACGTCAGGCACTGAAGATCGACCGCCATAACCGCCAGGCGCTACTCGCCAGCCGTTCTATCGTCGAGGGACGAGCCCATTACTACCAGCATCTGCTGGACAAAGGCGTCAGTGAAGCCGAGAGGCACGCCTGTCGGTTGTACTTGAGAAGTGGCTCAGCCGAACGGGATGCGTCCGACTCCCAGGCCGTAGCAGGCAGCCTAATGATGACCCCTAACATTTTTGGCTTCAGCAATGGCGGCTCCCGTTGGGAAGGTGCGCTGCACGCTGGCGCAGCGATCGCCCAAGGCACCGCCATCAGCGACCGCACGACAGCGGCCCATCTCGAGCGGACGGCACAGTTCCATCGTCGTCGGCAGGAATGGGCCCAGGCCCGAGACCAGGCACAGCTCGAACTGGCGCAGGTCGACGCACAACTGGCACATGTTGCCGAGCAGGAAACGGCCACGCGCCTGCAACTTCGCCTGGCGGAATCGAGCCTGGGCCAAGCCAAGACCAACTACGATTTTTTCCGCAAGCGCTTTACCAAAGCGCAACTGTACCAATGGCTCAATAGCCAGTTTGCCGCGCTCTACCGCCAAGCCTACGACGCAACAGTGGGTCTTTGCCTGACGGCTGAAGCTTGCTGGCAGTATGAACTGGCGGATTTGAACACGCGTTTCATCCAACCCGACACCTGGAACGCGACCTATCGAGGCCTCGGAATGGGCGAGCAGCTGAAGCTGAGCCTGTTGAACATGCAGGCCGAATACTTGCGCCGCAACGAGCGGGATCTGGAAATTCGTAAAACGGTATCGCTGCGTCAACTCAAAAGCAAAACCGCAACCAGCACCATTAACAAGGAATGGGCGCAAATTCACGCCGACCTGTTGCAAGGCCAGTGCGAATTCGAGCTGACCCAAGAGTTGTTCGAGGAAGACTACAAAGATCGGCAGCATTATTTGCGGCGCATCAAGACCATCAGCGTCTCCTTGCCAGCCATCGTCGGCCCTTATGAAAACATTCGGGCCACGCTGACCCAGACCGCCAGCAAGGTGTTCATGTCTCCCGGTGGCCAGTCCGTGGAAAGCCGCTACGCCAACCAGCAAATTGCCCTTTCCACGGGGGTCGACGATAACGGTCTGTTCACCCTCAACTTCAACGATGAGCGCTACCTGCCCTTCGAATACACCGGTGCGGTCTCCACGTGGTGCCTGAACTTCCCCAACCCCGAAGCCCAAAAGGACATGCTGGCGTCACTAACCGACATCATCGTACAGGTGAACTACACAGCCCGGGCAGGCGGAGGTTCGCGATGAGTGAACACAGCACAATGCCTGTCAACGCGCCGTCACTGCCCAAGGGCGGCGGCGCCATCCAGAGCATCGGCAAGGGATGGAGCGCCATCGGCGCCCACGGCACGGCGTCCTATGAGATTGCCCTGCCGATTTCCCCGGGGCGCGGTTTTGCCCCCTCCTTGTCGCTGGGGTACGCCAGCTCGACCGGCAATGGCGTGTTCGGCATCGGCTGGGGGCTGTCGCTGCCCTGTGTGGCGCGATGGACCGCCCAGGGTGTACCGGCCTATACCGAAGAAGACGAGATCATCGGCCCCGGTGCCGTGGTGTGGTTGCCCGAGCGAGATCCGCAAGGTGCCATCCGCTCGACGCGCATCGACCGCTACAACCGTCTGGCGCTGAACAAGACCTACACAGTGGTCCGCTACTTTCCGAGAATCGAAAGCTGCTTCGAGCGGATCGAGTATTGGTCGTCGGACAAGGAAACACCGGGTTTCTGGCTCGTACATGATGCCGATGGCAGCCTCCATGTATTCGGAAAAAGCCCTTCGGCGCGTCGAGCAGATCCCCTGGATGCAAGGCGTGTGGGCGAGTGGCTGCTGGAAGAAAGCCTGAACGCCCACGGCGAGCACATCCTTTACCAGTACAAGGCCGACGTCACGGCGCAGCGCTATCTGAGCCGGGTGTGCTATGGCAATTTCAAGGCCGATGCGGACCTCTACCTGTGGGAAGCGGATCGGCTGAAGGCTGTGCAATGGCACTTCGAATTGGTGTTCGACTACGGTGAACGGAGCACGGAATACCAACGGAAGCCGAACTATGAAGGCCACCAATGGCTGGCCCGTGACGACGCGTTTTCCAGCTTCGCCTACGGTTTTGAGTTACGCACCGAACGACTGTGCCGCCAGGTACTGATGTTCCACCGCTTTCCTGATGAATGGGGCGCGGTCCCCGTCCTGGTGCGACGCGTGCTGCTCGATTATCGTCAGACCAGCCTGGGCTATCACCAGCTGACCGCCGCCCACGACCAGGCATTCGGCGACTCGACGACGGCCGATCACCGTCCGCCTGTCGAGTTCAGCTACAGCGAGTTCAAGTTCCCGCTTGAACGCCCCGACTGGCAGCCTTGGCAAAACATGCCGGGGCTCAACAAAAACCAGGGTTTTCAACTGGTGGATCTGTACGGCGAAGGCTTGCCGGGCGTGCTCCATCGAGGCGATGGCGGTTGGTATTACCGCGAACCCATGCGAGCCAAGGCCAACAGCAATGAAGTGGCTTACGGCCAATGGCGGGCGTTGCCCCGCATTCCCGTTGCCGACCCTGCAAAACCATTGCAGCAGTCACTGAGCGACCTCACGGGCGACGGTCGACTGGACTGGATCATCGCCCAGCCGGGGTGGAGCGGTTTTTTCTCCCTCGGTCCCGAGCGCAACTGGTCGGATTTCGCCACGTTCAACGCGTTCCCCGCGGATTTTTTCAATCCACAAGGGCAACTGGCCGACCTGATGGGCGCGGGCCTCAGCGACCTGGTGTTGATCGGCCCACGCAGCGTTCGCATGTACGCCAATCAACAGGAGAATGGTTTTGCGACAGCCCGCGAAGTGTCTCGCGACGAGGAGCACGATGCGCTCCCACTCATCAACGCGTCGCCCTCCGAGTTGGTGGCATTCAGCGACATGCTCGGCAGTGGCCAACAGCACCTGGTACGCATTCGTCACAACGAAGTGAAGTGCTGGCCAAACCTGGGGCATGGACGTTTCGGCAACGGCATCGTGCTGGGTTCACCGGGCCTGGCATACGAAACCTTCGACGCCTCGCATATTCGTTTGGCGGACCTCGATGGCTCCGGCGCCACCGATCTGATCTACCTGCAAGCGGACCAGGCGCTGATCTTCATGAACCGCGGTGGCAATGGCTTCAGCCCTCCCGTGGCGCTGCCCTGGCCCCAAGGCCTGCACTACGACCGCCTGTGCCAGGTGAGCATCGCCGACCTGCAAGGCCTCGGCTGCTCCAGCCTGGTCCTGAGCCTGCCCCACAGGGGAAACCAACATTGGCGCTGCGACTTCGTCAGCGCGAAACCGTATTTACTCACCGGCACAAACAACAATATGGGTACCGCCAACAGTATCCGCTACCGCAGTTCCGCGCAGGAATGGCTGGACGAAAAAGCGGAAAGAGTGGCCGCCGACAGGCCCCTGGCTTGTCATCTGCCATTGGTCGTGCACGTGGTGTCGAATCAAACCCAACTGGACGAGATAACGGGCAATCAACTGCTCCAGTCCTTCACCTATCGCCAAGGTTATTACGACGGCATCGAACGGGAATTTCGCGGCTTTGGCCTGCTGCTGCAAACCGACGAGCAGACCAACCCCGACGATGCCGAATCACCAGGCTTCACGACGCCGTGCCTGACCAAGAACTGGTTTCACACCGGCCAGGCGGTGGACCTGCCCCGTATCGGTTACAGCCACGCGGATCCCATCGCCGTGGCGCCGGGCAAGACCTTGCTGAGCCAATACCTGCCTGAGACCGGGAGCGACACCCCCATTGTCTCGCCCACCACGGCGACCATCCTGGAAATGTCTCGCGCCCTCAGTGGTAACCTACTGCGAAGCGAGGTATTTGGAGTCGACACACGCCAGGGCAACAGAACGTTGTATTCGGTCCAGGAAAATCGCTATCGCATACGCCTGCTCCAGGCACCCGAGGGCAACCGGCGCCATGCCCGGATGTTGCCGCTGCTGCTGGAGTCCATCCACTATCAGTACGAAGGCCTGACTGACGATCCGCAATGCCAGCACACCTTCAATCTGCAGTACGACGCCTATGGCTCGCTGACTCACAGCGTAAACGTCCATTACGCCCGACGAAAAACCCTCGACGATGTTCCGCCGTTCAGTGACGCCGATCAGCAACGCTGGTGGCGCGATGCTCATGATCCAGCGCAACAGTTCCATTACCTGACCGAAACCTGCGCCGAGTACATCCATCTGCCAGCGCCTCAGGGTTGGCGACTGGGCTTGCCGTACCGCCAGCGGACCCATGCGCTGAAGAAACCCAAGGCACCCGAGACCGGCGGGCTGAGCACACGGGACATGACCTATGAAAGGTTCATCGAACTCACCGGGGAAACCGCCTGGATAACCCAAAGCGTTCTGACTGGCCTGTCGGTGCAACGCTACAAGGACGCCTCCACCGCAGAAACCTTGCCGGACGGCGTCGCCCACTTCGAAGCCCTGGGCGCCCACATGGAAACCGCCGAGCTGGACGAAACCGCCTTGAAAGCTTTCCATCTGTTGCCGCAAACCTCCCGCCCGAAGGGCAAGCTGCTGGAACGAATCGGCTACCACCGCATGGACGCCTTTCTGCCGGCGACGCCACTGCTCGACAAACTCTGGTCAGTCAAAAGAGATTTTGCGACCTACGCGCCACTGGAAGGCTTCTACAAAATCCAGACCCAACAGGCGAGTGAACACCATGGCGTGACCGCCTTCAGCTACGACAATTACCACTGCTTTATCACCGCATTCAAACTGCCTGATGGCTGTGTCACCCAAGCGGTCTACGATTACCGCTCGCTGCTGCCACGGCGCATTACCGATCCCAACGGCAACGTCCAGGAAGGCCTGGTTGATGCCTTCGGCCAAGTATTGGCCACGACATTCTACGGTACCGAAAACAACACCCCCGTGGGTTTCAAACCCATCGCGCAGTTCAAGCGGCTGTGTTTCGACAGTTCGACAGAAGCGATCGAACAGCGCCAGGACGCCTTGCAGGAGGCCGCCACAGCGCTCTATTACATGCCCTTCAGCTGGATGGGTTGCGTGTCGAACGCCGCGCTGGCGGACGGCGACTGGCTGGCGCGATGCGTGCTCAACCGAGACCTGCTGCCCAGCGGCCATATCCGTGCGTCGGCTCGAACGCGCCTGGCGGATCTTCAAACACTCTGCGCCGACGACCTGAAACTGAAGAACGAAATGGATGCCGCAACGCGTGAGCCGGTGCACATCGCCGCACTGGTGGCCGACCGCTACCCCGATGACGACCAGCAGCAAATCCGCATTGCCATCACCTGCTTCGACGGTTTCGGTCGAACCCTGCAAAGCAAGCAACGGGTCGAGCCGGGCATGGCCTACGTCGTCACATCCCAGGGAGCACTGGCGCTCAAGGACGAAAAACCCATGGAGCAAACAACGGCAACACGCTGGCGTGTCAGCGAACGAGTGGAATACAACAACAAGGGGTTGCCGATCCGCCTCTACCGCCCTTACTTCGCCGATCAGCACCGCTACATCAACGACGAGTCCTTGCGGCAGTTCGGTCATTGTGACCAGCAGTTCTACGATGCATTGGGTCGCCCCACCCGCACACGCCTGGCCACACAGGCTGGCCTTTCCTATATGCGGCGGCATACCCGCCATGCCTGGTACACCCTGGACGAGGACGAGAACGACACCCTGGAAGAGGTCATGGCCGAACAAGCACCGGCTATCGGAGGTGAGGCATGAATCCAGGCCTTCACCGCAGGACACCGACGCTCAAGGCTGTCGACAGTCGAGGCCTGCCCGTGCGACAGGTCGCTTACTGCCGGCGTAACGCAGAAGAACAATCCCAAGCGCGCATCACCCGCCAACACCACGACACGGCTGGACGCCAGGTTGCGCAGTGGGACCCAAGGCTGTTCGACACAACAACCGAAGCCAACCTGACGACCGTCTACAGCCTTTCCGGCAAGCCGTTGTTGGTGAACAGTGTCGACGCCGGCTGGCGCCTGAATCTCCCTGGCGCTGCCGGACAGATCGTGCGCAGCTGGGATCAGCGAGGAAACCATTGGCGCACCACTTACGACCAGCAGCTAAGGCCGACCGCCATCCACGAGCAATTGCCAGATCAGGATCCGCGCCGAGTCGAATGCCTGCGCTACGGCGACAGTTCGCCGGAATCCGCCGCACGCAACCTTTGCGGCGCCCTGATCCGCCATGATGACAGCGCGGGCAGCCTGCTCGTCGATGAATACGCCCTCTGCGGCAAACCGCTTGGCCAGGCGCGACACTTCCTCGTCGATGCGGCACAACCCGACTGGCCGGCCGAGGAGATCGCCCGCGACAAACTGCTGGAAAAGGGCAACGGCTACGAAACCCGCTGGCGCTACGATGCATTGGCGCACCCTATCCTGCTGGTGGATGCGGCCCGGCACCAACAGCGCTACGGGTTTGATATCGCCGGCCAACTCAAGGTTGTGAGCCTGAAAATAAAAGACGCTACGACTGAAAAAACCATCCTGAAGGATCTCGTCTACAACGCGTCTGGCCAGGTCGAATCCCAGGTTGCCGGCAACGGCGTCGTCAGTCGCGCCGCGTTCGATCCGGCCAGCGGCCGACTGACCTCACTCAGCGCGTCGGTGTCTGGCAACACCTTGCAGGATCTGCGCTATACCTACGACGCGGTGGGTAACGTGACGCACATCGAGGATCGGGCCCAACCGGTGCAGTTCGGCAGCAACCAACGGGTCGACGCCACCTGCACGTTCACCTACGACAGCCTTTACCAGTTGAGCAGCGCGACGGGCCGTGAAACGGCGGGGCTGACCAGCAATCCCGAACTTCCCGCCTTCAGCAGGACGCCGTTCGACGCCCGGCAACTGTTCCCGTTTACCGAGCACTACCAGTACGACGCCGGTGGCAACCTGATCGAACTGCGCCATGTCCGCGACCGCAACAACTACACCCGGAAGCTGGAGATCGCCGCCTCCAGCAATCGCCTGCTGTCCTGGAACAAGGCTGAGCACTTCGATGCCAACGGCAACCCGCAGGTGCTCCATCCGGGCCGGGCACTGGAGTGGAATGCCCGCAATCAACTCGCCAGCGTGACACTGGTGCAGCGCGCAGACGGCCGCCACGACCTTGAGCGCTATGGCTACGACAGCACGGGGCAACGGGTGCGCAAGGTCCAGGTCACCTATGCTTCGGCTGTGACCCATACCCGGGAAGTCCGTTACCTGCCGGGCCTCGAAATCCACACCCGTCAGCACGAACGCCTGGAAGTCATCACCCTGCAGGCCGGCCGTTGCAGCGTGCGGTACTTGCACTGGACCGAAGGCCGCCCAGCCGGCATCGCCGCCAACCAGACGCGCTACAGCCTGGACGATCACCTGGGTTCCAGCTCGCTGGAACTCGACGATGAAGGCTGGCTGATCAGCCAGGAAAGCTATCTCCCCTACGGCGGAACCGCTTGGGCTGCGTCCCGCTCAGCCGTGGAAGCCGACTACCGGACCCTTCGCTATTCCGGCAAGGAGCGTGACGCCAGCGGCCTGTATTACTACGGGCACCGCTACTACGCACCGTGGTTGCAACGCTGGATCAGTCCCGATCCGGCGGGAGCGGTTGACGGGCTGAACCTGTATTGCATGGTAGGGAACAACCCGATGAGATTTACCGACCCTTCGGGCCTGATGAGGGACGAGGACTTCAGGGAATTCGAAACCTGGGGCCGGGCCCGGTCGCAGGAAATCATGGATTCGGCAAAAGGTGACTATTCCTATCGTTTGATGCCGGATGACTACGATAAAACGTCCGATCAGTTTCTCAATGGCGGACTCCTGCGCCAGGAGTTTCTTGCTCACTCTTATGGCTACATCAAGACGGAAGAAGTCGGGCTCAGCGACTTCTTCAACCTGCCAAAGCCTCAAGGCAGCATGAGGGGATACAAAGGCGTGGACCGCCACTATGACGGCTGGGCCAGGACCGACACCCCCTCAGAACACTACTTGAACTTTGGCACCTATCGGATCGGCAATACCGCTGAATACCTGGCCGACTTATCCAGCCGATACGCCGCTGCCAAAAACGACATGTTCCACAATGTGGCCATAGACGAGGACGTCCTGAAGGACGCACCAACGCTAAGCCGGCTGACCGATCAGGTCCATGAACTGCAGCAACCGACTCGGGGCTGGATCGAAACCCATATTGAAAACATGAGTGGGATCATGCCGATACGTGCCGGAGGCCCCGGGACCCATGCCGAAGTCCGGCTGGCGAATTCCGTGGTAGCGCTCTACCCGGACAGGGCGGAGAGGATGCTTTCCGACACCACGATATTCACCGACACCCTGTTCAGGGGTAAAGCCCCAGAACCGTTTCCGGCCTGCATCAATTGCAGCGGCATTCTTCCAGCGCAAATCACGGTGCCGACCGGACGCACCCCCGTCGACTACGCGGGCTACAACGCTCGCGTACAACAGATAAACGAGGCACCACGTCCTCGCCAACGAGGCAGCCGGGCGAGAAGATAATGTCAGTCAAACACTGATTGCATTGGTGAACACCAGGCGATTGCCGAACGGATCGACCACCGCCATGTCCTGGCTCCCCCAGGGCATGGCCTGGATGTGCGGGCGGGCGAAGGTGTATTGCTTGGCCAGCAACTGCGCCTGGAAGGCTTCCAGTTCATCGGTCTCGATCCGCAGCGCCGAGCCCGGCGTGCAATCGCCATGGTGCTCGGACAGGTGCAGTACGCAATCGCCACGGGAGACTTGCAGGTACAGCGGGAAGTCGTCGCCGAAACGATGTTGCCAATCGACGGTAAACCCCAGGAAGTCGACATAGAATACCAACGCCTTGGCTTCATCGAAGATCCGCAGGATCGGAGTGGTTTTACCGAAGCTCATGGGTTGCTCCCTGGCTGAAAAAGACCCAGTGTAGATGGGTTGACCCTAGTGCTTCGGCCTGGGTTCCGGGTTCTTTAGTATCAATACGCCATTATTATGGCGCCAATTAAAACAAATTCAGCCGTCCAGCCCCGTCCTCAGGCGCGATCCAATTGGCTGAATCCCTGGCGCAGATCGCCTTCGCGCGCCAGAAACCGACCTGCTCTGTGCCCATTCGCCCGCCCCTCGCCATAACTCAGGACACCGTTGACCCACACCCCGTCGATGCCTTCGGCGGGCCGTTGCGGCGCGTTGAAATCAGCCACGTCGCGAATGGTTTGCGGGTTGAACAACACCAGGTCCGCCCAATGTCCTTCACGAATTTCACCACGGTCCTTCAGTCCGAAGCGCGCCGCCGACAGGCCGGTCATCTTGTGCACGGCGGTGTGCAGCGGAAAAAGCCCAACCTCACGACTGAAATGTCCCAGTACCCGTGGGAAAGCGCCCCACAAGCGTGGATGGGGGAACGGATCGTCGGGCAAACCGTCGGAACCCACCATGGACAGCGGATGGGCGAGGATTCGTCTTACGTCGCCTTCGTCCATACCGTAGTACACCGCGCCGGCCGGTTGCAGGCGACGTGCCGCCTCCAGCAACGAAACGTCCCATTCGACGGCGATGTCGGCGAGGTCGCGACCGCCCATGGGCGGATGGGGTGTCGACCAGGTGATGGTGATGCGATGGGCATCAGTCACTTGCTTGAGATCCAGCGTCGAGGAGCTTGCCGCGTAGGGATAGCAGTCACAGCCGACCGGATGGGTTTTTGCGGCGTTTTCCAACGCCGCGAGCACCTGCGGACTGCGTCCCCAGTTACCAGCGCCCGCGCACTTGAGGTGGGAAATAATCACTGGGCTCTGGGCGTGACGGCCAATCTGGAACGCCTCGTCCATGGCCTCGAGCACCGGTTCGAATTCACTGCGCAGGTGGGTGGTGTAAATCGCGCCGAAGGCCTGCAATTCTTCGCTCAGTTGCATGACTTCGTCGGTGGACGCCGAAAACGCATTGGCATAGGCCAGACCGGTGGACAGGCCGAGCGCACCGGCCTCCAGGCTTTCGCGCAGTTGCCCACGCATGGCCGCGATTTCCCCCGCGCTGGCGGTGCGCAACAAATCCTCCATGTGGTTGCTGCGCAGGGCCGTGTGGCCCACCAATGCGGCGACGTTGACGGCGGGCGTAGCGGCCTCCACCGCGGCCCGATAATCAGCGAAGCGTGGGTAGGCGAACGCTTGCGCGGTGCCGAGCAGGTTCATCGGGTCCGGCGGATCGCCGCGCAGGCTGACCGGTGCAGCGCTGATGCCGCAATTGCCGACGATCACCGTGGTCACGCCCTGGCTGAGCTTGGGCAGCATCTGCGGTTGGCGAATCACCACGGTGTCGTCGTGGGTGTGCACATCGATGAAGCCCGGCGCCAGCACGCGGCCAGCGGCGTCGACGTCTTCAATCGCCCGGGCATCGCCCAAGTCGCCAATACGCTCGATGCGCCCGCCGCGAATCGCCACGTCGGCGTTGTAGCCGGGGCGGTCGCTGCCATCAATGACCAGCGCGTTGCGGATAAGGGTGTCGTATTGCATGTCAGTCTCCCAACGGCAGGTGATCGTCGCCGCCGCGGTAATCGTCCAGGGCGAGCTTGACCCGCCGCAGGCGCTCTTGATTGTCTTCAGGGTGAGCCAACGCCAGCTCGGTGGCGAGCACGTCGATGGCCAGCAGCATGCCGTAGCGCGCCGCCGTGGGTTTGTAGATGAACGAGGTCTCGGCGCCTTGCAGGGGCAGTACCACATCGGCCAGTCGGGCGAGGGGCGAGTCGGCTCGGGTGATGGCCAGGATCGGCGCGCCGTAACTGCGGGCCAGCTCCACCGCACCGAGCAATTCCGGGGTGATACCGGTGAGCGAGCAGGCGATGACCAGGTGTTCTGCACTCAACGAAGTGGCGGTGATGCGCATCATCACCGGATCGCGGCAGGCGGCAATCGGGTAGCCGAAACGCACTAGCCGTACCTGCAACTCTTCACCGCACAACGCCGACCAGCCACCGAGACCGAATGCATGAACCATCCGCGCCTTGCCGATCATCCGCACGGCATCGCTGAACCGTGATTCTTCGAACGCCGACAGATGCTGACGCAGGGTCGCCTCGATATCGCCGACGATCTGTCCATAAAACGCCGACTGCTCAGGCGCTCCGGCCGGGTCGAGAAAGCGGCTGCCGACACCGCTGGCCTGGGCCAGTTGCAAGCGCAGGTCGCGAAGATCGCGGCAACCGACGGTGCGGGCGAAGCGCGACAGTGTGGCGCTGCTGACTTCGGCGCGCAGGGCCAGTTCATCCAGGCTGGCGGAAGCGGCAAATCCTACGTCGTCGAGCATCAGCCGGGCGATTCTGCCTTCGCCGGCGCTGAAGGAGTCCTGGCGGGAGCGGATCTGGTAAAGGATGTCCATGGCGCCTCCTGTGGAGTTACGGTGCGCTCAGAGCAAGCGCGAAAGCCCGAGGGTCAAGGCGAACGCGACCACGGAGATCAGCGTTTCCAATACCGTCCAGGTCTTGAAGGTTTGGGCAACGGTCATATTGAAGTATTCCTTGATCAGCCAGAAGCCGCCGTCATTGACGTGGGAAAAGATCACCGAACCGGCCCCGGTCGCCAACACCAGCAGCTCGGGATGCGGGTAACCCAGGCCGATCGCCACGGGCGCGACGATGCCTGAGGCCGTGGTCATCGCCACAGTGGCCGAGCCAGTGGCGACGCGCATCAGGGCAGCGAACAACCAGCCCATGACCAATGGCGACAACTGGAATTCCTGGGCCAGGCCGACAATCTGCTGGGTGACCCCGGCGTCCACCAGGATCCGGTTCAAACCGCCGCCGGCGCCCACTAGCAAAGTGATGCTGGCCGTCGGTGCCAGGCATTCGTTGGTGAACTTGAGGATCGACTCGCGGTTGAAGCCCTGGGCCAGGCCGAGGGTCCAGAAGCTCAGGATGGTCGCCAGCAACAAGGCGATCACCGAGTTGCCGATGAACAGCAAAAACTGGTTGAAGCCGCTTCCCGGCGTGGAGATCAGGTTGGCCCAGCCGCCGATCAGCATCAGGATCACTGGCAGCAGGACAGTCCCCAGGGTCACGCCGAAACCCGGCAGGTTCGCGCGGGGCTCGCGGTCGAGAAATTGCCGCTCCAACGGGTTTTCAGCCGGCAGCTGGATGCGTGGCACGATGAATTTGGCGTACAGGGGACCGGCGATGATCGCGGTGGGGATGCCAATCAGGATCGCGTACAACAACGTCTGCCCCACCGAGGCCTGGAACGCCTGCACCGCCAGCATCGCCGCCGGGTGCGGAGGGACAAGTGCGTGGACCACCGAAAGCCCGGCGACCATCGGCAACCCCACCATCAGGATCGACACGCCCACGCGCCGTGCGATGGTGAACGCGATGGGCACCAGCAACACGAACCCGACCTCGAAGAACAACGGCAGCCCGACCAGGAAGGCAATGCACACCATCGCCCAGTGGGCGTTGCGCTCGCCGAAGCGTTCAATCAGCGTCTGCGCCATCCGCTCGGCCCCGCCGGACTCGGCCATCATCTTGCCGAGCATCGTGCCCAGTGCCACCACCAGCGCGATGTGCCCCAGCGTCTTGCCGACACCGGCCTCATACGCCCCCACCACACCCGAGGGCGGCATCCCGGCCAGCAGTGCCAGGCCAATGGACACCAGGGTAATCACAATGAACGGATTGAGCCGATAACGGGCGATCAGCACGATCAGCGCAATGATCGCGATGGCCGCGTAGACCAATAGCCAATAACCGAAAGCAGGGGCCATGCGTTACTCCTCGAATGGGGTCACGTCGACGTGTTGTGAAAGTCATAAATCATTTCGACGGAGAATCTTCAAACCCACTGAAAGTAATTTTCGTACACAGACAAGAAATGTCGCTGAGGGACATCGCGACACGGCACTGATGAAAATTCAGCGCAAGACTTTCATTGCCTTTGTGGCGAGGGAGCTTGCTCCCGCTGGGCTGCGCAGCAGCCCCAACTTCATCAACACAATGACCAACGGCTGGCCGCCCCGCCCTCAATTCCGTACCATCCGCAGCTGTTTTTGCATCACGCCCCGGTAGCCGACGCTCAACCGGGGCCCAGTCAGGTAAATCATGAAACCAGCACGTCTTCGCGCCGACGCCCTCGCCGGCCTCACCACTTCTTTCGCCTTGCTCCCCGAATGCATCGCCTTCGCCCTGGTAGCCCACCTCAATCCGCTGATGGGGCTCTACGGCGCGTTCATCATCTGCACGCTGACCGCCCTGTTCGGCGGACGGCCAGGCATGGTGTCGGGCGCGGCGGGTTCGATGGCGGTGGTGATCATCGCGCTGGTGGTGCAACACGGCGTGCAGTACCTGCTGGCCACCGTGCTGTTGGGCGGGCTGATCATGATGGCCTTCGGGCTGTTGCGGCTGGGCAAACTGGTGCGCATGGTCCCGCACCCGGTGATGCTCGGCTTCGTCAACGGCCTGGCGATTGTCATTGCGCTGGCCCAACTGGAGCATTTCAAGCAGGGTGAAACCTGGCTCAGCGGCGATCCGCTGTATCTGATGGCCGGCCTGGTGGCGCTGACCATGGCCATCGTCTACCTGCTACCACGCCTGACCCGCAGCGTGCCGCCGGCCCTGGTGGCGATCCTCGGTGTCGGCCTGGCGGTCTACCTGCTCGGCCTGCCCACCCGAACGCTGGGCGACATGGCCCATATCGCCGGCAGCTTGCCTGCCTTCGCCTGGCCCGATCTTCCCTGGAACCTGGAGACCCTGCAGATCGTCGTGCCCTACGCGGTGATCATGGCGATGGTCGGTTTGCTGGAAACCCTGCTGACCCTGAACCTCACCGACGAAATCACCCAGAGCCGCGGTTATCCGGACCGTGAATGCGTGGCGCTGGGCGCTGCCAACATCGCCTCCGGGCTGTTCGGCGGCATGGGCGGCTGCGCCATGATCGGCCAGACGGTAATCAACCTCAGCTCGGGTGGACGCGGACGGTTATCGGGCGTGGTGGCCGGGGTGATGGTGTTGCTGTTCGTGTTGTTCCTGTCGCCATTGATCGAGCGCATCCCGCTGGCTGCGCTGGTGGGCGTGATGTTCGTGGTTGCGCAGCAGACCTTCGCCTGGGCCTCGCTGCGGGTGATCAACAAGGTGCCGAAGAATGATGTGCTGGTGATCATCGCGGTGACCGTCATCACGGTATTCACCGACCTGGCCGTGGCCGTGCTCTGCGGGATCATCATCGCGGCGCTCAACTTCGCCTGGCAACAGGCGCGGGAGCTGTACGCCGACGCGCATCAGGAAGCCGACGGCAGCAAACTCTATCGCTTGCACGGCACGCTGTTCTTCGCCTCGACGACACCGTTTCTCAACCAGTTCGACCCGGCCAACGACCCGGCCCTGGTGACCCTCGATTGCCGCCACTTGCGCTTCGTCGACTACTCGGCCGTCGCCGCACTCAAGACCCTGCGCGAGCGCTACAGCAAAGCCGGCAAGCACTTGCGTGTGTTCCACCTGTCCGAGCGTTGCAAGCAAATGCTCAAGCGCGCGGGCGTGCAGCACGACTGACGCAACACGCAACAAAAACCTGTGGGAGCGAGCCTGCTTGCTCCCACAAGGGGCTTATTCTGCTGGCACTACCGGCGTCACTTACACCATCTCATCAAGAATCCACGCCACCACCGACGCTCGCTTCGGCGTCCAACCCAGCAGCTCACGGGCGCTCTTGCCCCGCACCCGGCTGTTGGAACCCAGGCCATAGTTGGCCATTTCGTAGCCCCACTCGGCTTCGGCATCGGCCAACGGCCAGTCCTGCGGTTCGCCCAGGTTCAGCGCTCGGGCCATGGCGGTGGTCATGTCGATGAACGAAGCTTCGCCGCTTTCGACGAAGTAGAACGTGCCTGGCTGGTTACGGGTCAAGGCGAGTTTGTATAACTCGACCACGTCCTCGATGTGCACGTTGGACCAGATGTTCTGCCCAGGCCCGACATGCCGCACCACCCCGCTTTTACGCGCCTGCTTGAGCAACCGCGGCAGTTGCACACTGTCGCGGCTCACGCCCAGGCTGTGGCCGTAGATCAAGGTGTTGCAGATCACCGCCGAGTTCACGCCTTGCTGGGCGGCGTCCAGAACAAGATTGTCGATGGCGACACGGGCCGCTTTGTCGACGGTGGGGGGCGGCAGGTTGTCTTCGTAGAAGATGGCCTCGCTGGAACGACCGCCCGAAGCATCGCCGACGATGCTCGAACCGCTGGTGTGCAGCAACACTTTGTTCGACCCCTTGAGTCCTTCGATCAAGGCCTCTACCGCACCGCGATGATCGCTGCTGGCGGCATTGATCACCGCGTCGGCGGCACGTGCCTGTTCGCTGAGCAGCGCGCTGTCTTCGAGGGTGCCGATGACCGGCTTGATACCCAGTGCAGTCAGCTCGCTCGCCTGTTCGGCGCTGCGCACCAAACCGGTGACGTGATGCCCGGCGCGGGCCAGGCCGGTGGCGATGGAGCCGCCGATGAAACCGGCAGCGCCAGTGACGAATACGTTCATGAAAGAACTCCTTGGCAGATCAGTGATGGGACGAGTATCGGGGACCGATCCTTGGCGAAACAGTCCACATTGCCCAAATCACTCTTGCCTTGAAGTCACGAATCAGCCCTTGAATTCCCGCGAGGCGTAGTCGGCGAGCTTGCCCTGGATGAAGTCCAGGAAGCACTGGATCCGCAAGGCCAGTTGCGAGTTGCGGTAGTACACGGCATTGATCGGCTGGCGATACCCGCTGTTGGCATCGGCCAGCAGCACCTTCAGCCGACCGGCCTGGATGTCTTCGCGGGTCATGAAGTCTGACAGGCAGGCGATGCCCTGCCCTTGCAGCGCCAGGTGACGCACGGTCTCACCGCTGGACGCGCTGATGGCTGGCTGGATCGGCCAACGATCACCGTGTACGTGACGCAGCGGCCACTGGTTGAGGCCCTCGTTCTGGGCAAACCCCAGCAGCGCGTGACCTGCCAGCTCGGCGACGCTTGACGGCGTGCCGTGCTGCTTCAGATAAGCGGGGCTGGCCAGGATGTGCAACGGACTACAGCCCAGGGCGCGGGCATGAAGGGTCGAGTCCGTGAGGGTGCCGATGCGGATGGCGATGTCGGTGCTTTGCTCCAGCAAATCGATGATCAGGTCGTTGCTGTTGAGTTCTAGCTGGATGTCCGGGTATAGCCTGCGGAACTCTTCGATGTGCGGAACGATGGCGTGCAGCATGAACGGCGAGGCCGCGTTGATCCGCAAGCGTCCTGCGGGATTTTTCTGGCGGGACGACAGGCGCTCCTCCAGTTCATCCATCTGGTCGAGGATGCCTTTGGCCTGTTCGAAGAAATACTTGCCCTCCTCGGTCAGGTCCATGCGTCGGGTGGTGCGGTTGATCAGCGTGGTGTCGAGCTTGGCCTCCAGCCGCGACAACGTGCGGCTGACCGCCGACGGCGTCTGCCCGACCTGCTCGGCGGCGGCGGAGATCGATCCGCATTCGATCACGCAGACGAAAATCTGCAATTCGTCGGATCTGGCTTTCACGGGTGTCCTCTCATGGGATGCAACTCAATGTGACAGGCTTTTGTGGCGAGGGAGCTTGCTCCCGCTCGGCTGCGCAGCGGCCGCCTTCTTGAAGAGGCGCTTCGCACCTCAGCGGGAGCAAGCTCCCTCGCCACAAAAGATGCCTTGCCACAGATGCATCATCGTCTTCAGGTAGGTCCCGATACTAGCCGGATTACCGCGAAAGGCCGAACACCTCGCGCAAATGCTGCTCATACCGCGCGACATCGGCCTCGACGTTCGGACGTTTCATCACGTCCACGCACAGGAAGGTCGGCAGGCCGGTCATGCCCAGGAACTGGTTGGCTTTGTGGAATGGAAAGTACACCGCGTCCACGCCCGTGGCTTCGAAGAAATCAGTCGGATCGTCGAAGGCTTGCTGCGGGGCATTCCAGGTCAAGGACAACATGTATTGCTTGCCTTGCAACAGGCCACCGCTGCCGTATTTCTGCGACGCATCGGAACGGGTCCGGCCGTCGCTGGCGTAGAGGCTGCCATGGCCTTCTGTGAAGACTTCGTCGATGTATTTCTTCACGGTCCACGGCGCGCCCATCCACCAACCCGGCATCTGGTAAACGATCACGTCGGCCCAAAGGAACTTGGCGACTTCCTCCTTGATGTCGTAGCCGCCGTCAATGAAGGTGGTTTTCACATCAACACCGCCACGGTCCAACACACTGACCGCCGTGTCGTGGAGGGTGGCGTTGTAGCGACCGTCGGAATGAGCGAATTGTTTGCCGCCGTTGAGCAACAGGACTTTTTTCATGGAGAGCCTCATCGGGTACCACGGCACGGGCCACTGCATGGCCGCGGGGTGGAAAGATTGAAAACGATGGCGGCAGCGTACCGATGAGCCTCGCGCGGAATAAGCACCGGCACGGCAAAACTGATTTGACCAAAACGCACGAATCAACAGCCGATTATTGCCATAGGATTCAGCCGACTTTCATTTCAGGAGGCACCTGATGAGCGAATTGCACGGTTTCATCCTTCACGCCAAGACCCGTCCGGAAAAAGCCGAGGCCTTCGAAGCGCTGTTTCGTGCCTATGTCGAGCCAAGCCGCGCCGAGCCCGGCTGCATCGAATATCACATGTTGCGGGACCAGCAAGACCCGACGCTGTTTATCTTCTATGAGATCTGGGCCTCCCAGGCGCACCTGGATGTGCACTCGAACCTGCCACACATGAAGCAGTTCTTCGAGCAGCGCATGGATTACCTGGAGCGCGACTTCGAAATCCGCCGCATCGACATGCTGAGTGCGTCCTCGGCTAGCCGTTGATCATCAAGTGGCCGCCGAGCGCGCCGAGGCCAATGAAAAATACCCGTTTGAACAACACGGCGCTGATCCGCTGACGCAACCATTGCCCCAGCCACATCCCCAGCAGCGCCGGTGCCAGCGCCAGCAACGAAGCGCTCAATTCGCCCCCGCCCAGTGCGCCGCGCCACACCAGGCCGGCGGCCAGGGCCAGGGTAGAAACGGTGAAAGACAGGCCCAGGGCTTGCACCAGTTCATCCTTGCTCAAGCCCAACGCTTGCAGATAGGGCACCGCCGGAATGACGAACACACCGGTGGCGGACGTGATGAGGCCGGTCAGCAACCCACAAAGCGGGGCGATCCACGGCTCGACATGGGCGCCGACCCGCAGCGTTGGCAGCAACAGCCCGCTCAGCGCATACAGCACCAGCGCCCCACCCAAGGCCCGCACCACCCAGGCCCCACCCGTCATACCGAGCCACAGCGTACCAAGCCCGGTGCCGATGAAAATCGTCAGCAGCAGCGGCCACAGGCGGCGGAGCAGGGCTTGCAGATGACCACCAAATGCCAATTGCCAGAAATTGGTCAGGGTCGCCGGGATGATGAGCAGCGCCGCAGCCTGCGCCGGAGCCATAGCCAGCCCAAGCAAGCCCATGGCGATGGTCGGCAGGCCGAGGCCGATCACGCCCTTGATGGTGCCGGCCAGCAGGAAGGTGCCGATAACCAACAGGGAAAGGACCAGGCCGAGATTTTGATAGAAAGCGATGAGTGTGTTCATAGGGGTATCGTGCGCCCCGGAACATGGTTTGGAAATCTGCCATATACTGAGGGTGCCTCTCTTTGTGCAAGAGGCTGTGAATTCGCTGATGCTCGCGATGACGATAAACCAGGCGCCACAGCACTTGAGACAGGATCCCCGCCCATGCACTTCGACCTCACCGACCTGCGTCTCTACCTGAACATCCTCGACACCGGCAACATCACCGCCGGTGCGGCTCGCAGCCATTTGTCCCTGGCCGCAGCCAGTGCGCGGGTCCGGGCCATGGAAGCATCCCTGGACATCGACCTGCTTGAGCGCGGACGGCGTGGGGTAACGCCCACTCCCGCAGGCAAAGCCCTGGCCGAGCACGCCCGGATCCTGCTGCAACAGGCCGAACGCCTGCAACAGGACCTGGCCGAATACGCCAAAGGCATCAAAGGCCGGGTGCGGCTGCTGTGCAACACCAGCGCCATGACCGAATACCTGCCCGAGCTGCTGGCCGATTTTCTCCAGGCCCATCCCAACCTCGACATTGACCTGCAGGAATTGCCCAGCTCACGGATCACCCATGCGCTGCGCCAAGGCGCGGCAGACCTCGGTATCGTTTCCGACGCAGTGGACACCGAGGGGCTTCAGACCTGGCCTTTTCGCGACGATCCGCTGGTATTGATCCTACCGACCGGACACCCCCTGGCTGACGGTCGCGCCGTACGTTTCAGCGAAACCCTCAGCCACGATTATGTCGGGCTGAACGCCTCCAGTGCCCTGGCGATTCACCTGGAAGAACAGGCCCTGCACATCGGCTCACGTATGCAAGTCCGCATTCGCGCCGATGGTTTCGACGGGCTGATTCGTATGGTGGCCCATGGTGCAGGCATTGCCATCGTGCCGAAGGCTGCCATCGACCGGCGCCCACCCGAGCCATCGTATCAATGCATCCCGCTGCAAGAAGCCTGGGCGCACCGGGCGTTGCTGCTGTGCGCCCGCAACTTCGACGGTTTGCCGGCCTACGCCACGGCCCTGGCTCGGCATCTGGCCGATTGATGCGCGCTTCTGGATAGCCCGATGTCGACCACAGACATCTACCCGCTCATGCCGCACGTTAGGGTGCCTGTTCTCTTCCGCCCCTTTCGGAGCTCACATGACCGCACCCATCACCGTCCTGCGCGACACCCATCCGCTGCCCGTACTCGATGCCTGCAAATGGGAAAAACTCGAAGGCGACCCGCACACCGTCAACCTCAACGCCTACACCAGCGAAGACGGCAGCAAGATCATGGGCACCTGGATCTGCACACCCGGCAAATGGTATGTGGAATACGTGAAGTGGGAGTACTGCCATTTCCAGGAAGGCTACTGCATCATCACCCCAGAGGGCATGGAGCCGATCTATCTGCGCGCCGGTGACATCTTCGTCATCGAGCCGGGCATGAAAGGCACGTGGGAAGTGGTCGAGACCGTGCGCAAATATTTCGTCTTTGCCTGAAACAAAAAACCGAGAGACCACCTGTGGCGAGGGAGCTTGCTCCCGCTCGGCTGCGCAGCAGCCGCGTTTCAAGAGGTGCTTCGCACCTCAGCGGGAGCAAGCTCCCTCGCCACAAAAGCTTTGAAACCAGCCCCTACTGCGGCTTGCGATAGCTATTAACAATCGCCGAAAAATCCTTGCCGCCCTCGCCCCGCTGGCTCATCGCCTGGTACAACTGCTGCGCCACCGCCCCCAGCACCACCGGCTGATGGGCCTGCCGCGCGGCTTCGGTCGCCAGGCCAAGGTCCTTGAGCATCAGGTCGGCGCCAAAGCCACCCGTATAGCCACGGGACGCCGGTGCCGTGTCGATCACGCCCGGCCACGGATTGTAAGTGTCCGAACTCCAGCAACGCCCCGTTGAACTGTTGATGATGCCGGCCAACACCTGGGTGTCGATCCCCAAGGCATCGCCCAGCGCCATGGCTTCGCTGACGCCCACCATGGAAATCCCCAGCAGCAGGTTGTTGCAGATCTTGGCGATCTGCCCGGTGCCGACTTCGCCACAGTGCACGATGTTACGGCCCATTTGCGCCAGCACCGGTTGCAAGGTGGCGAACAACTCGGCCGAGGCACCGACCATGAAGGTCAACGTACCCGCCGCCGCACCACCGGTACCACCCGAGACCGGCGCATCGGCCATCGCCACCCCTTGTTTCGCCGCGGCAGCCGCCACGTCGCGGGCGGTTTGTGGATCGATGGTGCTGCAATCCACCGCTGGCGTGCCGGCAGCGATACCAGCCAGCACGCCGTCTTCACCCAGCCAGACACTGCGCACATGGGCGGCGGCCGGCAGCATGGTGATCACCAGAGCAGCGCCCTGGGCCGCGTCGCGAGGCGAGGCACTGATCGTGCCGCCCAATGCCGCCAGTTCAGCCAGCACCGTCTGGTTCAGGTCGAACAGGTTCAGCGAATGGCCGGCCTTGAGCAGGTTGCGCGCCATGGGGGCGCCCATGTTGCCCAGGCCGATAAATGCGATGTTCATGTCCGGCTCCTTAACGCAAATTGATGGTGGTGTTCACACCGTCATTGACGCTGTCATCATCGAACCAGCGCGCGGTCACGGTCTTGGTCTGAGTGTAGAACTGCACCACTTGTTTGCCGTACGGACCAAGGTCGCCGAGTTTCGAACCACGGGAACCGGTGAAGCTGAAGAACGGCACCGGCACCGGGATCGGAATGTTGATGCCCACCTGGCCAACGTCGATTTCGCTCTGGAATTTGCGTGCCGCCGCGCCGCTCTGGGTGAACAGGCCGGTGCCGTTGCCGAATGGGTTGGCGTTGACCAGGGCAATCGCCTGATCCAGGGTGTCGACTTCCAGCACCACCAGCACCGGGCCGAAGATTTCCTCGGTGTAGATGCGCATCTCGGTGGTCACGCCGGAAAACAGGGTCGGACCGACAAAATTGCCCTGCTCGAAACCCGGCACGCTGATCCCACGCCCATCGAGCTCCAGCTTCGCCCCTTGCTGCACGCCACTCTCGATCAATTCGAGGATCCGTGCCTTGGCGCGCTTGGAAATCACCGGGCCGACGTCAGTGCCCGGCTCGCTGCCGGCATTGACCTTGAGTTTCTGTGCCAGGGCCTTGAGCTCTGGCAACCACTGCTTGGCCGCGCCCACCAGCACCACCACGGAAGTGGCCATGCAACGCTGGCCCGCCGCGCCGAAACCGGCGCCGACCAGGGCGTTGAGGGCCTGCTCACGATTGGCATCGGGCAACACCACCGCGTGGTTCTTGGCGCCCATCATCGACTGCACGCGCTTGCCATGGCGACCCGCCAGGTCATACACGTGGGTGCCGACCGCCGTCGAGCCGACGAAGGAAACCGCCTTGATGTCCTTGTGGGTGCAAAGCGTATCCACCACATCCTTGCCGCCGTGCACCACGTTGAGCACACCTGCCGGGACGCCGGCCTCGATGGCCAGTTCCACCAAGAGCATGGTCGACAGCGGATCCTGTTCCGACGGCTTGAGCACAAAGGTGTTGCCGCAGGCGATGGCCATCGGGAACATCCACAGCGGAATCATCGCCGGGAAGTTGAACGGTGTAATGCCCGCACACACCCCGATCGGCTGGCGCAGCGTGTAGGTGTCCACGCCTCCGGCGACGTTCTCGGCGAACTCGCCCATCTGCAGGGTGCCGATGGAACAGGCGTGCTCGACCACTTCCAGGCCGCGGAAAATATCACCCTCGGCGTCAGCGATGGTCTTGCCCTGTTCGGCGCTGAGCACCGCGGCGATGCGCTTTGAATGCTCGCGGATCAACACCTGGAGCTTGAGCATGATGCGCATCCGCGCGCCGATGGGGGTCAGTTTCCAGGTCTGGAAAGCACGCTGGGCAGCGGCGATGGCAGCATCGACTTCCGAGGCCGTGGCGAACGGAACCTTTGCCAACACTTGCTGGGTGGCTGGGTTGACGATGTCGTGCCATTCGCTGGATTGGGATTCGACCCACTCGCCATCGATCAGCAGTCTGACGGTTTGTAGGGTGGTGTCGCTGGGCGTAAGGGAAACGTTCATGCTGGCCTCCGGGATTGTTCTTATAGAGAGCGCTGCTTCAGCAAAGACCAAGGTGCATGAGCACGCATGGTGATGAGACTGTTTTTGGAGTATAGATGTGCAAACTTCTAATAAGAACGCACATAAAAACCGGTCCATCATGCAAAAAAACATCACCTCCCTGGGGTCGCTGAATTGGGACGACCTCAAGTTCTTCCTCGAAGTGGCCCGCACCCGCAAGGCCAGCACGGCCGCCAAGCGCCTGGCCGTCGACTACACCACGGTATCGCGACGCATCAGCTCGCTGGAAGCCTCGCTGGGCACGCTGCTGTTCGAGAAATCCCGGACCAACGGTTTTGTCCTGACGGCCGAAGGCCAGCGCCTGCTGGGTTACGCTGAATCGATCGAAAGCACCCTGCACATGGCCTGCGAACAGGTCTCAGGCTCTGGCGTCGCACTGTCCGGCCACGTGCGCATGGGCTGCACCGAAGGCTTCGGCAGCTTCTTCATCACCCCGCAACTGAGCCACTTCGTCGACGCCTACCCGGCCATTTCGGTAGACATCCTCCCGCTGCCACACTTCATCAGTCTCTCCAAGCGCGAAGCCGACATCGTCATCGCCCTCGAACGCCCCGAACACGGCCCGTATGTATGCTGCAAATTGTGCGACTACCGACTGCAGCTCTACGCCACCCAGTCCTACCTGGACAACCACCCACCCATCCAGCGCCCGGCAGACCTGGGCAAGCACTCGTTCATCAGCTACGTGGATGACCTGGCGTTCAGCTCCGAATTGCTCTACCTGGCCAACGTCCTGCCCGGCGCCAACGCCCACCTGCGCAGCACCAGCGTGATTGCGCAATTCGTGGCCGCGCAGCAAGGGCGCTCGCTGGCAATCCTGCCCTGCTTCCTCGCCGCCCAGGACCCACGGCTGTTGCCGGTGCTGCCGGAGGACATCACCGTCACCCGGCAATTCTGGATGTACTGCCGGGAGGACTTGAGGAAGCTGAAGAGGATTACGTTGTTGTGGGATTACATTCGCGAGGTGACTGAACAGAATCAGCCACTGCTGATGGGCGACAGCCGGGAGATGGTGTTTGCCGACTAGTCGGCGATGACCACGATGGCGACACGGCGGTTTTCGGTGCGGCCGCTGGCGGTGTCGTTGGAGGCGACCGGTTTGCTGCTGCCCAGGCCGCGCAGCTGGACGTTCTCTTCGCGCATGCCAACGCTTGTCAGCACCTTGCCCACGCTGGCGGCCCGGCGCATCGACAGTTGTTCGTTGTAGGCCTGGGAACCCGATGCGTCGGTATGACCATCGACACGTACCCGCTCGATGCTCGCCTCCAACAACGCCTTGCCGATGCGCTCGACGATTTCGGTACTGGCCGGGTTGAGGTTTTCCACATCGCTGCCAAACAACACCTTGCCCGACAAACCGAAGGCCCAGCCATCTTCGGTCAATTCGAAGCCTTGGTGCTTGAGTACGGCAATTTGCGCCGGGGTCAGACCTTTCGGCGGAGCCGTCTGGCAACCGCTCAGCGCCATGACGAGCAAGAAAAGCGCCGCGAACCAGCGCAGGGAAAATTGAGGATATGAACGCACGAGTCAGCTCCTGGTTTGAAGATCAGCGACGGAGTGATCCGACCCCGCCGTATGTTGACCGCCTCGGGCAAGGCGTTTGGCTTGGTACATCGCCGCATCGGCGGCGTGGAGTAGGGTGCCCGGTGTGGCACCATCATCGGGGTAAACGGCAATGCCGATACTGAGGGACGTCAGCACGGAAGCATTGCCGGGCAACTGAATCGGCATTTCCATGCTGGCGATGATTTTTTCAGCGATCCGTTCGGCGTCCTCGGCCTTGTGCAGGGGTGCCAGCAGCACGGCGAATTCATCGCCTCCCAGGCGCGCGACCAAGTCGTCTTCACGCAACTGTGCCCGGACCCGGGTCGCCACGGCCGTCAGCACCGCGTCACCGGCAGCGTGGCCGAAATTGTCGTTGATGCCCTTGAATCGATCGCTGTCCAGGTACAACACGGCCACTTGCTCGTTGAGCTTGCTGGCGTTGCGCAAGGCGCGGATCAGTCGGCCCTCGAAAAACGCCCGGTTCGGCAAGCCGGTCAAGCTGTCGTGGCTGGCCTGGTGTGCCAGAGTTTCGTTTTCGCTTTGCAGGTGAGTCTGCCAGGACTCCAGTTCGTCGAGCAGTGCATTGAAGTCATTGGCCAGATTATCCAGTTCGGCGATGGCGGCCGGCGGCACGCGCCGGTCCAGGGCCCGCTCGCTACGTGCCGCGTGGGCCACTTCGGCCAGGCTGCGCAATGGTCCGGTGATCGCCCGCAACTGACGTCGCGCCAGATAAAGCGCCACCCAGGCACTCACCGCGGTGCACAAAATGATCCCCGCCAGACCGCTGAGCAAAAAGCGCAACAAGCTGCCGCCATGCCCTGCCAATAGAATGCTGCCGATGTTCCGCCCTTGGTGAACGATCGGCAGACTGATGGGCTTTTCCAAAAACGCCTTGGCAATGTGCACTTCCAGCCCCGACAACAGGCCGGTTTCCGGTCGCTGCCAGCGCGCCAACAGGCGGCCATATTTATTGAACACCTGAGCATCGGCGACTTCCTCGGTGGAAGCGATCAAGGCCAGCGCTTCGGTGGCCGCAGCCGAGTCATCGAACACCACGGCGGCTTCCACGGTGTAGTTGATCGAACGGGCGATCAAATGCAGGTTGTGATCGGCGTAGACCCGCAACGCAAGCACACCCAGCAACGTCAGGGAAACGCTGGCCATGGTGATCGCCACCAACGCGACAATCAGGTGGCCGCGCCCGATGACCGAGCCCAGGGTGGGACGGATCCGCGATTTGGTCAGGCTCATGGTACTGCCGGCCTGCGACGGGAAAGCTGCAGAACGCTCGGATGGATACGCACGCCACTGCGCGCGACCGAGTCGAGGTTGACCTCGAACGATACCTGCTCATCACCGACCCGCAGACAGAACAGGCTCCCCACGGTGCACTGGTCGCCGCCTTCGCTGATGCTCAACACGGGCTTGCCGATCAGGGAATCAAACAGGCGGGTGCGCTCGTCGCTGGTCAGCCTGCCGATGTAGACGGCGTTGCAATCCGTAGCGATGTTGGGGTGATCGGCCAGCAATCGCTGTACGGTCACCGGTCGACCGGTGGCCTGGGTGGTGCCTTTGACCAGATCGTCGGTGTATTGAGTCGGGCCGACGATGCACAGTTGCAACTGCGCAGGCTCCACTGGCCAGCGTGCGTAGCTGAGAATGCCCAAGACGACTTGAGTGACCGATTCGGCCCGCTGTTCAGCCCGGCTCGTGGAGGGCGGGACTTCGGCAAGTGCCATAGGCGACAGCAACCACAGAAGACCGGCAAGCAGATAATGCCTCCAGTCCTTGCTGCGCACCGCCTCCCGAACCGCCACTTTCATGGAAAATCTCTTAGCCATACGATAAGTGTCGGAACGATAGCACAGTGCCAAAAAGCCAGCGAGCCGGCGCCCTACGGACGTATCTGGCAGAAAACAGTCAAAATCGTGACTCCGGGATCGAATCACGAAATCTGATCATTCAGTCATCACCCTCCAACGCCAACATGAGCCCGCTCAAACGCTTGACCTTGCGCCGCACCGCCTCCTCGAACACCCCCGCTCGTGGCTCAATCAGGCTGAACCATTGCTTACCCCGGGTAATGGCGGTGTACACCAACTCCTTGGTCAATACCGGGTTCAGCGCATCCGGGAGGATCAACGCGGTATGGGTGAATTCCGAGCCCTGGGATTTATGCACCGTCATGGCATACACGGTTTCCACATCATTCAGGCGGCTGGGCAGGACGAAACGCACACCGCCCCGGCCGTCGTTGCGCGGGAAAGCAACCCGCAGAACCTGTTTGCCGGCATCGGGGCCATCACGCTCGGGCAGCTTGAGGGCGATACCGATATCGCCGTTCATCAGCCCCAGCCCATAGTCGTTGCGGGTCATCAGCACCGGGCGCCCTTCGTACCACTGGTGATCGCTATCGATAAGGCGGGCCTTGAGCAAGGCGGCGGTGATTCGCAAGTTCAGTCCTTCGACACCCCACGGACCTTTGCGCACCGCGCAAAGCAATTGGAATTCGTCGAAGGCCGCCAGGACTTCCCGGGCCCAATCGGCCCAGCAACGGTCTTCCAGCGGGCGAGAAATGCTCGGGCGTCGCTGCCTTAGCAGGCTCAGGTAATGTCGATAACCCTGGGGGCCATCTGGCTTGCCGTCGAGTAACAGCTTTTCCAATTTTGTATCGTGTTCACTCGCCAATTTCAGGGAAGACAGATCGGCATGCTGCCCTTGCTCCAGCAACTGACGGGCTTTTTCAGGCTGCTGCTGGTTGACCCAGCGAGCCAGTTGACCGATCCCGCTGCCTTCGCCGAAGCGCCGGGAATGCCGAAGCATGACCACTTGCTGTGCCAGCGGATGAGTGCCGTCGAGGTCCTGTTGCAGGTCACTGGCCGCCAGGCTTTCACCACTGACCGATTCAAGCCAGGCTCGGGTCCGGGGGCTGTACCAGCCCTCCTCGGCGTCTCGACACAAATCCCCCAGCACCGCACCGGCTTCTACAGAGGCCAACTGGTCCTTGTCCCCCAGCAACACCAACCGTGCATGGACCGGCAGTGCATCCAGCAGATTGGCCATCATCTCCAGGTCAATCATCGACGCTTCATCGACCACCAGCACATCCAGTGGCAAGCGATTGCCTGCATGGTGGCGAAAATGCCGGGTGCCGGGGCGGCTGCCCAACAAACGATGGACTGTCGTGACGTCGCAGGGAATCCGTTCGCGCACAGCCTCGTCCACATCCAGGGTCCGGACCTGCTGGCTGATGGATTCGGTCAGGCGCGCCGCCGCCTTGCCAGTGGGCGCGGCCAGGCGAATCCGCAGCGGCTTCCCGGCCTCGACGGCCGGTGCCTGGAGCAAGGCCAGCAGGCGTACAACGGTCGTGGTCTTGCCGGTGCCCGGACCGCCGGTCACGATGCTGAAGGCCCCGCGGGTCGCCAGCGCGCAGGCCAGTTTCTGCCAATCGATCGGGCCGCTGGGGTTGGCCGGCCCGAACAACCCGTCCAAACGCTCGCGCAGGTCGCCGGGCGCCGCTTCATGCTCGATAAGCCGTTGACGCAACGCTTCATCGATCCGCCGTTCGTAACCCCAGTAGCGGCGCAGATAAAGACGCTTGCCAGAGAGCACCAACGGACGTTGCTGCGCCTCTTCGCTCCCATCCACGGCCAGGGCCACCAGACGACTGGACGCCAGGGCCTTGCACCAATGGACGCCATCCAGCGTCGCCAATATTTGCGATGGCAACAGCATCGCGCCCGTCTGCAGGTCACCCTCGGGAGGCAGCGACAGCGCAAAATCCGGTTCCTTGAGGGTCTCGAACACATCCAGGCAAACATGCCCGTGCCCCAGTTGATGGCTGGTCAACGCAGCAGCGAGCAGGACCAAAGGATCATCGTCGGGCGCCAGCTCATGGAGGAACGCCACGAATGCCTTGTCCAGGGCGCGCAACCAGCCGCGCTCGACCCAGCGCGTCAGTAACAACAGCAGGTCCTGCGCACGACTCAAGGGCGCCAGCTCCACCAGGCTTTCGTCGTCGGAGGACTTGGGCAGCAGGTCGGCAAAAGAACGACTCATAGCAACTCTCCCTGTACCCACGCCGGTTCAGCCTTGGGTTCGCTCGCCCCCTGGAACAGGCGATCCAGTTGTTCGATCAATGCCCGTGGCGGCTTGGTGAAATACACCCCCTGACTGGCTGAGCGGGTTCCGCGAAGGAACAGGTACAACGCGCCGCCGACATGCCGGTCGTAGTCGTAATCGGGGAGCCGTGCCTTGAGCTGGCGATGCAGGGCCAACAGGTACAGCACGTATTGCAGGTCGTAGCGATGGTCCAGGATCGACTGCTCCATGGCCGGTACGGTGTAGGCCATGTCATCGACACCCAGCCAGTTGGATTTGTAATCGGCCACGTAGTACCGACCGTCGTGCTCGAACGTCAAATCGATGAAGCCCTTGAACATGCCGTTGAGCAGCACCGGCTCCGCCGCGACGCGGGCCACACCGCCATGGGTGAAGCGGCAAACCAGCTGGTCGAGCTTTTGCACATCGACCTTGTGGCTGGCGAACCAGAACTCCATCTCCACCTGGAATCGGCTCAAGTGTTCGAGCACCACTGGCGCCTGATCGTTGCCGACGTGCATGGGCATCTTGATCAGGTGCTGCAGCCAATCGCTCAGCGTGGTGATCCAGCCTTTCCAGCCTCGGCGATTGCAGCGTCGGGCAATGGCATCCTCGATATCCGCTGGTGCCGATGAAAAACCCTCCCCAGCGGCCCACTCCAGCAGGCCATGGAGGAAAGTGCCGGGGTTGGGGCCACGGGGAAAGCGGTGGATGTCGCCACCGACAGCAAGGGTCTCCCTGGGAGCGTCCGGGTCCAATCGTTCATCGTCGAACAGTTTCTGGGCCTGGGGACTCTCTGGCGCGGTATCGCTGCCTTCGCTCAGGCTTTCGCTGATGCGCAAGGCACTGTAGGACGCGATCCACCAGTTCTCGCTGGCTTTTCGCAAGGGCACCAAGGGTTCAAGCAACACGGCTTCGTTGCGCGGGGGCCGGTAGTGCTCGTCGGTGGCCTCGGGCATTGGCTGGTAGCTCACCGCGTCACTGCCTTGTTGCAGGTCTTCCAGCCAACGCCTCAATTCCACCGACTCGGCCAGCGGTGCACCACCGCCCAATAGATACCCCAGCGCGGACACATGGAGGATCGAGCGATTGTTGCTGCCCCGCTTGAGATCCGCGACACCTAGCCAGCAGGCATGTTGTGCACGGGTCAGTGCCACGTAGAGAAGCCGCAGGTCCTCGGCCAGACGCTCGTCATCGGCCTTGGCGATCAATTCGGCAGTGGGCTTGAGGCTGATCTGCGCCTTGTTGGCCTCATCGTGGTAGTGCAACGGCAATCGACTGCCGTCCACCGGTTTCGTCGAGCAGATGAAGGGCAAGAAGACCAACGGATATTCGAGGCCCTTGGACTTGTGGATCGTGACCACCTTGACCAGTTGCTCATCGCTTTCCAGTCGCAGGATCTGCTCTTCCCCCACTTGCCCGGACAAGGCCAGGTGCTCGGACAAATGCCGGATCAAGGCTTGTTCGCCATCCAATTCACCGGCGGCCTGTTGCAACAGTTCGCAAAGGTGCAACAAGTTGGTCAGCACTCGCTCACCATCGCTTCGCGCCATCAAGGCCTGGGGCAGTTTGAAATCATGCAGCAGGCGCCGCAACATCGGCAGAACGCCCTGGCTGCGCCAGACCGTACGATAACCGCGGAACTGCATGACCCGGGCTTCCCAGGCCAGCTCATCCTGATTGAGACGCTCCAGCTCCGTCAGCGACAGGTTCAACGTGATGCTGGCCAGGGCCGCCCGTAGCGGTCGCTCGGCATCCGGCTCGGCACAGGCCCTGAGCCAGATCAGCAAATCCCGCGCTTCCTGCGAGGCAAAGACCGAATCCTTGTCGGACAGATACACACTGCGCACGCCCCGCGCGGACAACGCGTCTCGCACCGCCTGCGCTTCTTTACCATCGCGCACCAGGATGGCGATATCTGCCGGGCGCACGCCTCGCAGCACTTTTCCATCGACCGTGAAGCCGTCGCGTCCCGACTGGCCGCCGTTGAGCAACGCCGTGATCTCACTGGCGCAGGCGGCCGCCATGGATTGTCGATACACCGCACCGGAAAGTGGCTGGTCCGACGACAGGTGCCAGATGTTCAGCGCCGCGACCGCCTGCCCAGCGACCTGCAAGGACTCCTTGCGTCCCTGGGACTCAACGGACAGGAACGGCACCGGGTTCTCGCCCGAAGGTTCACGGAACAGAAAGGCGCCACGGCCCTTCGGGCGGGACTCGGCACTCTGGAAAATATGATTTACCGCACCCACCATGGCATGGCTGGAACGGAAATTCGTGCCCAGTGTGTGCAGCCTGCCAGCAGTGGCTTCGCGAGCGCGCAGGTAGGTATAGATGTCGGCACCGCGAAAAGCGTAAATCGCCTGCTTCGGATCGCCGATCAGGAAAAGTCCGGTCCCAGGGTCGTTGTCTTCGATACGGTAGATGCTTTCGAAGATGCGGTATTGAACCGGGTCGGTGTCCTGGAACTCATCGATCAGCGCCACCGGAAACTGTTCGCGGATCAGGCTCGCCAGACGCTCGCCTCCGTCGGCCTGCAGGGCCGCATCGAGACGCAGCAGCATGTCATCGAAGCCCATCTCGGCGCGGCGACGTTTCTCTGCCTCGAAGCGCGTCCCGACCCATTGCGCGGCATGCTGCAACACGGCGGCATCTGGCGTGGGCAACGCATCCAGGCTGGCCTTGAGACTGGCCATGGCGTCCAGTCCGGGATGGTTGGGCACTTCACCTTTCCAGGCTTCGGCCATGCCCTCGGGCGTCAACCGCGTGAATCCGGTGCCAATGTCCAACAGCTCAAGGCTTTCGTCATCGACCCAGGCAGTAATTTTCTGAAACCATGGCTCGAAGTAACGCGCCTGCATCTTGCGCCCATCGACAGACTTGCTGGCAACGCCTTGCTGGCAGATCTCCAACAGTTCCACCGCCCATTGCCGCCACGGCGCCTTGAGATCGAGCAAGGCGGCACTGCGCTCCTGCAAGGCCGCGGCGATGAGTTCAGCAGGCTCAAGCCCGTCGCCGTCGCCATGCTCGCTGGAAAACAGACCTCGCACCCGCGGCAACAGCGCAGCAGGCCCTCCCCAATGGGTACGCACCCAGTTCAGCGCCTCGCCTTGCATCGAATAGCAGAACAACCGCCAATAATCGCGCAGAACCTCGCCCAGCAATTCGCTGTGGTCGGTTTCCAGGGTCTGGGTGAACAGGCTGCCGCTGTCGAAGGCATGCTCACGCAACATGCGCTGGCACCAACTGTGGATGGTCGAGACGGCCGCTTCATCCATCCACTGCGCAGCAATGTCCAGCCGGTTCGCGCAGCCAGGCCATTGCTCAGCGTTGAACTCATCGCGCAACGCGGCGATCAGCGAATCCGGGGCGGGAATTTCGTCACGGAAGAAACGCGCCGCTTCGGCCAGACGGGTGCGAATTCGTTCACGCAACTCTTTGGTGGCAGCGTCCGTGAAGGTCACCACCAGGATTTGCGGTGGAAGCAACTCGCGGCCAAAGCCGGACGCCGGACCGCCATGCCCCAGCACCAGACGCAGGTACAGCGCCGAGATGGTGAAGGTCTTGCCGGTGCCGGCGCTGGCCTCGATCAGTTGGCTGCCACGTAGCGGAAAAGCCAGGGCCAATGGGGTCTGTCGACTCATGAACGGGCTTCCTCGCCGACCAATGAACGCCATGGGGCTTCGAGCAACGGCCGATAAAGCGCATCGCACCAATCGGGGAATGTTTCGTCAGCCATCAAGGCATCGAAATCAGGAAACTGTCGAGCCAATGCCGGACTTTCCCGCCGCTCGCCTTCAAACGTCTGCCCATCGCCCTCATAGGCTTTGCGAGCCGCCGCTTCGGCCTTGACCGGATCAGTCTGGCCGAGCCAGGCGAAAGCCGTCTTCACCGCGATCGGTAGCGGCTGGCGCATACCGGTCTGCCAGGCCTGCAGCATGTCGCCCAGTAGCCTTTGTGCGACAGGCTCCTCAAAAGGCGCCAGCAGCAAGCTGTCATCACTGGCTACCAATGCCGTCGTCAACGACAGGCCATTAGCGCAGGCCACGAGATGGTTGACCCAAGGCCGTATCAGGCGATGCCACTTACGGGTCTTGGTGGAACCGATGCTGTTGGGTATGGCCGTGATGGCGAGGACCGCACCGTCGGAACGCTGATGCAAACCACTGAGCCACCCTTCGACATTCACTCCCAGCAATTGCAGGCTGACTGGCACAGCGCTGACCGACGGTGTCGGCCATAACGCCAGAAGCTGTTGGTATCGCTGGAGCAGATCCGGCAGGGGTTCGATCAATTCACGCTGCATGCATTCACCGAAACCGGCCATGGGTAACAGGCCGCTGTTCTGCAGTCTTTTGGCGTGAGCGGTGAGGGCAAGATCCGGCTGGTCCAGGCGTACCAGGGCGGCCTCGAGCAAGCTGTCACTCAAGCTGTAGCGTTGCAGCGCATCAAGCACGAAAGGTTCGTCATCGGCCAAAGGCGCTTCGATGGCCTCGAAGAACACTTTCAACCGCTGACTGAAGAAATGGCGGACAGGATTGCGCAGGAAGTCCTGCAACTGCCCAAGGCCCAAGGGCTCCTCCTGGACATAGGGTTCCAGCACCTGGTTCTTGTCGGTGTGATCGCAAACGCCATGGAGCATCCGCCATTCGCTGGCGTAACTGAACAGCTCGTCACCTTCATGGAAATAACGTGCACTGAACGGTTGCAACGGATGCTCCTGGGTCAGGGCATCGAGAAGAGGCTTGCTGTCATCTGCCAACCGCCAGCCACTGGCGAGATGATCGCGCAGTTGGCCGATCAACACCGATGCCGGGCGCTCGCTGTTGTCGCGAATACTGCGACCCACCCAACTGATATACAGCTTTTCCCGGGCAGAAAGCAGCGCTTCCAACAGCAGGTAACGGTCGTCCTCACGGCGGGAACGATCGCCCGGACGATAATCGCCCCCCATCAGGTCGAAGTCCAAAGGCGGCTGGGCTCTCGGGTAATCACCATCATTCATCCCCAGCAGGCACACCAGCTTGAAGGGAATCGCGCGCATCGGCATCAAGGTACAGAAGTTGACTGCGCCGGCCAGGAAACGCTGGGACAGTCGCCCCTGATCCAGTCCGGCCAACCACGCCTCTCGTACCACCGTCAGCGGCAATTCATCGTGCAGCCCCACCGACTCACAGGTTTCCAGCCAGGTTTCACGCAAGTCTTCGAGTTGGGCCAGCAAATAGTCGTCATGCTCGTTGCTTGCCTGGAAAAACAGCTGCATCAGATCTTGCAGGCGTGAACCCCATTGCTGCGGCGATGCCGGCCGGGTAAGTTCCTGATGGGCGACTTCCAGGGCATCCAGCAATGCAACCAAGGGACCGATCAACGCCGCGTCCAGGCCACCGATCTCGTCATAGGGCTCAATGCCTTCATACGCGTTCGAACTGCCGACGGCATACCCCAGCAACATGCGACGCAAGCCGAAATGCCAGCTGTTCTGCTCAAGCTCGGCAGGCAGGCCCAACCCGGCACGGTGTTCGGCGCTCATCCCCCAGCGAATCCCGGCGCCTTCGATCCAGCGGTGCAGTGTCGGCAGGTCGGCCTCATCGATGCCAAACCGTTCGCGCAACGCCGGGACATCCAGCAGATCGAGGATTTCGCTGACCGGGAAGCGACTGTCCGGCAGCTTGAGCAAATGCTCGACGGCGATCAGCAATGGATCACGTCCACGCTGGCCCTGGTCGGTCAGCGTGAAGGGAATGAACCGCGGGTCGCCCCTGTCGAGCTGGCCGAACACTGCGCGAATGTGTGGTGCATAACTGTCAATGTCCGGGACCATGACGATGATATCCCGTGGGCGCAGGGTCGGATCCGCACTGAAGTAGGCCAGCAATTGGTCGTGAAGAATTTCAACTTCACGCTGGGCGCCGTGGGCCACATGAAAACGGATCGAGCCGTCTCGCTCCGTATCGACGATAGGCCAGTGTTCCCGGGTTTCATTCAGGGGGCGCAGCTCCAGGATGTCATCCTGCAACTGGCTGAGAAGGGTTGTAGGAGTTCCATCGGTGAACAGGTCAATTCGCCCATCACGAAACACCGAGCGATAGCTGTTGGGGTCATCGTAGCTGTCGAGCAGGTTGATATAGTCGCGCCCTTGCTTGCCCCAGGCGGCCAATAACGGATGGGCATGTTGATGCAGGGTTTGCGGATCGAGGACGACGGGCATGCCAGCCTTGCGTGCCTGGCGCTTGTATTGATAGCGCAGCAAGTCCTTGTCGGCGACGATGTCCGCCCAATGATGGCGACATGGGTTATGCACGCAGAGCAGAACCTGGCTGAACCGGGAAAGGCCGGCGAGCGCCTCCAGGACCTGGGCAGGCAACGAAGAAATACCAAACACGATGACCCGTGCGGGCAGGCCTTTCGGAGCGGCTTCCAGGCTGTTGATACGTTCGATGTAACGCTGATGAACGCCAGCACGGCTTTGCGCCATGCCTTGTTCCCCCACATCCAGCAACAAGGCTCGCCACAGTTCCGCTTGCCAGCAATTTGCCGGCGCGAGCGACTTGATTTCGCCTCGGACATTTCTGGTCTGGTGTCGACCTTCCGCCCAATCCTCAAGCCAGTCGGCCCGGTAGACCTGGTACTGGTCGAACAGATCGGCAAGACGCTCGGACAGTTGATAACGCTTGCGCAAGTCGGTGTCGTGGGTAAGGAACCGTCGCAGAGGTTCGAAATGAGGCTGCTCGATCAACTGCGGCAGCAGGCGCATCAGGCGCCAGGTCAGCGGAGCCTTGTCCAATAGGGACTTGGCCGGAATCTCATCACGTCCCAGGACTGTTCGATAAAGTTGCCACATGAAACTGCCCGGCAGTTGCACATCAATGGCAGCCGCAATACCGCAGCCGCCGGAATCATCGTCTTCCGGGTCTTCAGCCAGTGCGAGCTTGAGCCATTGGGCAATGCCGTTGCTCTGTACCAGGGCGATTTCATTTTCAAGGGGGGCCAGCGGATAGCGCCGCATCAAGCTGATCACCAGGCTGCGCAATTCATCAAGGCGATTCCCGTGAACCACCATGAAAGCTGGGCTGAGGGACGTTGCGTCCGGCATGAAAGGCATCCTTGAAAATGCAAAAGCTAGGGGCAGAACCTTAGCACTGTCGGGGGGTTGTGACAGCCGGGAGCAGTCCGCGCTTGTCGTAAGAACTTTCTT